>CAYFMZ010000052.1:2783-14989 GCA_964344275.1 uncultured Proteiniphilum sp.
GTTAAGCTACGTGTAACCTCTACTTTATATCTCCTCTGAAACTTTTTATCCCTTCTAAATTAGCTCATATCGCGGGCCCTCCTTGAACAAAAAAGCGGTTCGTGTGTTTTATTCCTGTTTTGAAGGCACGGTCTTTCAAACAAACTTACATTACTTAACTAAATGATTGAATTATGAAAAAAATGAGATTAGTACTGGTTGTAGCGATGCTCGCCATTGTTACTGGAGCCAGCGCGCAGCTGAACTTGGGTGTAAAAGGAGGCGTTAACATGTCCAATTTTTATGGGGATGAACTGACCGATAAAAACCTGAAGATAGGTTTCAACGTGGGATTGCTTGCCGATTACGAGTTATCCTATAACAGCGCGATCCAAACGGGACTGTTTTTCACGACCAAAGGGTTCAAATCGGAAAACAGCGATTGGGATGCCGAATACACAGAAAACTTGATGTACGTGCAACTTCCCATCCACTACGCGTACAAAATAGATGTTTCTCCCGGAACCCGCGTGGTATTTCATGCCGGTCCTTACGTGGCGTACGGTGTTGGAGGGAGCAGGAAAGCTTCGGTAGGAAATATCTCCGGCGAGTGGGATGTGGATAAAATCTTTGGTGATGCACTTACCCAGTACAAACCGCTTGATGCAGGTTTAGGCCTTGGCGTGGGAGCTGAATTCGGCCCCATCTTGGTGGACCTTGGCTGGGATATGGGCTTGGTGAGCATCTCTAATTCCGACAATGGCAATATCAAGAACCAGAACGCGTACCTTTCGGTAGGATATAAATTCTAACTAACCGTTACAGGAATACCCGTTACAGGTTTTCTACAATTTAATAAAAAGGCTGTCCGTTTTCGGGCGGCCTTTTTTTAGAGCTGTGAATTAAAAACCCAGGAGGAGTTGTTCGATGGCACTCCTGACTTGCGCGCGCGTGCCGTTGAACTTGTTTACCAAGATCGCGAACGCGTATCGTTTGTTCCCATCTATCAGATAGCCGGAATAACATTGAACCCCGCCGATACTTCCGCTCTTGGCCATCACCTTGCCGTTGAGACGGGTGTCCCGCAGGAAATTTTTCAACGTTCCTTCTTGTCCCGCCTTGGGTAACGATTGGAAGAAGGCCGCGGAGTAATCGCTTTGGTTGTACATGTAAACCATCAGGTCGGTCAAGAATCGGGCACTTACCGTGTTTTGAGGGGCTAACCCGCTTCCGTCATACATAACGAGCGGGGTGGTGTCCAACCCTATTTCGTCCCAGTATTTTAGGGTTTGCTTGATGCCCTCCTCCAGCGCGTCGGAGTAGATATTGCCATCACCGCGCCGTCCGACTGTTCGGATCAGGTGTTCGGCAAAATGGTTGTTGCTCTCCACGTTTATCTCTCGGGTAATCTCTTTCAATGGCCGTGACACTCGAGTGAAAATCACGTTGCCAATTCGGTAAGGAACCGATTGCACGTTTGGACTGTATCTTGAAAGATAATCCACCCGATCCGTCTCCACCTTCCCCACTTTATACCCGGCGCTCCTCATCTGTTCCGCCAACGTTTCCCCAAGCAGTCCGCCCGGATCGGGGATATCGCCCTTTATACTGAATTCGCTTCTCCCGCCCGGGATATCTCCGCGTAGCGATCGTTCGTACGAGAAGGGGATGCCGTAGATATACCCATTGTCACGTCCCGTGGTATTGAGGGAGAGTAAATTTTGAAAGGTAAGCCCTTTAATCTCCGGTTCCGTGCGTAGGATGCGCGGGGGATTGTTCCGGTCGGTGGTATTAAATACCAGTCGATAACTATTATCATAAATACTGATGCCATAGGCACCCGGCGCGTAGTAATTACCGATATCGATCCATGTCCACTCCGGAGAAATTCCATTGTAGCCAAACAGGTTATCCACCACGTAGATAGAATACTCTTTGTCCGCGGAGAGGCTCTTTTTGAGCGCTTCCACCCCGTTAATAAAGAAAGCGTCGGGATTTTCCGGAAACACCTCGCTCCCCAGCGTGGGGTCGCCACTTCCTAAAACAAGAATGCGCGACGGGTCATCGGCGTCGATCGCGATCTCGGTCTTGTACCGATAGTTTTCTCCCAGCACCTCCACGGCCGTTGCGGCGGTGATCAACTTGAGCACCGATGCCGGGGTAAGCGATTTCTCCGCATCGTGGCTTGCCACAATCTTCCCGCTCTCCAATTCCACCACCGAGACCCCCACCGACGCGTGTTTTAATGCAGCGTGATCAATAAAACGCTGCAACGACGTTTGCGGGTAAATAAATCCGGCAAGAAAAAGGAAAAGAAACGAAAAGATATATCTATTCATAGTGGTATTACTGCACGATATCCACCAACTCTACTTCAAATACCAAGGTGGTGTATCCTGGAATGGGACTTCTCCCGTTTGCCCCGTACGCGAGTTCCCACGGAATCCAGATTTCCCATTTGTCACCCACCTGCATATGTTGCAAGGCAGTAGAGAAGCCATCGACAACTCCGTAGGTTGCACCGGGATTAACATCAAACGTGCTGGGAATGTCGTTTCGGTTCTCCGTGGAATCGAAGATGATCTTGTTAGTGATTTGGTTCCCCTTATCGTCGGTGTACTTGTCGGGCTTGGACCAGTCATTTTTATACCATCCTGTATAGAGGACTTTTACCCTATCGGTGAAGACCGGAGTCTCCCCAGTCCCGGCCTCGATTTCTTTATACATAATGTAGCCTCTTCCCGATTGGGAGGATATCCTCTGGTAGCTGGAGTTACCGGAGATGGTGACAAACTGCGCTTCGTTCGCCAGTTGCCACCGATCGTCGAATGTTTCGGTCTCATCGCACGACAAAAATAAAAGGGTCGCGATAAGCCCGAGGAATAAGGGTGTTTGTCTTTTCATACTGCGTGGTTTTTATTCAGATAGTTTTTTCAATAGGTGTTTCATATCGGTTTTATCGGCAATAACTTGTTGCAGCGTATCGATGGAAACCCGTTCTTGCTCCATCGTGTCGCGGTCGCGGATGGTCACTTTATTGTCCTCCAGCGACTGATGGTCGATGGTCACGCAAAAGGGCGTTCCGATCGCGTCTTGGCGGCGGTAACGTTTCCCGATGCTATCCTTCTCGTCGTACTGGCAGGTAAAGTTAAATTTCAGGTCGTCCATGATCTCCCGTGCCTTCTCGGGCAGCCCATCTTTACGTACCAATGGCAGTATCGCCAGTTTCACCGGCGCGAGAGCGGGAGGGAGTTTCAGCAATACCCGGGTTTCTCCACCTTCCAGCGTCTCTTCGCGGTAGGAGGCAGCCATCACCGATAGGAACATACGATCGAGTCCGATGGAGGTCTCCACCACGTACGGGATGTATGATTTTTTCTGCTCGGGATCGTAATACTGCATCTTCTTGCCGGAGAATTTCTCGTGTTGGCTCAAGTCGAACCCGGTACGGGAGTGGATCCCCTCCACCTCTTTGAATCCGAACGGCATCTCGTACTCGATGTCAGTAGCCGCGTTGGCATAGTGCGCCAGCTTATCGTGATCGTGGAAGCGGTACTTTTCCGCGCCAAAGCCAAGGGCCTGGTGCCATTTCATCCGTTCTTTTTTCCAGTGTTCGAACCAATCCAGCTCTTCACCCGGTGCGACGAAGAACTGCATCTCCATCTGCTCGAACTCCCGCATGCGGAAGATAAACTGGCGCGCCACGATCTCGTTACGGAACGCTTTCCCGATCTGCGCGATCCCGAAAGGCACTTTCATGCGTCCGGTCTTCTGCACGTTCAGGAAGTTCACGAATATCCCTTGCGCGCTCTCGGGCCTCAGGTATACTTTGAGTGCCCCGTCGGCGGTAGATCCCATCTCGGTAGAGAACATCAAGTTGAACTGCCGCACTTCCGTCCAATTACGGGTACCACTCACGGGGCAGGCGATTTCGCAATCCACGATAATTTGACGCAGCTCGTTCAGGTTATCGTCGTTCAGTGCCTTGGCAAAACGCGCGTGAATCTCGTCCCGCTTCGCTTGATTTTCCAGCACCCTGGGGTTGGTTTCGCGGTACATCTGCTCGTCGAATTTCTCCCCGAAGCGCTTGGCCGCCTTCTCCACCTCCTTGTTTACCTTATCATCTATTTTAGCCAGGTGCTCCTCGATCAGCACGTCGGCACGGTACCGCTTCTTGCTATCCCTGTTATCGATCAATGGGTCGTTGAACGCGTCCACGTGTCCCGATGCTTTCCAGATGGTAGGGTGCATGAAGATGGCGGAGTCGATCCCTACGATGTTCTCGTGCAACAGCACCATGCTGTCCCACCAATATTTTTTCAGGTTATTCTTGAGCTCCACGCCCATCTGCCCGTAATCATACACGGCGCCTAACCCGTCATAAATTTCACTCGATTGGAACACGAAACCGTACTCCTTGCAATGCGATATCAGTTTCTTAAAAACGTCGTCCTGTACCATAGTTGTTAAAATGCGCACCCACCGGAATACTCGTGCTTTCCGAACCCCGTGTATCGTTCGCGCGTAAAAAGGTTTATAAATCTATATTTGTTTCAACCTACAAAGTAAGCTGTTTTTTTCGATATTTTGACAATCCATCTTCTTAAAGATAAATAATGATGACTACATTTGCAGCTTAATCGTACAACCAGTCTTCAAAACAACTCTAAATAAGATGACAGGCGGAATGAAAACGTTGGCAAAGGAGACCCTCTTCTACGGGATAGGCAGTGTTCTGCCGCGCCTTCTAAGCTGGCTGCTATCGCTCTACTGGGCGTTTGCCCTTCCGGAGGTGCGAGATATCGGGGTGTTGACCAACTTTTACGCCTGGGTGGCGCTCCTGCAGGTGATCCTTACTTATGGCATGGAGACCGGCTTCTTCCGGTACGCGAATAGCGAGAAAGATCCCGCGAAGGTGTTTTCTACTACTTTCATCAGCATCGCCTCCACCACGCTTCTCTTCTTCTTTTTAGCGTTGGCGGTATTAAAACCGGCAGCTTTCGCTTTGGGTGGCACCGCCATGAAGCCGCATTACCTTCTGTTTTTGGTGCTGATCCTCTGCTTCGACGTGCTGGGATCCATCCCTTTCGCCAACCTGCGGTTCAAGCAACGTCCCATCCGGTTTGCGTTTATCAAGGTCGCGAACGTGGTGCTGACCATCCTCTTTAACCTCTTTTTCTTTTTGGCCTGCCCCTGGCTGCAATCAAAATTTCCCGATGCCTTCTCCTGGTTCACGCTGGAGAGAGGGATCGACTACATCCTTATCTCCAACCTGGCCGCGTCGGTCATCCAATTCCTGATGGTCTCCCCGGAGCTGCGGATCAAGTTCACGTTCGATAAGGCACTGCTCCGGAAGATGCTCATATACTCGTTTCCCATCCTCATACTGGGGGTGGCAGGCATCTTGAACCAGACGGTGGATAAGATCATCTTCCCCATGCTTTATCCCGATGCCGACCCCGATAAGGCGAACGCGTTTCACGAGCTGGGCATCTATGGACAGAACTTCAAGATCGCCGTGATCATGGTGATGTTTACCCAAGCATTCCGGTACGCGTTCGAGCCATTCATCTTTGCTCGAAACCGTCAAGCGTCGGACGACCGTAAATCGTTCGGCGAGGCCACCCGCTACTTTATCCTGTTCGGGCTGCTTATCTTCCTCCTCACCACCGGCTATATCGATATCATCAAGTACCTTATTCCCGAACGATTTCACGTGGGATTGAAGGTGGTGCCCATCGTGCTCTTAGGGGAGCTGTTTTTTGGTGTTTACTTCAATTTATCGCTCTGGTACAAACTCACCGACCAGACCAAGTGGGGCGCCTACATGTCGCTTTTCGGGTTTGGCATTACTATACTTATCAACGTGCTTTTTATTCCCCGGTACGGCTACATGGCCTGCGCGTGGGCGTCATTTATCGCCAATTTCGCGATGATGGCCGTTTCCTATTTCCTGGGACAGAAGCACTACCCCATACCCTATAACTTGAAGTCGGCCGGGTTATCTTTCCTGTTGGCGATGGTGCTCTTCGGGGGCATCACGCTTACTTACCGGCACGTGGACGCGTTATGGGCACGGCTATTGATCAATACAGCCCTCGTGGGGGTGTACGTGGGGGCCGTGTTGGGAAGGAATTTAAAATTAAAAACGAAGAATTAGAAATTAATGAAGAAACTATTTTTACTACTTGCGATAGTAGGAGCGAGCTTCATCGCGAAAGCCGATGAAGGAATGTGGTTATTAAAAGAGTTAAACAGCCAGAGCATCGCCCGGATGCAGGAGCTGGGGTTCAGCTTCCCGGTCGATCAACTATATAACGAGACGAACCCATCGTTGAAAGACGCGGTCGTTATTTTTGGTGGCGGCTGTACCGGTGTGGTAGTCTCTGAACAGGGATTGGTCTTCACGAACCACCATTGCGGGTACGGGGCCATCCAGAAACTGAGCGCGGTGGAACACGATTACTTGAAGGACGGCTTTTCTGCTAAAATTCAAGCCGACGAGTTGCCTGCCGATGGGCTTACGGTATCGTTCCTCCGTTCTGTAGAAGAGGTAACCGATCGGATCTTACCTCACGTGCCTTCGGTACTAAGCGAAATTCAACGAGAGTTGGCCATCGACTCCATCTCGAACGAGTTGATCCGGGAGTACGAGCACGACCCCTTTACCCAAGCGCGGGTGGTGCCCTTTTTCTCCCGCAACAGGTACTACGTGGTGCTCTACGACGTGTTCCGCGACGTGCGCTTGGTGGTAGCCCCTCCCACGTCGGTCGGCAAGTTCGGAGGCGACACCGATAACTGGATGTGGCCCCGTCACACGGGCGACTTTTCCGCCTTCCGCGTGTATGCCGGGAAGGACAATCAGCCTGCCCGTTACAGCAGCGAGAACGTGCCCTACCAGCCCAAGTACGTCGTCCCTATCTCTTTGGCCGGTGTGCGTGAAAACGATTACGCGATGACCGTGGGATACCCCGGCAGCACCCATCGGTACCTCTCCTCCTGGGGAATCCGCCAACGGATGGAGTCGGAGAACGAACCCCGCGTTGAAGTACGCGGCGTGAAACAAGAGATCTGGTGGGATGCCATGACCTCGAACGATACCATCCGCATCAAGTATGCCAGCAAGTACGCCGGCAGCTCCAACTACTGGAAGAACTCCATGGGGATGAACGAGGCACTGACAAACTTGGGCGTGCTCGCGGAAAAAGAGAAACTGGAAGAACGCCTTGCTGCTTGGATCAGCAGCAACCCCGTGCAAGAGGCCAAGTACGGCCACACGCTCGCATCGTTAGAAGAGTCGTATACCGGTTCCAACGATATGGCTCGATATACCACTTACTTCTTGGAGACATTCAATAACGGCATCGAGCTGATTCGCTTTGCCAATACCATTTTACAGTTCGACTCCGACGGGACGGAGGAGGATAAACAGGCCTTTATCAACGATCGGCTGATTGAGTCGTACAAGAACTACGAACCGGAGCTGGATAAGAAGGTCCTTCCCGAGATGATGCGGTTGTACGCCGCCCGGGTTCCCGAGGAGTTTCATCCCGATATTTATCAAAAGATCGAAGAGGAGTTTAGTGGCGACTATGAAGCGTACGCCGAGTGGTTGTTCGCCAATAGCCTATTCACCTCGCTCGAAGAGCTATTGGCACTGTTGCAGACGGCCGATACGCAAGTGTTGACGGAAGATCCCGCCATGCAACTCGCCTTGTCGACCGCCGATATGGGGTACGAGCTTTCAGGCCGCATGATGCCCTACTACGAGAAAATATTGAGCGGAGAGCGTGAATTCATGGCCGCTTTGTTAGAGATGGATGCCGATAAAACCTTTTATCCCGACGCCAACTTTACCCAGCGGATGAGTTACGGGACGGTTGGCGGTTACCAGCCTCGCGACGCGGTATGGTACGATTACTTTACTACCACGAACGGCGTACTGGAGAAAGAGACCCCCGGCGACCCCGAGTTCAACGTTCAGGACTATATCTTGGATGCCATCCGTACGGACGACTTTGGGCGCTATGCCGATGAAGAGGGGCGCATGCGCGTGAACTTCCTTTCCAACAACGACATCACCGGCGGTAACTCCGGCAGCCCCGTGCTCAACGGCAATGCCGAGCTGATCGGGTTAGCGTTCGACGGCAACTGGGAATCGCTCAGCGGCGACATCCTCTTCGAGCCCGAGATGCAGCGCATGATCAGCGTCGACATCCTTTACGTTCTCTACATGATCGACAAGGTGATGGATTCTTCCCATATCATCGATGAATTGAAGCTTGTTGATTAGCAACCTCAATTAAATAATAGCCCCTCGTTGGATTAATTGCCCGACGAGGGGCTTTTATATATTATAAAATGCCCGATCATTTCACGAGTAGAAACTTTTAAGTTACCTTTGTCGTGATGGGACAAAAAATCAGAACAGTAATAGCCTACCATGAATATTATGAGAGAAAAAGAAAATAAAATGGAAACGAAGACCTGGGCTGAAATAAAGGACAACGTTTATGGCAGAAAAGGCACTCAACGAAGAGATGAACTTGAAAGGGACTTCGAGTCGTTTAAAATAGGGCTTCTATTACGAAGAGCCAGGGAAGAAAAAAGCTTGACGCAACAACAACTTGCCGAATTGGTAAATAAGAAGCGAACGTCGTTGCCACGGTGAAATATTTGGAAAAGAATCCCGCGATCAAAAACATTGTAACCATTCTTTGCGACACGGGATACAAGTACTCCGATTTGTAACGAACGTGTAATAAATGCATACCGGCAAAAGGATTGCGTTATGGCATGCTATTTGTATCTCTATGTGATAAAATGTATTTATGTTTAATGTTAGAGATATGAGTTTTATAGATATTGCAAAGAATCGTTACTCGACAAAAAAATACGACCCCTCGAGAAAAATTGAAGATACAACCATCGAGAAGTTAAAAGAAATTTTATGGTTAAGCCCCTCTTCCATAAATAGTCAACCCTGGAAGTTCACCTTCGTCTCCGACGAGGAAGTGAAAAGTGAACTGGCCAAGTACTCCTACAGCAACGTGGACAAGGTGAATGCCGCGAGCCACGTGGTGGTCTTTAGCGTGATGGAAGACCCCAAGGCTTTTGAAGAGAAAAGGCTGTCGCTTCTACCCAACGGTGCAGAAAAGTATTACAAGAATAAGTTCAAGGGGCAGAGCGAGTCGGAGATAAACACCTGGATGTCCCGTCAAGTGTACATCTCCTTGGGCTTCTTCTTGAGCGCGTGCGCGAGCATGGGCATCGATTCAACCCCCATGGAAGGGATCCAGAACGAGGAGTACGATCGCGTGCTGGGTGATGAAGGCTTCAAGACCCTTTTTGCCGTAACCATCGGGTACAGGGATAAGGAAGATACGAATCAACCCCAGGTGACCCCGAAATTCCGCTTCGCGACCGACGAGATAATCCGGACCATTTAATTTAGGGGTAAGATGTTTTATTCAAAACGATTACCAAGATGGAAATCCATTCACACAAAATAAATAATCTTTTCCTCCTCCTGTAGCGTATCCGAATTCTAAGTTATGGTTCGCCACAAGGGAGAGAACTGTTTTTATAATAGATCGAGTGGACTTTTGATTTTCAATTTCGCGGCATCTGTAACATGGGTATAGATTTCTGTCGTTTTGATGGAAGAGTGGCCCAATAATTTTTGAATATACCGGATATCCGTCCCATTTTCAATAAGGTGAGTTGCAAAGCTGTGCCGCAATACATGAGGTGTCACCTGCTTTTGTATACCCGCTTTCTTGGCGGCCATTTTAACCACGTTCTGCACGCTCTTTGCCGAGTACATTCCACCACCCTGTCCTTCAAAGAGATAAACCTTCGGGTGATACATCTTGAAATACCTTCTCAAATCTTCAAGCAAGCCCGGTGAAAGCATTACCACGCGATCTTTATTCCCTTTAGAATTCCTGATATGGATCACCATCCGTTCCGAATCGATATCATGCAGTTTCAAATGTAATAGTTCACTCAAACGCAGCCCGCAACCGTAAAGAATCTTTATAACACACGCGTGCTTCTGGTTAGTAATGGATGCAATCATTTTTCGCACCTCCATCATAGTCACGTATTTTGGTAACCTGTGTTCTTTTCGTGAGGGATACAGGTGCCTAACCTGTAAGTTTCTATTTAATACCGACTGATAGAACTTGTCGATGGATGCAACAATCATCCGTTGATGTGAGCTGCTGATTTTATGTTTTTCAATTTTCCAAAAAACATATTTTTCTATTTCATTTTCGCTTAATTGATCGGGATGGTCGAATCTTTTTAAAGCGACTTTCAAGAAGCTTCTCACTGCACTAATGTAATTCTTGATGGAATTAGGGCTATACCTTTGGAGCTTCAGCTTCCGCTCGAAATTTGCAATTAGATCGTCGATTTTCATATTTCACGGATTTAAACAGCATTGCAAATATATCAAAACATTCGTAAACGAAAAAATATGTTTTACATACAAATCAGTTGTATTTCTCATTTAGCCGGCATTTTCATCACTATTCGGAAATCGGTTGACGAATGTTATATATTTTATATTTACGAATGTTGTATATTTATTGCGCAAATAAGACGTTACCTGCAAGCATAAAAAACCGACACATCCAAATAATATGGACATAAAAGACAAAATACGAATAATTAAAGCAATAGACTTTGGCTCTATTGACGGACTAAATGACAAACATTTGAGCTCTTACTTTATTAACAAAAATTATTGGAGTAAAATCGTAAATGGAAAGGAGTTTTTCATAATCGGACGTAAAGGAACGGGAAAGTCCGCCATATATACTTGGATACACGAACAGCAATACAAACAGGGTGTTTTGATTGAAAATTTATCCTTCAAAAATTTTCCGTTTGAAAAACTTTTAAAACTTTCTGATGATGATTTTAGCAAACCAAATCAATATCAAAGTATTTGGAGAAATATTATTTTATCTGAAATAGCAGCTCAAATAATTAAAGACCAACTTACCAAAACAGATGAAGAGTATCAAGAATTAGAAAAGTATGTCAAATACAGATTTGGAACCGATTTAACAGAACTTCATCAAAAAGTAACTACAACTACAAAAAAGTCTGAAGGCGGTTTGAAATTTGAATTTCTAAATTTGGGCAAATCATCCGCTAAAGAAATTTCATTAGGAGACGGACTAGAAAACATCACCACAATAAACAAAAGACTTGAACAACTGATACGAAGTTACCTTAAAAGAAATAAAACACGGAAATATGTAATCCAATTTGACCAACTTGATGATAACTATACAAGCTTTATTAATAATAAGGCCTACTTTCAATGTATTATCAGTTTATTCAAGTCAATCTACGACTTAAATATATCATTTGACTATGAAGGCATAAATGTCAAAATTGTCGCTTATCTACGTTCAGACATTTACTATGAAATCAACACATATGACCCTGATAGTGCAAGATGGGACGACCATAAGTTTCTATTAAATTGGAGTATAATAAATAAACGTGATTGGGTTAACCCTCCTTTGTTACAGTTAATAAATAAAAGGATTTTGGCCAGCACAGAATCCATTAATGAGAAAAGTCCTTTTCACTTCCTTTTTAATGACAATGACTTGGCTATACTTGATGAAGGTTTTAAAATGAAACCATTCAAATACTTAGTTCATAGGACTTTCCATAGACCAAGAGACATAGTTCAATTTTGCAAATACATTCAAAAAGAAGTTAAAGATACCGACCAACTTGATTACCGGACAATTTTCAATGCCGAAAAAAAGTATTCTGATTGGTTATTAGGTGAAATATCAAATGAAATTGGACCTCAAATAAGATACACCAAAACCTTATATGCCTTTTTACGAACTCTTGGTAGCCGACCATTTGACAAGAAATATTTTGTTTCACAATTTCTGAAAGGCAGAAATAAGAATATTGAAAAGAGTCCTCAAGCACTAATGAGATTTTTATATAGGCTTGGGGTTATTATGAATATTAACGAAATAAATGGACAACGAGAGTTTTATTCAATAATAAGAAATGAACGGACTGAACTTGATGAAAGACTTAAAATGATGCTTCATTCAGGTATTATTAAAGGACTACACACCTATGAATATGAAGACTAACACAATAAAGACAAGAATGCCAGCAGGTAACAGCGTGTTGCCTCAATTGGCGGTGACGTGCAAAATTGAAGCTGAGTGCTC
>CAYFMZ010000053.1:0-14646 GCA_964344275.1 uncultured Proteiniphilum sp.
GCGCCTCGGTAATACTCAAACAAGTTTGGCATTTCTCTCGGCTTTCACTATATTTGCACCGTTTTAATGGCAAGATAATCAGAGTTCGTGTGCCTATTTAATCATTGGTATACGCATACTCCTTTTTTTGTCTGTAGTAAGCGTTCATATCGCTCGAAATTTGAATATAGATACTGGAATGAATTATAATTTTAAAGAGATCGAAAAGCGATGGCAACAATACTGGGTTGACCATCAAACATACAAGGTGGCGGAGGATAACACGAAACCCAAGTACTACGTGCTGGATATGTTCCCTTACCCTTCGGGGGCTGGACTGCACGTGGGGCACCCGTTAGGGTATATCGCATCGGATATCTATTCGCGCTATAAACGACTACAAGGGTTTAACGTGTTGCACCCGATGGGATACGACGCGTATGGGTTGCCTGCTGAGCAGTACGCTATTCAAACGGGACAACATCCGGCCATTACTACCGAAGAAAATATCAAGCGGTACCGAGAACAGTTGGACAAGATCGGGTTCTCGTACGACTGGAGCCGGGAGGTGCGCACGTGCGATCCCGAATACTACAAGTGGACGCAGTGGGCGTTCATCAAAATGTTTCATTCCTATTACTGCAATCAATCCCGGAAAGCAAAGCCCATCAGCGAACTGATTGAACGGTTTGCCAAGCAAGGGACCGAAGGGATCGACGCGGCGTGCGGCGAGATAATGGAGTTCACCGCGGAAGAGTGGAACCGGAAATCAGAAAAAGAACAACAAGAAGTGTTGATGAACTGGCGTATCGCTTACTTGGGAGATACGTTGGTGAACTGGTGCGCGGAACTGGGGACGGTGCTCGCGAACGATGAGGTGAGCGAGGGATTATCTATCCGGGGAGGGTATCCGGTGGTGCAGAAAAAGATGCGGCAGTGGTGCTTGCGAGTCTCGGCTTACGCGGAGCGTCTGCTGGAGGGGTTGGAAGAGATCGACTGGAGTGATTCACTCAAGGAGACACAGCGTAACTGGATCGGCCGCAGCGAAGGGGCGGTAATGCATTTCACCGCATCAGCAAACATCACGTTTGATATTTTTACTACCCGTGCCGATACCATCTTCGGGGTTACCTTTATGGTGCTGGCTCCCGAGAGCGAACTCACGGCACAACTCACTACAGACGAGCAGCGTGCAGCGGTGGAAGAATACGTGAACAAAAGCAAGAAAAAGACCGAACGGGAACGGATGGCCGACAAGTCGGTCACCGGCGTCTTTTCCGGGTCTTACGCGGTTCACCCTTTTACCGGAGAAGCACTTCCCATTTGGGTATCGGACTACGTATTGGCAGGCTATGGTACCGGTGCCATCATGGCGGTACCGGCACACGATAGCCGGGACTACGCCTTCGCGAAACATTTTAACTTGCCCATCGTGCCACTGATAGAGGGGTGCGACGTGTCGGAGGAGAGCTTCGACGCGAAAGAGGGGATCATGATAAACTCCGATTTCCTGAACGGGATGACGGTGGAAGAGGCGATTCCCGCCGCGATCGACGAGGTAGAGAAACGCAGGGTGGGGTACCGGAAAGTGAACTACCGTCTGCGCGACGCGATCTTCTCAAGACAGCGTTACTGGGGTGAACCATTCCCCATCTACTACAAGGAGGGGATGCCTTACACCTTGCCGGAAAACGAACTGCCGCTAGAGCTTCCCGAAGTGGATAAATACTTGCCCACGGAGACGGGGGAGCCGCCGCTGGGACGGGCCAAAAATTGGACTACCAAAGAGGGGTACCCGCTGGAGTTGAACACCATGCCCGGATTCGCAGGGTCGTCGGCTTACTACCTGCGCTACATGGACCCACGGAACGACAAGGCATTGGTTTCCAATGAGGCGAATAATTACTGGCGCGACGTGGACCTTTATATTGGGGGCACCGAGCACGCGACAGGACACTTGGTATATAGCCGCTTCTGGAACAAGTTCCTGTACGACTTGGGTGTGTCGTGCGAGAAAGAGCCCTTCAAGAAGCTGGTGAACCAGGGAATGATTCAAGGCCGGAGCAATTTTGTCTACCGGGTAAAGGGAACCAATACCTTCGTGTCACTCAACCTGAAGGATCAATACGACGTAACACCCATCCACGTGGATGTGAATATCGTGCATCACGACGTGTTAGATATCGAGGCGTTCCGTGCTTGGAGCCCCGAGTACAAGGAGGCAGAGTTCATCCTGGAGGATGGAAAATATATCTGCGGGTGGGCCATCGAGAAGATGTCGAAGTCGATGTACAACGTGGTCAACCCAGATGATATCGTGGAGAAATATGGAGCAGACACGCTTCGCCTGTACGAGATGTTCTTGGGCCCGCTGGAGCAATCCAAGCCATGGGACACCAACGGGATCGACGGTGTGCATCGCTTCTTGAGAAAAACGTGGAATCTCTTCTACACGAATGGGGAGGTCGCGGTGACCGACGAAGAAGCCTCAAAGGAGGAGTTAAAAGCGGTGCACAAGCTGATTAAAAAGGTGTCGTACGATATCGAGCACTTCTCGTTTAATACTTCCGTGTCGGCTTTCATGATCTGCGTGAACGAGCTAAGCACGTTAAAGTGTAACAAGCGGGCTGTACTGAGCGATTTGGTAGTTTGCCTCGCCCCCTTCGCACCGCATGTGGCGGAGGAGCTGTGGCGTGCCTTGGGCAACAGCGATACCGTGTGCGACGCTGATTGGCCGGAGTGGAACGAGGAGTACCTGAAAGAAGATGCGTTCCCCTACGCGATCTCGTTTAACGGCAAATCGAGGTTTGTACTGGAATTCGCGGCCGACGCGACCCGTGAAGAGATCGAGAAAGCCGTGTTGGCGCATGAGAACTCGCGACGATGGATGGATGGAAAAGAACCAAAAAAGGTGATCATCGTCCCAAAGAAGATTGTGAACGTAGTGATATAGAGATCATATGATACTGAAAAGCAGTTCGTGAATGCAGTTTTAAAGGCGTATCTCCGTAAATCGTGAACGAGGGAGCATGATAGTGTGTTAAAGAAGTTAACTTATAAATAGGAGAATAGGGTGTATAAATGAAAAAATTGCCTGAGTTTAGTCTGAAAAAGTTTTACTGGAAGGATTACCTTACTATTATCGTGGGGGCTTTCATGTACGCGTTGGGGGTGACCCAGTTTATCATGCCTCACCAGTTCGTGATCGGAGGGTTAACGGGAATCGCGGTATTACTGAATTACGCGTTTAACTTGCCTGTTTCCCTATTAGTCCTGATCATGAATGCCCTGCTTTTGTTGCTTGCCTTCCGCATCCTTGGCCCTGAGTTCTTGGTGAAAACGATCGTGGGTGTGGCCTTTCTTTCGCTCTTTATTGGTATGTTCGAACAGGTTCAATGGGATCCCATCATGACCGATGAGCCGCTTATGGCAGGCCTTATCGGCGCCATCTTGGGTGGTTCGGGTGTGGGGCTTTTAATGTCAGTGAATGGCAGTAGTGGGGGTACGGATATCATCGTGTTGATAATTAATAAGTTTCGACACATCACTCCGGGGCGCACCATGCTTCTCGTGGATCTGGTCATTGTAAGCTCATCGTACCTTATCTTCCGTAGCGTGGAGACCATCGTATTCGGGATCATCATCATCGCGGTGATGGCAACCTCGGTCGATTGGATACTGAATGGTATCCGTCAATCGGTCCAGTTCTTCATCTTTTCTACACGATACGAAGAGATAGCAACCCAGATTAACTTGCAACTGCATCGGGGATGTACCGTGCTGGATGGCACGGGATGGTATACCCAACAACCGCAAAAGGTGCTATTGGTGATGGCGAAACAGAGCGAATCTACCTCTATTTTCCGTCTGGTAAAACAAATCGACAAAAATGCCTTTATTTCCCAAAGTAACGTCATGGGCGTATATGGAGAAGGATTCGACCGGATGAAATGACGGTGAACTATCTTCGCGATACTTTTTTAATTAACAAGAATAGTACATCTATGTCAAAACAAATTTGCCTGATTCTATTATTTTTCTTTACCGGCCTACTTTCCGGTCAGGAAATAACACACCGTCCAGAGAAGTCAGAAATAAATCCCTTGGAACTGGATTTTCACCGGTTAGCCGTTAGAAGGTTCATTTTTTCAAATAATATTACTCTATGTGAGCTGCTACCATCCGAAATCGTCACCTTTTCATCCATGCATCCGGCTTTTTTGACGTCTGAAGATAATTCTCCATTAAATGATAGCCTTTTTCAAGCAAAGCTCGTTGATGGGAATCTCGTCTTTGATCAAACCAACAGTAATGCGGCGAGTATATATGTGGGCGGAGTTAATCCATATGCTACGTACGAGATTGACGTGTTGGCGACAAAAACTGTTGGTGGAAAAGCCCCTGAAGTTGGCATTGAGCTTGCTCGGCTTGGGTTACGTGACAGGATACAGGTAGTTGCCAAAACTTCAGGAGAGGAGAGAGGTATATATCTACGTGTATATAAAAACACCCTTCTTGACAGGGAAGTGAAATACTCCAATACTACCCCTGAGCATGGTTTTAAACTCAGAGTGCAATTATATGGGAATACTTTAGGGATATTTATTGAAGAGGGGGGTGTAACAACCTATATTGGCCATCTATCCAAAAATGAGAGTTTTGGCGATATACTTGATTTCAGAAAAACGAATATTTTGAAAGAGTCGACTTTCAATGTAATATCTAATCTGCAAGGCTCTGTCGTTATAGGTGGTGCGCGTTCATACCTGTCTATGGGTATGGGACAAGCCGATATCAGACTGATCTCTTACGAGGATCTCAGCCCGATGATGGATGACGATAGGCTTTGGTTTACATTCAGTTGTCGAGGTATCAGTACCTATCAAGGCACTCAAGGAGTATTAAGCTTGGATCCGTCGGTGTTCGACGTGAGATTTGAAGGAGTAATCGTCTTTGACCATGGAGATGGCCTCTTGCGAAACGATTATGCTTCCCATCTCTTCTTTGATCGAAAGGAGGATATATGGAAAGCATATGCCAGTGATTTTGGAGGCAGCGCGGGCATGGACGAACGCTACGGTTCAGGTTTGGTAATAGCGACTTCCTCTAAAGATCCTCGACGTGGTTTCTCGGTTATGCAATCCATGCGCGTAGAAAATGATAAAATTGAAGGGCATAATGAAGATCCTTGCATTTTCTTTGATGAGAAAACGAATAAATGGAAATTATTGACAAGTGCGTTTGTCAACAAAAATATCACATCTCGCACTTATGAATCAGATACATGGGATGGAAAATTCACTCCCGTGGCTCCACCAATATCCTTGAACTCAACAGGTACTTCTGTACAGAAGGTAGGTGACACCTATTTTGCTTTCATGGGTGGACACGGAAACTTACGAGTTCATACATTTCCTGAATTGCAACTGCTGGGAGAATTGAAGCTTGATCTACAGCCCCATTGGCCTCAACCTGCAGGAAGAATATGGGCAAGTTTAGTGCCCTTACCACGGGGCTACCCCTATAAATATGTTTTGTTGACAATGGATAGGTCAAATTTTCCCGGGATAAAAACACATAATTGGAGTTATGGAGCACTTTATTTTTATGGTATGTTTTAATATCAATAATATATTGATCACGACAACATGTAGAGGCACTGACAATTCCCTTGCCAGCAAAGCTTCATTGATTAAAGGATCAAATGAATCAAAGAATTGATAGGAAAAATAATGGTTCAGCAAATGAATCAGCTCAACGAAACGAAAAGCTCTTTCCCCTCCTCTTCGAGCTTCAGTTTTCCTTCCCTGGCTAACCATCCGAGGGCAGCGTAAAGGTTCTTATCGGTCAGCTTGGTTGCCTTTTTGACATCTTTGATGTTCTGCCGCCCGGTTTTATCCAATAGAGACCAGATTTTTCCAGCGTTGATTCCAAATGTTTCGATCATCTCTTTTTTATTTTAAGTCAGTATTTGTAAAAAATTCGTTACCTGTTCAATCAGGGAGTGTAGTCCGTCGTTGTAGATCACGTGATCTGCTCGTTTTGCCTTCTCCTCTTCCGGTATTTGGTGTTGCATCCGTGCTATGATTTGGCTTTTTTTTATGCCATCGCGACGCGTCACACGCTCTATTCGCTCTGCTTCCGGTGCATAGACGGTAATCACTTTATCCACATACCGTTCAAAGCCTGCTTCAAAGAGTACCGCGGCATCGATAACCACGAAGTGGTAGTTTTCACGCGCTTTGCACCATTCAATGAATTGATCCGCCAAAACGGGGTGAATGATGGAATTGACTACGGCCAGATTCTGTTTATCGTGAAAGATGCGCGTTGCCAATTTTTGCCGATCAAGCTTCCCCTCTTTGTAGAGATCGCTTCCGAAATGCCGCGTTAATTCTTCTTTGATTCGTGGGGATGTGTCGTTGAGATGTTTCGCCTCTTTGTCAGCATCAAATACCGGAGCCCCATGAAGGCGAAACAGTTCACATACTACTGATTTCCCACTTCCCATTCCACCTGTAACTCCTATCCTGATCATCTCGTACGCTCCTGATTACGTTACCTGATTCGATTATTCCGCGGCTTTACTCTCGAAGAGAAACTCCACCGATTGAGGGGATAGCCGAGGGTTAATGATCGTGGAAGGACTTTGGGTGAGCTCTAAAGATACGCGTCCTTCCTCGTTGTCGTGAAATTTCCTGTAATCGAGAACGATCTCGAAATCTTCAGGAACAATCTTGCGATACTCTTCCAGCGTGACAGAAAAGGTAATGGTCGCACGGGAAGGAAAGAACTTTACATCCAGGTTCTTTGGAAGGTGTGTAGCAACGATAGGAACCTCGAACGTGCGTTCGGTATACTCTTCTATCGGGATAAAGATATCCACCACGGAAGGTGAAAATCGCACCCCCTCCACTGGATTTATATTGACAGGGAGTTGAGAGGTGGCTTTCAGGTTTTTGAACAGGGTGTACTCGGTTACTGCTACTTCCAGTTTGGCGAGTGATTCACGTGAACCATACGCCGTCACCGTCTCGGGAATAAAAGTGGCGCTGTCGGCCACCAAGTTTGCTCGGCTGGTAGTTATTTCACCATCGAAAGCAACCGTTAGTTCTTTACGCTCCAATTTGGAGGTAGCGAGTGAAATATTCATGGGGTAATATCCCCGGATATTGGTACTGGGAGCCAATTGCGACCGGATGAGTTGCCGGTACTGGTCTCCCTGAACTACCGTGTTACCTCCCTCGGTAAGCTCCCGCACGTTGATCTCCAACGAGTCTTTTTTGGTGATATCTAATTTGAAAATTTCGGACCCCTTGTCCGCGACACTTACCTCTATAAGCTCCGGTAATGGGTGGTCAAATACCACGTCTTCTGGGATGTTCGTGTATTTCAAGGGAATTCGGTAATTCCCCTCCACGTTCTCTTTCTGAAAGAAAAGCATCAACCAAAAAATAAAAGCCATCACCAAAAAAAACAAAAAGAAGAGTATGTTCTTCCACGGGAGGGTGGAAAAAAAAGTCTCTGCTCTGGGGAACCATTTTTGGTAGATAGCTTTCAGGTCCATTGCAGGAGAGAGCTATTAATTAGGTGTTACATCCGCGGAAGAAGCGTAGACCGATGATTTTTCGATTTTTATACGTACACCGTCGGCCACCTCTACCAAAAACCAGGTGTCGCCCACCTCTTTAATTCTCCCGTGCATGCCTCCGGCGGTAACCACCTTGTCTCCACTCTTCATGGCTTCACGGCTTTTCTGCAGGTCTTTCTGTTTTTTTTGTTGCGGGCGAATCATGAAGAAATAAAATACAGCAAATATGGCCACCATCATTAATATGGTGCTGCTCATACCGCCCATTCCTCCGCTGGGAGCTGCTTGTAATAAAATATTCATACGAAATAGATGTTTAGAGAGTGATACTTATTGTTTAAAGATACGATTTTCTTTTTTTGTTTCTTGCACGATGGCGTCCAAAATCCCGTTGATGAACGTGCCGCTCTTGGGGGTACTGTATGCCTTGGCTATCTCGATGTATTCATTGAGCGATACACTGGTAGGAATGGATTCGAAAGTAAATATCTCCGATAGAGCCACTTGCATAACGATAAGATCCATGAACGCGATCCGATCGAAATCCCACTTTTCGGTATGCTTCTCGATAAGAGCCCTGTATTTTTTTTCGTTCAGGATGGTGTTGTGCAGTAATTTCAACGCAAATTCTTTGTCTTCTTCGTCACGAAACATGGGGAGGAGCGGTTGATCAGGGCCACTATCTTCCGAGAATCTTTTAATGGTCTTCATCACGAAACTCTGCACGATCTCCACGTCGTCGTTCCAGTAGATGCACTCATCTTCAAGGAGATCGTCCAATTCTTCGTTGACGTAAATAAACTGCTTGAAAGTTTTTCTCCAGAACTCACGGTCTTGCTCGTAGCTGGGTGCGTCTACACCCGCGTAGGCTTGGTAGGTCTCCGATTCCAGTATCTTGTCAAGGAGGTTCCTAACAAACGGTTCGTGTTCGCTCCACGACAAGGGGCGTTCGGCAAGCTGCTTTCGGAACTGGCGGTTCTCTTCGAGTTGACGGATAAACCGGTTTTCTACCAAGTGTATATTGGGGTTGAGGTCCTCCTCAGACGGTAGAAACTTATTCCGTTTAGCTTCAATCCGGTTTTCATATGTTCTGCTTAGCTCCACCATAAGAAGCAGCAAATAATAATAAAGATCGTAAGATTTTTGCAAGCCGAACAATAGCTCTTTTTCGGTGTCGCGTAAATCTTTATTCGTATTCTGATACCATGAATAGATAATTTGAACTATCCTTATACGAATTAAATTTCTGTTTATCACTTCAATGAACTTTTTTATTTAGCTGTAGGAGTATAAGACAAATTGACTTGTGGTACACCTGTAGCGAGAAAAAGCCTAACATTCATTAGTTGAACTTTTTTGAATTGCAAAAGTAGCTATTTTTTCGGTATATTGCATATAAATCCCCGAAAAGTGAGGGCCGATGATAAGATCGAAATGAAAAAGAGGGTATTAGGCATTGCGTGGTTCAAAGAAAATAGCTAACTTTGCGCCGCTTTTTTGAAAGCTCCCGTGTGATGGGAAATAAAGAAAGCACTTTATTTTGAGTAACACAAACAAGTTAAAAATGAAAACATTTGAATTAAAAGGCGAGATCAGAGAGGATTTCGGTAAAAAGGCAGCCAAGGCATATCGTCGCGAGGGCCTTATCCCGTGTGTGATATATGGCGGGCATGATGAAGAGAACCTCAATTTCGTGGTGAAGCAGGGGGATGTGCGCAACCTCATCTACACGCACGAGGTGTTCTTGGTGAATCTCGACTTGGGTAAAACCAAAATGCAGTCAATAGTGAAAGAAACGCAGTTTCATCCCGTGAAGGATGATGTCTTGCACATTGATTTTCTGCATGTGTTTGAAGATAAACCCGTCGTGATCGAGATCCCGGTCCGTTTGAAAGGCTTGGCCGCTGGTGTGCGGGCCGGAGGTAAGCTCTCGCTCGATATACGTAAATTGAAAGTGAAGGCACTGCCCTCGAAATTGCCGCAAGAGTTGGAGGTGGACGTAACGAAACTGGAATTGGGCAAATCGATACAAGTAGGAGATTTGAGCTTCGAAGGTCTCGAGATACTCAACGTTAAAAATGCGGTGGTATGTCGTGTTCAGCTCACACGTGCAGCACGAGGAGCCGCGGCAAAGGTTGAGGAAGAAGAATAAATTCGCAACAAATGAAATATCTGATCGCGGGATTGGGAAATATCGGACCCGATTACGAGCAAACCCGCCACAATATCGGATTTATGGTATTGGACGCTTTAGCAAAGGCGTCCAATGCTGTTTTTGAGGATCGTAGATACGGCTTTGTGGCCACTACGCGCCTGAAGAACCGGTCACTGATCTTGCTCAAGCCGTCTACTTTTATGAACTTGAGTGGCAATGCTATTCGTTACTGGCTGCAAAAAGAGAAGATCGAGAACCGGAACCTGCTCGTGGTGGTGGACGACCTGGCACTGCCCTTCGGAACGCTCCGCATGAAGTCGAAGGGGAGCGACGCGGGGCATAACGGGTTAAAACATATTCAAGATTTAATCGGTACAAACTACCCCCGTCTCCGGTTCGGGATCGGGAGCGATTTCCCCAGAGGAAGGCAGGTGGATTACGTGTTGGAAGAGTTTTCTGACGAGGAGAAGATACTGTTGCCCGAACGGGTTGAAACGGCGAGTGAAATGGTTCGTAGTTTCTGCTTGGCCGGCATCAACGAGACGATGAACCTCTATAATAATAAGTAGACGCCGGAAATTTATTGATTGTCGGTAGATCTTAGAAGCGATGGAATTTAGAAGCGATGGACGAAGTACGAGTAGATAAATGGTTGTGGGCCGTTCGGATCTTTAAAACACGCACGATAGCCGCTGATGTTTGTAAAAAAGGGAGGGTGATGATAGGAGGAGTCGCCGTTAAACCTTCCCGAAACATACGGGTGGGGGAGGTGATTGAAGTGCGAAAACCGCCGGTTACTTACTCGTTCAAGGTGTTAGCTCTTGCCGACAAACGGATGGGAGCCAAGCTGGTTCCACAATTCATGGAAAACGTTACGACTCCCGATCAGTACGAGATACTGGAATTGAATAAAATCAGTGGCTTTGTGGACCGACAGAGAGGCACGGGACGGCCCACGAAGAAGGAGCGCCGCGACCTGGAACAGTTCAGGGGAGGGATCGATTTTGATGGTCTCGACTGGGATGATTCAGGCGATTTTTAATTTACCCTCGCTTTTATCGAACCATGGAACCACGGAAACGCTGTTTTCTTCAAAACAGAAGGCCGCGTCTCCTTCTGCTCCATTATTGACCAACCGCCGGTAGTGGTCGGATGTTTTCACGAACTCGAGCGGGTTCTTTCGTGCCGAATTCCACAAGTCACGGGCCATCTCCACCCCGTCCGATCCGGGCGTTGCCCCCGCTTCCCTTAGAAACTTTTCGGCAAAAGCGCCGGCAAACAGCGTATCCTCGATATTCACACGGTTGTTCCAGCCGGCACAGAGCACCACCACTCTTTCTGCTCCCGTCAAGCAGCTGTTCACGACGGCATCGATATTGGAGAAAGCCCCAATATATAGCTGCCGACCCTCTTTCGAGGCCTCGATAGCACGTGTGCCGTTGGTGGTGGTAAACACGATCTCCTTCCCCGATACCTTCTCCGCGCTGTATTCGAAAGGGGAGTTCCCGAAATCGGCAAAATCGACTTTCCGGGTATTTCGTTCCGCGCCGACCAGGTATCCCTCCGACTTGTATTTTCTTGCCGATTCGATATCGGCAATTGGAATAATAGCGGACGCGCCGTTCGATAAGGCGGCGCACATGGTGGTGGAGGCACGAAAAATATCGACTACCACCACTGTATCGTTCTCTTTCTTGTAAAAAGGGTAAAGGGCGGGAGAAAGGCAAATATCAAGTATCATCGCTTTTTTCCGTAAAGATACCACTTTTTACTCTTGACGCAGTAGTTTGCCCTCTTTCTCGTACTCTTTGTAAATACCATGCAGCAGGTCGCCCATCAAAAGGGCTGCCGACTCTTTCTCCAATGTCCTCAATCCCGCGCATTGAATCGCGTTGACGATATTGGCACCGGTCAACTGGTACTTGCGGGCAATCTCTTCTAAATTCACTTCCGCGTCGATCTCTATTACAGGCGGGAGGTAGTTTTTCCAAAGCTGCAGCCGTTCCCGGGCATCCGGCTGATCGAATTCGATGATGGTGTTGAACCTTCTGGTAAAGGATACATCTATGTTCGACTTCATGTTGGACGCGAGGATCACCAAGCCGGGGTGCGATTCAATCCGTTGCAGAAGGTAAGACACCTCTTGGTTGGCATATTTGTCGTGCGCGTCACGCACGTTGGTTCGTTTCCCGAAAATGGAATCGGCTTCATCAAAAAAGAGGATCCAATCTTTGTTAGCAGCCTTGTCAAATAGCTTGGAGAGGTTCTTTTCAGTCTCACCGATATATTTTGATACCACCATCGATAGGTCGATACGGTACACGTCGCGACCGGTGTATTTTCCTAATAAACAGGTGGTCATTGTTTTGCCGGTGCCTGACGGCCCATGGAAAAGCACACGGTAGCCCGGCTTTATTTTTCCACTCATTTGCCAAGTGTCCATCAATCGATCGTTGTGTTTTAACCATAACTCTATCTCCCGGATACCCGACATGGTTTTTTCGCTAAGCACGAGATCGTCCCATTCCATCTCCGTCAGGATTTGTTCGGCCGGAAAATCGGTGCCAAGCCGTGGTTTTGACACCTTCCCCGTGAGAAAGAGCTGCAGGTACTCGTCGTCCAAGATCAGCTTCCCGCTCATCTTGGGTTCTTGATCTTCGGTGGGTCCGATACGAAGCAGGCTTTTTTTAGCAAACAGATGATCCTCCCTCGCCATAGATAATTTCCATATTTCCCTTTTGAATGCCGGGAATATCAAGTTCTGCCTCCCCGCTCGCGCGGAAGGTGCCTTCGCCGTACGTGGCCGTGATTGTCGCGTTTTTTATACCGCGTACTTTCCCTTCAGGGATACCGATTACCCCGCCGATCGTCCAGTTACTATCTTTATATTCGGCACGGATCTCCGCGGGATCGAACAGTTCCGAGTCGAAGTTAAACGCGCCTTCCAGCTCAAAGCCACCGGCTGTAGAGGCTGCAGCACCCAGATGACCCTGGCCCACGTTCTCGATCCCGAAATCTACACGTCCTTCGATTCCCAATCCCGCGGTACCCGCGAATATTGTCAAACTGCTGTTTTCGACGATGAACGGAGAGGGGAAGTTGAAATCACTCCTGCTGAATACTTTACTAATCCTTACGCCCTCCGGGCTGATTTCCACGATAATATTCGCGTCCCTGATAAGGGGTATGGTCGGTGCCACGGTGCCCGTTGCTATTAATCCCCCTTTCTCGTCGAGTTCAGCACTTGTTAAGGTGATCGGGCTCAAGTGTTTTAACTCCAGTGCATGCAGCGCGGCCTGAAGGATGCTTGGTCGTGATATCACCCCACCGTACGAAAGGCCGGGTGCTTGATTAACGGTAAACGCGAGATTCGTTTTTTCCATAATCATTCCCTTAGAACCCGGGAATGCCGTGCAGATCACCGCTCCCGTGCCCCCTTGTCCCTCACCGCCAGTGGTAGAAGAGTTATAGAGGACACTGTCGATGATCAGGTTGGCACCCCCTCTTCTTCCCATCGGTCCGCTTATTTCCGAAAGGCCGTCTTTCCTTCCGGCCGCTCTTGCCGCTTCATCCCATGGAATCCGTAAAGGTACCCCTCCGTAACTATTGGTATAAAGAATCAGTTCATCGGGACTCCCTCTGAGACCTGCCGCGGCAACCTCGGCCTCGGTAAGGAATTTCAGTCCCCTTAAATGCAGTCCCTCCTTTACGTCGTCAAGTGTCCAATGTTGACGGGGGTCCGAGGTGCTGCTTAAACGCATATTGGGTCCGGCAGAGAGCCCGTTTGTCACTGTGATCGTGTAGGTGCTCTTTACGGTTGAAAAGTCGGGAGGTGAGAGCAAATGGTCCCGCGAGCCCGCTAATAATGTGTTGATTCTCCGATCGATCTCGTTTTTAATCAAGGCACCCGATGACCGGTTAGCCGATGATTCCAGCATCCACATATTTTCGGGGTCGGTCTCGGCACCCCCCAATTGCAATTCGAGTTTATGATCTACATCGTGCGGTTTATAACGTCCACTTGACGTCCAATAGGGTCTTGAAATTCTTCTCTTAATTACTCCTTGATCTCCAAATATTACCCCCTGATCTCCTTCCTCTTGTCCCCTTTTTTTCCTGGTGGTACCTCCCTTTAAAGTAAGATAATAGATGGGAATACCGTTAAACATCAAATTCGGTGCATTTTCTTGGTTTATTTTATTTTCAAATTCGGTGGTAAATCCTGTACCGGACATTGCTGCCGTTTCCCAGGCTTGCAGATGGTTGTTCTCCCGTTGTGACCCCCCTACCGGTAGGTTAAATTGTGTGTTCGGGGCAAATGGCAATTTAAATCTTGGAATCCCGATAGTGGGGAGCTGTGCTTGTAGCGTGGAGGTGTTGATCGAATAAACCTCTCGGGTCCTGGGATCCGTGAACGAGTAGGAGTTGGATGGGGCCTCGCTTGTTTCTTCTTCTCCCTGTCTCTGTATCCTTTTTGGTTGTACAGACGCACCCTGTTGGATCGTATGGGCAAGCTCGTGGGCTATCAAATGTTGCCCCGCCGTTGAGTCGGTGTTGTATTTCCCTTGGTTGAAGTAGATGTCGTTCCCATGCGTGAAAGCCCGTGCTCCTATCTGGCGGCTCATCTGCACCGCGGTGGAATCGGTGTGTACGCGAACATTCCCGAAATCGGTGCCAAAGGCCGATTCCATTTGTGCCTTTGTGCTTGTCGGGAGTGCAGAACCACCTCCCTTGCTATTATGTAAATTGGCTTCGAAACCCGGTGGAACAGCCGACTGGCCGGTCATTGGCCCATCTCCCGCTCGCATCTGAAGCGACTCCTCTTCCTCCGCGAGTGTTTCTTTCTGAATGACTTCTCTCTCCTCATCCTCCGCGAGTGTTTCTTTTTGAATGACTTCTCTCTCTTCTTCCAAAGATTGCA
>CAYFMZ010000054.1:0-10012 GCA_964344275.1 uncultured Proteiniphilum sp.
TCTCTTCATCCGATTCCATTACGCTGAGGAAATCGGCAAAATAACGCTCCACGTGACTTAAATTCATTTCGTCGAGGATCAAGAAGTAAGGCTTCAGTTGATTTTCCTCTTTCGATGCTTCAATGATTAACCGCAAAGCCCCCGAATCGGGTAAAATATAATCACTCGGATCCAGTCCGTTGGGGTAACCCAATAACGGCTCCCTGTTCGTCCAATCAGAACCGACAGGGATAATTTTGTATTGACTTCTATTTTCGCAAATCCATCTGGCAAAACTCTGCGCGATTTTTGTTTTCCCTGAGCCTGATAGACCTGTTAGCAGCACGAACGGCTTGGTTAGTAAAGAAGCTGCAAACCGATTGATAAGCTTATCGGAGAATACTAATCCGGATTGGGAGATGCTTTCAATGAGATTGTTGGTGTTGAACATTTCAGCATCTGTATTTAACGCTTTTTTGCTAAACCTTGGTTCGATGTTCTCCTGTTTTACTAGCAGAAATTCTTTGTATTTTTTCAGGCTTGCGGAAAAATAATGCTTATCGCCATACGAGGGCGCATTTTGATTGTAAATAT
This sequence comes from uncultured Proteiniphilum sp., assembly GCA_964344275.1. Lineage (GTDB taxonomy): Bacteria > Bacteroidota > Bacteroidia > Bacteroidales > Dysgonomonadaceae > Proteiniphilum. The sequence goes on from CAYFMZ010000054.1 coordinate 574, forward strand.
AGGATGATTTATCTTTCTGATACATTATGGCTTCAGAATATAATTCTTGAATAAGGTCTACATCCTCAATTTCAAAAATAGACTCTTTACCTATTTTCCCATTTCGTGAAATCGTTTAGAAAGCCAATCTAGTGCAGTAATGTAAGATGGGCCTGCATTTGAGTTTTTAGCCAGATTTTTTGAGACCCAATATTTAAAACTATCTCTATTATTCATAGTGTTTTCTTCTCCTGTTTTTTTGTTCCTTTAATAGATCCGTATACAAATCATCGATTTCTTTAGCATTATTATTTTCGAAAATGTTATAACTAATAATTTTGGACAAATTATCTAGAGAAGCTGCATATTGTAATTTCGTATTTGCTCGTATTGATAATTCTATTTCTGCCCAGTTGGTATAGTCTAATTTGTTGTATATCACTTTAGATTGTATATGAAAGTTGGATTTGGTCTATAATTGCTACTTTTTGGTCAAGCCGTGCCCCTATAATTCACGTCTTTTTTAACCTGTTTAAAAGATCCTTGACAAAGTTAATAATTTTATTTCGAAATTTAAGGTGGACAGTTCGGAGTGTTTGAGCAGGGCAGACGGCACTTTCTATAAAAATGAAAAAAGCTGTCTGTACCTATGACCGATTGCCAATTTCACTTGGTCAGGCTGGCCGCGGTAGTGCAAGATCGAAAGGATTAAGCTAACTGGGTCTCCTTTGGTACCCGTGAAAAACAAAGCCGCTATAGATCATTTGATATACAGCGGCTTTAGTACACCCGGCGGGAATCGAACCCACATCGTCGGAACCGGAATCCGGTATTCTATCCATTGAACTACGGGTGCATAGATAGGCAACATTTGATTTAATTTACCTGAACATAGTCCCATCCCATTTTAACACAACGGTATCACTTTTCAAGAAAGGCGTGATTTCTTCGACCTGTTCACGGGTGAGTTGCTCCTCGTAATTAAACGTCAGTAATAAATCTGTTTCGTTTTCCTTGAACGTAGCCGATATCGGATAAATTCCCGACAAAGATACTGCATATTTGTAATTTTTCAACCCTTTTCGAGAAGAATCAAAGAAAATTTCCTCGCTAACCTTGGGTAGGAGTACCGTATCTTCAATTTTTACCCAGCCGGTGGAGTAGAAATCTACGCGGCTATCGCACGCATCTCCACACACGGTATTGATCACGCAAATGATCACCGAATCGGAGGAGACTGGCAACACCTTCAATTCAGTAACACCTATTTCGGATGTTTGAATTTTTAAATGATCAGGGGTGTGGATTGTTTTCTTTACCTCGCCCAAAGGATAAGGAACGGCGGTGTGGCCGGTATCGACGAGCAACATGGTTTTATTGCCTTCCGACAATCCAGGGAGAAACTCTGTTGGCATCGATTTGAATAGGTCGCCCACTGTCTGCCCGTTAGCCAGCGTTGTGCCAGGTGCTGTCTGACCTTGAACCGGTGTCGTGCCAAGAACGGTTTGCCCGTGAATCAGCGTCGAACCAAGCGTGCCAAGAATGAAAAGTAAAAGAATGGATCTCATATGTTTTTTTTATTACCTACGTGATGTACTATTAATTTAAAGTGCAGACCCAACTGAATGAACCAGTTGAGATGGGTATGTTTTAATTCGTTAGGATACCGATCTGTTTCATATCAATAGAAGGTGTCCCACCATCCACTCCACTTATGGTCTCCACTTGTATGTAGCGTGCGTCAATGGCTTCGTCGAATGAAATGCGTTGAGGGATAGGGTTGTTTTTGATGTTGCTGAACTCGCCTCCGGCAATCTCTTTCCAATCTGTCCCGTTTTCACTCACCCGGAATCGGTAAGTGAAAATCGACTCCCGTGATTCCTCCGGGCTATAGGTGAACCCTTTGATGGAGTACGATTGTCCAAGATCCACCGTCAACGGGAACTCCTTGGTCATCTGCCAAGTATCCGTAGAGATGTCGGAGAGTTTACGCTCCCGCCGATTGTCCTCCAACAAGGGGGCGTAGTATGCCCCCACTTTGGCTATATTAGCTATATCACGGGTTTCAGGTATGGTTACCCGGATCATCGAAGGGTTAACATCATCGAATTTAACCAGCCGCTTATACCCGATAGTGGTTCCCTTAGCCAGGGCGACCCATTGGTCTTCTAACAACCCTTCAACGATAAATTCTTCTACCCTCTGGCCTTTAGAGATATCTTCCTGCAACATAACCGTGTTGACCGTTTCGCCGGGTAGCACGTTGAATTCCTTTGAAGCACCCGCGCGAGCTTTCCAACCATCATCTCCATCGGTTATTTTTTCATTTTGGAAGGTGGTGTTGATATAGGCCCCAAACTGACGGAGGCGTTCAACATCCACCTCATGCAAAAGGCCGCGTGTATCGGGAGGGATATTGAGCAGCAATACGGAGTTCATTCCCACCGACTGATAATAGATATCTACCAACTCCTGCAAGGTTTTTACTTGATGATCCTGTTCGGGATGATAGAACCATCCCGGACGTATGGAGACATCCACCTCTGAAGGGTACCAGTATATCGTTTTAGCTTCTTCGATAAGTTGCCGGCTACCCAAGTCCTCGGCGGTAGGGGAGATATTAAGGCGAATATTCTCATTGATGATAGCCTCGTTGATATCGGGTTGAAGCGGGGTTACGCTCCACTCTGTCTCCCTTCCTAAGCCCTGCTCGTTGCCAACCCATCGCACGTCGTTGCCCATGATTGCTTTCACGGCCGAAGGCTGCAGACTGTCGATCACGTGGTAAAAACGTCCCCAATCATATTCTTGAACTCGACCGTTGGACCCCTCTCCGTTGGCACCGTCGAACCATACCTCATGTATTTCCCCGTAGTTAGTGAGCAGCTCGGTAAGTTGCTCTACTAACATCGCGTTGTACCTGGGTGAATCGCCGTAACTCTCCGCGTTCCTATCCCAAGGCGAGAGGTAAACCCCGAACTTCATGTCGTATTTATCGCACGCGTCCTTCACTTCTTTCACGATGTCGCCATGTCCATTTTGCCACCGGGAAGAAGCGACGGAGTGACGGGTGGTGCGTGTAGGCCACAGGCAAAATCCATCGTGATGCTTCGCCGTGAGGATTAGCATTTTAAACCCGGCTTGCTGTAACGTGGATACCCACTGTTCGGCATCAAAATTGGTCGGGTTAAAGAGCTTTGGATCCTCCGACCCGTCGCCCCACTCGCGGCCGGTAAAGGTATTCATGCCGAAATGGATAAAGGCGGTGAGTTCGAGTTGTTGCCATTCCAGTTGTCGTGGTGTGGGAACCACGTACGCTGCCAGTTTTACCTTCTGATCGGAGGTGAGTAAAGTGGGAAACGTCAGTTCTTTTTCGAAATACGTGTTGGCTCGTTGGTTGCAAGCGGTGGTGAATATCGTCATCGCAATCAAGCCGCAATATATAAAAGTCCGTATCTTTTGTGGGTAGCGTGTTGTCATATCTTTTTATTTAGTGGATCGAAGTAGACAAAGGTACAATATTTGAAAGAATAACAAACAAGAAAGCCACCCTTTTGGGGTGGCCGCGCTTTGTTTTCAACATTGTCGAGATTACCGGATCCTTTTACTGGATCGCGGTGGCAACTGAATCGTAGGTCAGGAATATAGGAAGCGTTTGATGCTTTTTTTAGGAGTCTTTTCGAATTCTTTATCCACGATATGGATCTCGCTTATTCGTTCGTATTGAGCGACCGATTTGTTGAGTATCCCTTTGTTCTCGACCATGATCTCTTCCAGTCTCTCTGATGAAATATTGTCGGCATTGATCGCGGGTGTATCGGGATAAACGAGTGCCACGAGCCTATTTTTCCTTAGCACTATCAGGCTTTCGGAGATATAAGGAAGGTTGTTGAGTCTCGACTCAATCTCTTCCGGGTAGATGTTTTGCCCATTGGCAGAGAGGATCATCGTCTTGAGGCGTCCCTTGATAAACAGGCGTTCTCCCTTCATGATTCCCGAGTCGCCTGTTTTAAGCCAGCCGTCGTCGGTAAAGGCGGCTTTGGTGGCTTCCTCGTTTTTATAGTATCCTTTCATCACGTTCTCGCCACGTACTTGTATTTCACCAGGGATATTTTCGGGATCCGATGAATCGATCCGGGCCTCCATGATTCCTTCCAGCACCGATCCACAAGAGGTGGGTACGAAATTGTAATGGTGATCGTAGGAGATAAGGGGGGCACATTCCGTCATGCCGTAACCTACAGTGAAAGGGAATTTCATTTTGTGAAAAAAAGCTTCTACCTCGGCATTGAGTGCCGCACCCCCGATAATCACCTCTCGGAAGTTATTGCCAAGTGATTCGAAAAGTGATTTTTTAATTCGATTCAATATGAGATTCTTAATACCCGGGATCTTCATGATCGCGTTCACAATAGGTTTGCTGATGATGGGCAATATCTTTTTCTTGTAGATCTTCTCGAAGATCAGGGGTACGGTGATAATCAGGTGTGGCTTCACCTCCTGCATGGCATTGATCAGGTTCTGCGGGGTTGGGATAACTCCTAACAGGGTGACGTGGACACCCGCGGAGAGGGAGTAGAGAAAATCAAACGCGCAGCCGTAGACGTGTGCCATAGGCAAAAAGGCCAGTAAACGTTCACCGGTGAAAAGGAGGTCGAGCTTATGGGCATAGGTGACATTCCCGGCGAAATTGTTCGCTGTGATCATCACACCTTTGCTAAATCCAGTAGTACCGGAGGTGTAATTGAGGCAAATCACCTCGTCGTTACTCACTTCAGCATATTTAATATCATCTTTCGTGAAACCATCGGGATAGGCATTCAGAAAGAGGCTTTCCCATCTGTCAAAGGTTTGTCGAGTGGCTTCATTATTCCATTGTAAGAGTGAAAAAGTAGGTATCTCGATGACCGGTACCTTGACCTTCTCCGCGTGGAGCGTTTTCCAAAGGGCATCGTTCACGAAGAGTAACTTCGAGTCGGAGTGGACCACAATATTTTCCATGCTTTCAGGATTGAACTCGTGTAGGATGGGGACAATGACGGCACCGTAAGTGATGGCTGCCATAAAAACGATCGCCCAAGAGGAGTGATTCTTGCCGATCAGTGAAATTTTATCGCCCTTTTGGATGCCCAGCTCCGTGAAGAGTAGGTGGAACCTTGCTATCTCGCGTGCTAAATCGCCGTAAGAGTAAGAGGTGCCTCCCTTGTAATCGGTGAGTGCCGGCAAGTCCCAGTTTTTTTTATAACTGTTTTCGTATAGCTTTATGAAGTTCTGTTCAATCATGATTGCACATTTTGTCTTTATGTGTGCAAAAGTAATGCCTGAAAACCGATTATCAAAAGAAAAAAGGGGATAAATTGAGAGTAAAAGTGTAATTTTGTGGTTTCATACTGTTTTTCATTGATTGATTCGCTTGCCTACCGTGTAATGGATAGCGAATACTCACAGTTTTTATTTCTATGATTGATCAAACCGTTTTTCAAAATAAAACCGCGTCCTACTACACGTTGGGATGCAAGCTTAACTTCGCTGAAACCTCCGCGATCGGGAGGCAGCTGCTGAACTCGGGAGTGACCCGCGCCCGGAAAGGGCAACAAGCCGATATTTGTGTGATTAATACCTGCTCGGTAACCGAACTCGCTGATAAGAAGGGGCGTCAGGCTATCCGGAAGGTGATCCAGGAAAACCCTTCTGCCTTCGTGGTGGTTACCGGCTGTTACGCGCAATTGAAACCGGACGAGGTGGCCGGTATCGATGGCGTGGACCTGGTGTTGGGTGCCGAACAAAAGTTGGATGTAGTGAGTTACTTGGACGACTTAAAGAAGAAGGATAAAAGTGAGGTGGTTACCTCTAAGACACACCGTATTCGCTCCTTTGTACCTTCTATCTCGGCGGACGACCGCACGCGCTATTTCTTGAAAGTGCAGGATGGATGCGACTATTTCTGTTCGTTTTGTACCATACCCTTTGCAAGGGGACGGAGCCGAAACGGGGCGATTGCCGACTTAGTGAAGCAGGCCGAACAGGTGGTGGAAGAGGGAGGCAAGGAGATCGTGCTCACGGGCGTGAATATAGGGGACTTCGGGCATACCACCAAGGAGAAGTTTATTGACCTTATCAAGGCCCTTGATCAAGTGGAGGGAGTGGACCGGTATCGTATCTCTTCTATCGAGCCAAACCTTCTGTCCGATGAGATTATTGATTTCGTGGCTTCTTCCCGCCGCTTTGCTCCCCATTTTCATATGCCGCTACAGGCAGGAAGTGACGCGGTATTGCAGTTAATGAAACGGCGGTACGATACGGCGTTGTTTCGCCATAAGATCGAGAAAATAAAGACGATTCTTCCACACGCGTTTATCGGTGTAGATGTGATCGTGGGGGTGCGTGGTGAGACGGACGACTATTTCGAGGAGGGGCGTGCATTTATCGAGTCGCTCGACTTTTCTCAACTGCACGTCTTTACCTATTCCGAGCGTCCGGGTACACAGGCACTGCAAATTGACTACGCGGTGGATCCCAAAACAAAGCACGCGCGTAGCAAAGCACTGCTCGACCTGTCGGATGAGAAACTACGACTCTTTTACGACTCCCAGAAAGGAACGCGTAAAAAAGTGTTGTTCGAGAATACAAAAAAAGGGGAAACGATGCACGGGTTCACCGAGAATTATGTAAAATTGTACGCTGAATATGATCCGTTGTATATCAATCAAATGATGGAGGTGGAAGTAGGAGCATATAGTGAGGACGAAATGGCGATGCAAGCGATTTTTTAATGGAGAAGGATTCTAAAAAAGGAGGTGTAGGGTACCGGGTGTTACACGGGTTGGCAACCATTCACGCGCTACTGCCATTTAGGGTATTATACGCCCTTTCGGATTTTTTATTCGTGTTAGTGTATCATTTAGCAAGGTATCGAAGAAAACTAGTTCGGAAAAACCTGAAAAATGCTTTTCCGAACAAATCGGACAGGGAGAGAAAAAAGGTTGAACGTGAATTTTACCGGCATTTATGCGACTATTTCGTGGAGACCATCAAAACACTTCGTCTCTCCGAAGAGGAGGTGCGAAAGCGCATGAAGTTCGAGAATCCTGAAATTATTAACCGGCTGACCAAACACGGGAATTCCTGTCTCCTCTGCTTAGGGCACTACGCGAACTGGGAATGGGTGCCCTCAATCGGGCTGCACATGCCCCCCGGAGTGGTGCCGGGACTGATCTATAAGCAGTTGCATTCCGACGCGTTCGACCGTTTATTTTTGAAGATCCGGAGCCGATTTAATTCGGTGACTATAGAGAAGCGACGTACGTATCGAACGTTGATCAGAGCACGGGATGAAGGTACATCAGCCCTGGTAGGTTTCCTTTCCGATCAGCGCCCTCCCAAGCACGTGACAGAGTATTGGACCACCTTTCTCAACCAAGATACCTTGATGGAAACAGGGATGGAACGAATTGCTCATTCGTTCGGCCTCCCTGTTGTTTACCTCGATATGAAAAAAGTAAAGCGAGGTCATTACGTGGGGCGATTCTTCGTGATCACGCCCGATGCAAGCCAAGAGCCTCAATTCATGGTTACTGAACGATACACTCGCAGGCTGGAGGAGACGGTGAAGGAGGATCCTGCCTATTACCTTTGGACACACAACCGTTGGAAGTTCAAAAAAGAACCGAAGGAGGATGAATCCACTAATGATAGTGATTCGGATAGAGAAGTTCTGTACGCGTTAAAAGAATCCATTCATGAGTGACGAACAGCAAAAAATAAAAACATCGGTAGTCATATTAAACTGGAACGGGCGAAAATTACTGGAACAATTTTTACCGTCTGTACTCGCGCATACCGTGGACGAACAGTGCAGGGTAGTGGTGGCAGATAATGGATCGACCGATGATTCGGTGAATCTTTTAAAGGCCCGTTTTCCTGAGGTCACGCTGATCCTTTTAGATAAGAACTATGGGTTTGCCGAAGGGTACAACCAGGCATTGCAGCAAGTGGATTCGGAGTACGTGGTGTTACTAAATTCCGATGTGGAGACCAGTCCAAACTGGTTGCGTACACTGGTTTCTTTTATGGATTCCCATCCCGATGTTGCCGCGGTACAACCCAAAATCCTTTCGTATAAACAGAGGGATCACTTTGAATACGCCGGTGCGTCAGGTGGTTTTATTGACCGGTACGGATACCCCTTTTGTAGGGGACGGATCTTAGAAGTAGTGGAGAAGGATCAGGGTCAATACGATACTACGATTCCTGTTTTTTGGGCTACCGGTGCGTGTCTTTTGATTCGAAAAAATGATTTTACTCGACACGGCGGACTGGACGGCAGCTTCTTCGCGCACATGGAGGAGATTGATCTTTGCTGGAGGTTAAACGCGCGCGGTAGAAGGGTGATGTGTGTACCAGCGTCCACGGTATATCACGTGGGGGGAGCTTCGCTGGGTAAAGATGATCCAAAGAAGATGTATCTTAATTTTCGGAATAACTTGTTGATGCTTTTCAAGAACGTTCCGCGAAAGAGATATTTTATCACGTTTGCAGCTCGTTTCCTTTTTGATTTTCTTGCGTTGACGCGTCTTTTGCTGAAAGGAAATCTAAAAAGCGCACGCGCGGTGGCGGTCGCGTATCGTGATTTTTTTAGAGTCCGGCACAATTATGCACATGCACGAGAGGAAAACCTTGAAAAAGCCATTGTGCAACGAGTACCCACGCAATATAGAAAGAGCATCCTGTTGCGTTTTTACACGGGAAAAAAAACCTATCAATCTATTTTTGAGAAACGGTAGGATCCTTTGTCCTGTTTTTCACTTAGCTGTTTTCATTCAAAATTAAAACTTAGCGTGACCATTCGTTGGGTCGCTTTAGAGAGGGATCGTTCGTATTTATGCAGGCTTTCATCCGTGAGGTCGGGCCGTTCCTTCTCCAGTATGTTGATGAGGCCAAAACCGATCCTTAGCTCCGGGGCTAATTTAAACATCGGCAGGTAAAGGTCCCATCCCACACCCAGTTCCACCCCGAAGTCGTAGGGCTTCAAAAGTACTGCTTCTCCTTTACGTGACGCGAACTCTATGTTCCCGTAACCGCCTACTAAAACATAGGGACGGTAGTTGTTGATCCGGTCGGCGGATATCTTTAGGTACAGGGGTAACGAGATATAATTATTACGGACGCGTGTGGTGTACTCCTCTCCCGAGGGGTGATTCCTGAAAACAAACTGTTTGTCTCCCAGGTAAAGCGTGGGAACGACCCGTAGATTCAAGTGGTTGCTAAGGTAAACGTCGCCGATAATACCAGCGGCAAAGCCGGGTGAATAGCGTGGAATCTCTGAAAACCAAGCTTCCCCGTTTTCATCCACGTACCCTGATTGGGTAAGGATGAGGTCCTGCGTGTGTAGCCCCAGCGTGAATCCCAAGTGAAACAGCCTTTGATCGGCGTACGGTTGGTTTTGCAGCTTTTGATGTTG
>CAYFMZ010000054.1:10112-14514 GCA_964344275.1 uncultured Proteiniphilum sp.
CCTGTTATTGTATGCTATGAAAAATGATTCGTGAATTAAAGCTACTTTCCATGAATATATCATCGTCAGGCTGTTTATCATAGCGGGGAGAACTATCGTGCGGTTCGTCAACGGAATTTAGACCGATTTCAAATAACGGGCTGAATGCTAATCATCTTTTATTTTTAAAAAAAAAGTGATTATCTTTGCACTCATATTAAAACAAATTACAATAACTGATTTAAGTTTCGCGTGAGTCACAAATATTGTAAGTAGCAGATCTAAATGAAATGCGCTGCACGCGAAACTTAAGTTACTAACTTATTTACCATTATGGCTTACGTAATTAATGAAGATTGCATTGCTTGTGGAACATGCATTGATGAATGTCCCGTGGATGCCATTTCTGAAGGAGATATCTACGTGATTGACCCTGAACTGTGCACCGACTGCGGTGCATGTGCTGATGTGTGTCCTACCGAAGCAATTTTTCCCGAATAGCATACTGGAAACCTTCATGGAACAGTGAGAGACTGCCTCAATATTTGAGCGGTCTCTTTTTCTATGCCCAAGCCTCTTCTCCGTATTGTTTTAAGTTTATTCTCTTGAAGCCCTTTTCATTATCAAATTTCGTTTCTTGCCATAAAAAAACGCCCCCTGTTGGAGGCGTCTTCATTATGATAACGAATTATTATCCGTTTACTTTTGCCATGTGAGCGACTAAATCGAGCAGCTTCACCGAGAAAGCCCACTCGTTGTCATACCATGATACAACCTTTACAAAGGAGGGGCTCAACTGGATACCTGCCTTCTCATCAAAAATGGAAGTGTGTGGGTTTCCGATAAAATCGCTAGAAACCACGTCGTCGCTAGTATATCCGAGCACACCTTTCAACTCCCCTTCTGAAGCTTCTTTCATTGCTGCACAGATATCTTCATAGGAGGTTTCTTTGGCCAAGCGAACCGTTAAGTCAACAACCGACACGTTCAACGTGGGAACACGCATCGACATACCGGTAAGTTTCCCGTTCAGTTCAGGAATTACTTTACCTACAGCTTTAGCAGCTCCGGTAGAGGAGGGGATAATGTTGGCAGAAGCTGCGCGTCCACCTCTCCAGTCTTTTGCTGACGGCCCGTCAACTGTTTTTTGGGTAGCGGTGGTAGAGTGGACGGTGGTCATCAACCCTTCAAGGATACCAAACTTGTCGTTCAATACCTTTGCCACTGGAGCCAAGCAGTTGGTGGTACATGAAGCGTTAGAAACAAACTGCTCACCTTTAGTGTAGGTATTGTGGTTTACACCAACCACGTACATCCGGCTGTCGTCTTTTGAAGGTCCTGACATTACCACGTATTTCGCACCCGCGTCGATATGTGCTTGTGCTTTATCCTTGGTAAGGAACAGACCGGTAGACTCAACCACGTATTCTGCTTCCACTTCATTCCATTTCAGGTCGGCCGGATTTCTTTCCGAGGTTACTCGAACAGATTTCCCGTTAACCACCAAGTTCCCATCTTTTACTTCAACGGTACCGTCAAACTGACCGTGGATGGAGTCATACTTTAGCATGTAAGCGATGTAATCTACATCGAGCAAGTCATTGATACCCACAACTTGGATATCATCTCTTTGTTGTGCTGCACGGAACACTAAGCGTCCAATGCGGCCGAATCCGTTAATACCTACTTTAATCATACTTTATAGAATTTTATTTGTTAAAAAGTGTCATGTTTAAGACTGCTGTTTCATTGTAACATGCTGTCTATCTGCTCTTAAGCGGTAGTGAAGCACGCCTAAAAACCATCTTTTAATTTAGTGACAAAAATACAATATCTTTTTGTCACTCGGAAATAATTTCCTACAAAAAACCGTAATTGATTATTTATAAGGAGGTGCCTCGTTTTCAATGCGAAATGTGAACGCGTTACTCTAATAAAGTGATAAGTTACTCTATGAAGGAATAATCGGTATACCCTCTCTCCGTGCTGGCATAAAATGTTTCGCTTTCCTGTTCATTTAATTGAGCCCCGGTTTCGAATTGCTTCGGAAGATCGGGATTAGCTAAAAAGAGCGTGGCGTGGGTTATCATATCCACGGAGTGTCCCACGCGCCCCGTGTGCCCCAATTGCGCGTAGATGACGCCGTCCTTATCATGGACCGCTTTGGTTATATCCTTTCAAGCATTGATTTGCTTCTGGGTGAATAAGCCGGTTGTGAAGGGTTCCCTTTTGCCTGTTCAGAAATATTTATTCCCTCGGAGATAATTAACCCCGCGCTCACACGCTGTACGTAGTGGACTTGATTAAATCGTTCACGATACCGTCGTGATCGGCACGACTTCGTGTCATGGGGGCCATCACCATCCTGTTCTTGAGCTTTATACTGCCCAGTTTCATTGGTTCCAGTAGTTTCTTTCTGATATTTTACAACTTAAATTAATACTGTGATTATTTATGCATAGATTTCGCATCTTTGTAGTAACATCCAATAGCACAAGTAGGTTTAATACTTTTCTTACCCATGAGCGAGTATTATTCCGTACCAGTTGTTATATTTGTGATTATCTTTAACATCGTATGGACGAAAAAAACAAAACGAAATATTTTCAAAGGGTCTTGTTGAAATGGTACGAATTGAATCAACGGGAGTTTCCCTGGAGACGAGAAGGCGCGTCGAACTTTGAGTTGATTTTTAGTGAGGTGCTTTTACAGCGGACCCGGGCTGAGACCGTGGCCGCTTACTATCCCATTTTTTTTGGTGCCTATCCCGATTGGGACCAGTTGATTCGAGCCACGGACGATGAGTTAGAGGCGATATTGAGACCGCTGGGTTTATATAAACACCGGGCGAAGAGAATTCGAAAGATGATCGAAGAGTATGCCCTCAAGAACGGCGAATTGCCCAAGAATAAGAATGAATTGAACGAGTCCAGTTTCGCGTCGTTATATATATCGAATGCCTACGAGCTTTTCGTGTTGAAAAAACGAGCCCCGCTGCTTGATGTAAACATGTCGAGAGTTTTGAAACGATACTTCATTCCCGGGGAGTTTCAGGATGTGCGGCACGACCGAGAGATTCAAGAGTTGGCAAAGAAAGTAACCAACGTGAAAGCATGCAAGGAGTTGAACTGGGCGATTCTCGATTTCTCGGCACTCGTATGCAAAGCACGCACTCCCCTTTGTGAGGAATGCGTGCTAAATTCTAAATGCAGTTACTATCTCAAAAATCTCAAAAATCTCAATCCATAGCCTCAATCCACAATTTCAATCTACAACCTCAATCTACAACCTCAATCCATAGTCAGCACCAACCTTTTCCCTTTTGTCTCGGCCTTCCATGCTTGGGCAATCTCCTCGAGCGGTATGTTCTCGGTCTCCATCTTTAACTTCCCTTCTGCCAAGAGGTTGAACATTTCGGGCAGAATCTCGGTGTTAAATAGTTGAAGAGTGCGCGGGAAGAGGGAGCCGAATCCCGATCCTAACAGCGATATATTGGTACCGCGTAGCGTTCCCGATGCCAACGAAATATCCTTGCCGGCCATATCGCCCACCGTGACAAACTTTACTTTACTGTCGCGTGGGTTGCCTCCCGTGAGCACGACAGATTGGATGAGAAGCTCTGCCGGTTTGCCCCACAAGTAATCAATCACGATATCGAAGGGGGTACGTTGGTCGATCGACTTGAGTTCTTCAACAATATCCTCGTCACTTTGATTAAGCGACACGGTGAAATCGGCTCCCAGCTCCTTTAAATCGTGTAACGTTTCCTCGTTTCTCCCTAAGGCAACCACCACCGATGCCCCGTAATGCTTGGCTATTTGTACGGCTATTTTGCCGGTAATCCCAGTGGCACCATTGACGACGATCACGTTTCCCGGCCTCATTTTAGCCCGTACCGCCAACGGAATGGCCGAACCCAGCACGGCATTGGGTAATGCCGCTGCAAGGTAGGGGTCAATTCTCTTGGGTAGGAGCGTATACCGATTCGTGGCAACGAGTGCTTTTTGGGCCATGGTCCCGGTAATGCCCATCGCGTATACCAGTTGCCCATCGGGAAGTTTTCCCACGCCGTCGGTACCCACAACGGTGGGCAAGGTCTCGTAAGGAGCGTAATAGGCGGAGTAGGTCTTGAGCTTGTCAAGGTTTTTCAGTGCCGCTGCTTTCATTTCTATAACAACCTGCTCTTCGTTTCGCGGAACGGGGTCGGGATGATTCCCGTATACAGGCAAGCTATCCAATTGATTCAGTACTGCTGCTTTCATGCAATCCTATTTTCATTGATATTACTCCGTGTACTTACATGCTATTTACTCGCATTGTCCAGGTGCTCCAAATCCTCTTTATCCAAGTTCAGACGGGTAGATTCGAACAGCGTTTCCAGCTGGCTTTGGCTAGTGGCACTCGCGATGGGTGCTCCAATATG
>CAYFMZ010000055.1:0-14332 GCA_964344275.1 uncultured Proteiniphilum sp.
TGTTAGATCGGCCATTTTGCATAGCATTAATATCATATTTTGCAGTTACGTGAGGGCGTCGTCCTGTTACCTTTGTGTTGACAGGCGTTTGCAATACGATGTAAAGGAAGTTTCGTGTATAGTTGTAAGAAGGAGAAGGATTGACGAACTGTGAATATTGCTTGTTTTAAAAATACGTTAACTAATTTCAACCCTTGTGATTTATGAAATTTAGAAAAAAAGTGCTTACATAATCCAGCGTAAAAGCTCGTGTATGTCAACGCTGCCGTTTAATTGAGAAATCATAACAAAAAGCAAGTTCTCAGAACGGCATTGGCTTGCGAGGTATTGTTTTTATCTATTGTTTTTGCTTGCGTTATTGTTATAAAATGCAGGCAGTTATTAAAAATAAACAACTATAATAATCTAAAAAAATGAAAGAATGAAAAAGACATTTCCACAAAATTCAGGAAAAAGGCTCATGTTCATTTTTTTGTGCATGTATTCGATCGGAATATTTGCTCAAAACATCACTGTTACAGGGCTAGTTGCTGATATTCAGGGTGAGCCACTCATCGGGGTGACAATTCAAATTGAAGGAACTGCCCACGGTACTGTAACCGATATTGATGGGAGGTACACTCTCTCGAATACACCCAGCGATGCAATTTTAGTGTTCTCCTATGTAGGGACGCAGAGCCAGACCGTAAATGTCAATGGAAGGACTACAATTAATATCACGCTCCTTGAAGATTCAGAGATGCTCGAAGACGTGGTAGTAGTTGCCTACGGAGTTCAGAAAAAGGTCTCCATTACAGGGGCAATCTCATCCGTGAACACGGACGAGTTACGTGTAACCTCTTCAGCGAGTATCGCGAACGCTCTATCGGGGCGCGTGGCCGGGCTTACCTCAATTCAACGTGCTGGAGGACAGCCGGGAGCTGACGACGCTACCATGTATTTACGGGGCGCGGCTACTACGAACGGTACCAATCCGCTGATACTTATTGACGGTGTTCCACGGGATAACATCCGAACCATCGATGTGAACGAAGTGGAGTCGATTTCCGTACTTAAAGACGCTTCTGCCACCTCTATTTTTGGTGTACGTGGAGCAAACGGTGTACTTATCATCACCACGAAACGAGGTAATGTAGGTAGGCCGGAACTCTCCGTAAACGTAACCCAAAGTTACTCTCGCCTTACACGGGAACCGGATATGCCCGGTTCAGTGGAATATATGAACTTGCGTAACCACGCGCTGCAGAACGATGGATTCGAACCGGCATTTACACCGGAGATAATCGCGAAGTACGAAAACCCGGTGGCCGGGTTAGACCCGAGTGATCCCGATTACGAAGAGAAAGCCGCGCTGAGGAGATGGATGTATCCCGACAATGATTGGTACAACATCCTTATTTCGCGTTGGTCCCCCCAAACAACAGTGAATACCAATATGAGCGGGGGTACCGAAAGCATCACCTATTTCTTGAACGTGGGATACTTGCACCAAGGAGGAAATATGAACACGCTTTCCGAAGATATCCTGAAATACGACCCTTCGTTTAAGCTGGATAGGTATACCTTCCGTTCAAATGTTGACTATAACGTGACCAAATGGCTCACTGCCTTCCTGAATTTAGGTACATACATCGAAAAGGTAAATATGCCCAACCCGGGCGTGATGTACGGGGGAGACCGAAACTGGTTGGTACGCGATATGCTCTATCAAGCACAAGCGATACTGCCCATCTCTCCCGGCCCTTCCACCATTCCCGGTTACGGTGTTCCTGCTAATAAGCCGTTAGACCCCACCTATTTAACGAGTGGGCACTATGCCGACCGTTCGCCCATCATGATTATGAACTGGTACGGTTATAACCTGGACACCCGTTCCAATCTCAACTCTTCGTTCGGGCTTAATTTCAACTTGGATGCCGTGACTCAAGGGCTGGAGCTGAGGGGAATGATCTCGTACGATGCCTTGGGCAATAGCATGACACGGGGGAACATGCGACAGACGGATTACCAAGCTTTTGTAGACCCTCGAACGGATGAACTCACCTTCTCTGTTCATGAGTTGCATCAAGATAATTTTTTCATGTCATACGGCCAGGGGTCGAAGTATAACGTGAATATGCAAGGTCAACTCCTCTATAATCGCGTGTTCGACAAACATACGTTTGGCGGGATGCTCCGTGGCGAACGCGACTATTGGGACTCGGGAGGTGCTGATATTCCATTCAACGTACTTGGGTTTGCAGGACGAGCCACCTATGATTTTGATTCCCGCTATTTCGCGGAAGTGAATTTTGGTTACAATGGCTCGGAACAATTCGCTCCCAACCAGCGGTTCGGGTTCTTCCCCTCCGCTTCCGTGGGATGGGTCATCTCGCACGAGGATTTCTTGATAGATAACCCCCTACTCACCTTTTTAAAGGTAAGAACATCGTACGGGAAAGTGGGGAATGATAAACAGGGGACCCGCCGTTTCCTTTATCAAGATGATATACAAGTAGGGGGTGGATTTTCCGGAAGCCTCGCGGCAGGAAAAGGGATCAACGAAGGATTGCTCGGTAACAGGTTGCTTACATGGGAAACCGCGAATAAATATAATTTAGGTATCGACTTTACTATCGCGACCGATATCACCGGACAGATTGATATCTTTAGAGAAAATCGCTCCCAGATTCTTCTTACCCGCTCGAGTATACCCGTTTGGCAAGGTACTCCCATCGGGAATATCCCACGAGTAAATATGGGAGAAGTCGATAACCGGGGATACGAGATCGAACTCGGATATAACAAGCAGATTGGTAGCGACTTATTGTTGCAGTTCAAGGGGCAGCTCTCCTATAACCGAAATAAACGATTAAACGTGGATGAAGTGCCTCGCGATGAGACGTACGCGTACAAATACCGTGCAACCGGATTTCCACTAGGTCAAAACTGGGGCTACCTCATCGATTGGGACCAAGATGGTGGCTACTGGACAGAGGAAACACTGGCCGATCCAAACCGAGTAACGTATGACTTTGGAACTCCGGTACCCGGCGATTTCGTTTATAAGGATCTGAATGAGGACGGGGTTGTGAATGATAGGGATCAGGCTCCTATTGGAGTAGGTAATATTCCACGCTATAGTTATGGTGCCTCCTTCTCTGCACAGTGGAAAGATTTTGATGCCTATATTTTCTTCCAAGGATTGGCCAAGTTCAATTCTACCTTCCCTCCTCAAGGGGTTTATGAAACCGTTCTTAGGGGAACCTATTTCCCGTACCATAAAAAATCTTGGACACCAGAGCGTTGGGAAAATGGAGAAGAGATTACCTATCCTACCCTTCACTCGCAAGAATCGGTCAATCATAGATCAAACTCGTTTTTCGTCTTTGATCGTGACTTGCTCCGTCTTAAAAACTTTGAGATTGGCTATACTCTCCCCAAAAATGCACTGAAGGTGATCGGTATAACCAACATGAGGATATTTGTAAACGGGCAAAACGTGTTTACATGGTCTCCGAAGTTCAGGCCCAATCACTTGGATCCTGAAAACGATGACTCGATCGGTTACCCGCAGACCACTGTTTTTAGTTTCGGTACAAACATCAAATTTTGAATTTATTAAAATGGATAAATTTATGATTAAGCAAAATATACCCACAATAATTGGAATACTGGTTTTGGCGTCTAGCTTCTTCTTGAACTCATGCGCCGATGCATTGAACCAGGCACCCGATGGCAAGATCTCCCTCGAGGAGGTCTTCCAAGACGATGAATTGGTAGCGGCGTATTTAAATTCCTGCTATCTCTATATCCCCTCGGAAGGAAAACGATACTTCTTCTACATGCGTGGCCCCGTGGATTGGAGCGACGAGGCGTGGGATACCGATGCCGAAGCCGAAGCATGGATCACCTCCGGGCAACTCTATAGCGGGAACGTTTCCGCTGCATCTCACTTTAATACCCAGTGGGATGAAGCGGGTAACGGAAACTACTGGGTTCGTATGTGGACCGCCATCCGAAAGTGCGCGGTGTTTATTGATAACATCGACGAGGCCAACGTGAGAAGTGAGGCCAACCGCTCGCGCTGGAAAGCAGAAGCACACCTTCTACGTGCCTATTACTATTCGATATTACTCCGGTTCTTTGGTTGCCCGCTGCCTATCGTGAGTGAAGCGAAGAGCTATTTAGATGATTTCTCTGAAACGGAGCGTAGTTCATACTACGATGTGGTACAGTTTATTATACAAGATTGCGACGCGGCACTTTCTAGCCCCGACTTGCCTTGGCGTATTACCTCAAGCCATGAGGGATTCCGATTCACGAAGGCTGTGGCCCAAGGGATCAAATCAAGGATGTCTCTTTACGCGGCCAGTCCATTATATAATGAAGGACAAAACTACTGGGAAGAGGCATACCAAGTGAATAAATCCGCGTTATCGAGCCTGTTGGCTAATGGATACGAGCTATACGATAAAGTGAATTTTTCATCGTGGAATAACAACCCCGATGTGCATCTTCCTAACGACGGGGCTAAGCTGTTTAATGAGTATTTCTGTAATAACATGGGGTTCGAAACCAATCCCACGGATAAGGAAACGATTTATCAAACCAGGGATGGTCAAGATTGGATAAACACCGAAGGAATTGGTGCAGTTATGGGTTATAAATCGGGTTCGTGCCCCTCGCAAGAGATCGTGGATTGCTTCGAAACCATTGATGGGCAACCGATACTTGATTTAGCAAAACCATACCTCGACGAGGTGACCCATCTCCAGCCGAATTTCAATCCCAACAACACCCTGTACGACGAGCAGAATCCTTATGAAAATAGAGACCCTCGCTTCTACGCGTCTATCTATTATAACGGTTCATTAAGAACCTGCTATTGGATTTTTGACGAGACCTCTGAAAGCGTGGAGAACTTTCCCGCCGGAAAGGGATACCGTACGCGCGTGGTTGCTACTTGGGAAGGCGAGCCTCAAACCGGCCGTCACCCCACTACACGTAAAGCTACCCGCACGGGTTACTTCTTAAGGAAATTCCTCCATCCTAACTCCGGACAGGAAGTGGTTACTGCCGGTCACGCCTTCGCGAAGGTGTTGCGGTTAGGCGAGGTGTACCTCAACTTGGCCGAGGCAGCTGCCGAAGCGGGCTATACCAGCGAAGCATACGATGCCGTGAACACTATACGTCGCCGCGTAGGCATGCCCGATCTGCCACAAGGACTTACCAAAGAGCAACTGATTCTGCGTATTCGCAACGAGCGCCGGGTAGAGTTGGCCTTTGAAGCACACCGTTATTTTGACGTGAGGCGTTGGCACAAACCCGACGAAAATCTCGAGAAGACAGATCGTTGGATCACAGCCGCTCATATTACACGCGAGGCGGATGGAACCTATACCTACAAAAGAGGGCCGGTATCAAGAGAGCGCTTATGCTATCAAAATAAATTTTTATGGTTCCCGATACCGCTGAACGATGTCAACATCATGTTGGCACTCACCGGTGATAACTGGCAGAATCCAGGATGGTAGCCAAATTGTTAATTCAAAAATTAGAGATATTTATGAATAACTTGATAAATAAAATCTTAGTAACGTTTGCTCTCATCGCTATTGGGTGTATGTCAATCAGCGCACAAGTAAATGGCACAGTAAAGGATGAGTATGGCCGTGTTTTACAGGGTGTACTGGTGAAATCGGGGTTCGGCAATAACGGCACGATGACCGATTACGACGGCCATTACGAATTAAATATTGATGATGGGAGTATGGAGATAATCTTCTCTTTGAAAGGATACGTTACACAAACTGTTGAAGTGGAAGATGTGACACACGATGTGGTGTTGGATCGTGCCGAAACATTTGACTTGGATGAGGATGTTTTTTTCGGTAATTATACTCAACGAAAAGGGGATGTTACTGGCTCTATCGCCCGCGTTACGGGAGAAGAGTTGCAGAGGTCGCCAGTGGGAAACCTCTCCATGTCGCTCACGGGACGACTGCCGGGATTGTTTACCAGGGAAACATACTCTGAGCCTGCGCGCACCAATACCGATCTTTGGGTAAGAGGACAATCATCGCCTAACGGCGGTGCTGCCCTAGTGGTGATTGATGGGTTTCCGTACGACTACAACGCGAACCAGCTTTTTGAATATATCACCGCGCACGAAGTGGAATCTATCAACGTGTTAAAAGATGCTTCCGCTCAAGCACTGTACGGTATTCAAGGGGCCAACGGGGTCATCGTGATCACAACCAAACGAGGCATTAAGCAGCCCCTCAAGATCGACGTGGAGCTGAATCATACATTTGAACAGAGAACAAATACTACCCCCTTTATTAATTCGGCAGACTTCGTGCAGATGAGGAACCAAGCCGGTTATAACGATGGAGGAGGAGAGTACTCTTACTTTAACAAGAATGCAGTGGATGGCTTTATTGCAGGCGATAATCCGGAGTATTTTCCAAATAACAACTGGAGAGCCATAAATGCCAAGGATATCACGCATATGAACAGGGTCAATTTAAATTTGCAGGGTGGAAACGAGAACGCCGTATTCTACACCAATATAAACGTGCTGCATCAAGACGGAATGTGGAAAATAGACCCCGCTACCACGCAGTACGATCCAAACAACCAGTTTTTATGGGCTAATATCAGATCAAACGTGGATGTGAGCCTCACCAAGTATCTTACCATCGGGTTGAATCTCAGTGGGAATATCAAGAGAGAGAGAACCCCGGGTGGGCACGCGGTTGAGTTGGCTTATGGTGGAAGCTGGGATGGATTTGCCAGAGGGATATGGTATCGGTTTTATACACTTCCCCCCTACGTGTATGGTCCAACTACCCCGCTTATTCAAGATCCAGAAACAGAGAAGATAAGTGGTGGAGAAGTGGTGGTCACCGATACGGAACCCATCACTTCATGGGCAGTGATTAATCGTTTGGGATATGACCAGTATACCGTGACGAATATTTACGCGCAGTTTATGCCCAAACTCGATCTCAGCTTTTTAACCAAGGGGTTGAGTGTGAGTGGAAGCTACGGCTACCAGACCAACGCGGTAAAAGGGTTGTTCGTGAACCGTACATACGAAGAGTGGGTGCGCACGAAAGATTACACGGAGTTGGAATTTGAAAAGATTCGTACTCAAGTGAATTCTCCCCTGCAGTATAGATCCAGCACCTCTTTTTATTACAACCTCAATTTCAAGGGAGTACTTGACTACCAACGTCGTTTCAACAGGGTACATGACGTGAAAGCAATGGCGTACGGGTTTTATCAACACCTCAATAAATCGGGAGGTGGGTTGCCCTACAAACGCTTGAACTCGGGCATTAGCGTGGCGTATGGCTACGATGATAGATACTTGGTGAAGGTGGATCTGGGTTATTCCGGTTCGGAGCAATACTCAAGACAAAACAGGTTCACCTCTTTCCCAGCTATCTCGGCTGGTTGGGTAGCTACCAATGAAGAGTTCCTGAAAGATAACGACGTGCTCACTTACTTCAAACTCAGGGGATCCATAGGAAAGACCGGTAACGACCGTGGAATCGGACGTTACGTGTACCTGGATAATGTTACATTAACAGGAGGAGGATTTGGCTTTTTGGGAGGAGATAACGTGAACGAAGGACAGGTAGCGAACCCTTTCCTCGATCCCGAAATTATCACCAAAAAGAACCTGGGACTCGATTTTACTCTATTTAATAGCCTCACTCTTTCACTGGATGTTTACAATGAAAGAACAGATAATGGCGTGACGAGCGCTACCTCTAAGACTCCCAATTACCAAGGAATTCCTCTTGGAAACTACCCGAGAACCAACGTGGGAATATTTGAAAATAAAGGGTACGAGGTTGCACTGGATTTCACGAAAGACCTGAATCGTGACCTCACGATATCCCTCGGTGGATGGCTCGCCTATAACAAGAATAAAATTATATTCTGGGACGAAAGCGAAAGAGCCAGCGACTACGCGTTCCGTATACGCTCCGAAGGGTACCCGATTGGCCAACAGTGGGGGTACATGGTGGATGATCATAACGGGAATGGCTATTTTAATAGCCAAGAGGAGATCGACGAGAGTGGACTCACCTACGAGATAGGTACCCCTCTGCCCGGTTACTTGAAATATTACGACCTCAACGCGGATGGAAAAATCAACGATAAGGACAAAGTCCCACTCGGACACGGTGCCCTACCTAATTTTTTCTACGCGTTCGATGGCGGGTTCAAGTACAAGAACTTCGACCTTTACTTTATGTTCCAAGGTATAGCGGATTACTGGACCATCGATATGTCGAATGGACGAGTTGAATACAATTTCGAAGGAATTTATACCGAATGGCATAAAACAGCGTGGACCGCGGAACGATACGCTAACGGGGAAAAAATCACGTATCCGGCGTTATCCGCCACGAAAAACTCAAATCATGAAGCCAGTAACTTCTTCGTGGAAGATAAGTCTTACCTACGTTTAAAGAACCTCGAGATCGGTTATACATTTAATGTACTAAATGGCATAAGGCTTTTTCTGAATGGACAAAATCTTTTGACATGGGATAAACTGGAACACGATATTTATGGCCCGGAAGGTCATTACGGTGGAGGTATCGAGGGAATTCCTGTATATCGTTTATATAATGTAGGACTGAACATTAAATTTTAAAAATTAGACGATGATGAAAAAATATTTCCTATCATTAATCATTATATTAGCAGCATGGCTTGCCACCTCGTGCAATGATATGCTGGAGCTAGAATTTGACGGTCGTTCGTCGCTCGACGAGTTGTTTACCACGAAGAACGGGGTGAGAGGATACCTGAACTCATGTTACGGGTCTCGCATTTTTCCTACCGTGAACCGTTCGGGGCTCACCGACGAGGCGCACAGTTCGGAGAGGGTGTTTCAAGGGTCACTCCCCTCGTTGTGGTACGCGGACGCGTGGTCGGCATCATCTTATAGCAACGTGGATGGGCAGCCTTGGAGCGGTATTTACCATACCATTCGCAAGTGTAACATATTCCTCCAGCGAATAGAGAATGTTTCTGCCGATGAGTTGGCTTCGCTTGAAGATGAAATTACCTCTTGGAAAGCGCAGGCGCACACCTTAAGGGCTCTTTACTACCTGCAGCTTATTAAACGATATGGTCCGGTGCCACTTATCACGGAATCGTACGAAATCACCCACGATTACAGCCAAGATGTGCGGGCTCCCGTGGGAGAGGTAGTAGCACAGATTCTTGCTGATTGCGACGCCGCCATGAGCGCGCCCGAGACTTCGTTGGGTTTTTCTTGGACCGTTCGTACAGGTGAAAACTGGATCATGAACCGGGCGGTTGTCCAAGCCATCCGTTCGCAAGCCATCCTGTTCGCGGCTAGCCCACTATATTCAGATGGAACCTATAGCTGGGGAGATGCCGCCGAGATAACTGGCAACGCCCTATCCAATTTATTGGCTCACGATTACAGGTTATGGAACGAAGAGCCGGAAGAGGGAGTAGCGCAGAACACCTACGAGTTATACTTCATCACACCCCACGACGAGCAGCGGGCGCGTGATAAGGAGACCATCTACGGTGGACCCCGGGTAAACATTTGGGGACAACACGGGATGCCGTCCACACCGGGACAAAGCTCCGCGGGAGCTTGCCCTACCCAAGAGTTGGTAGATAGCTATGAAATGCAAGCAACTGGCTTACCACCCATCACGGGCTATTCCGATGACCGCTTCCTGCAACCGATCATTAACAGTGCGTCGGGATACGATCCCGAAAACCCGTACGAGGGTAGGGATCCACGTTTTTATGCCACGGTTTATTTTAACGGGGCGACGCGTGATCTAGCGACAGGCGATGGTTTAGCACGCGACGACTACTACCCTCTGGATCTGACTCTATCTGGAAATGAGGTGAATGTTACCGATCTGGGTGATGGAGTGGTGCAAATTGAGACACTCGGGGGAGACCCTTTTGTCCCGACAACTACGTTAGGGGAAAACATTAACGCGGCGGCGGGATCGATTATACTAAGGTTTCAGTATCAAAGCAATAACGAGATTACCGACGCGCAGTTTTTCTTTAGCTCGCCCAATCCGGCAGGGGGACAGTCCACTCCAACCAATGTTGTGTTACATAAATCAACCGAGTGGACCGACTTCGAACTTGATATCACAGAGTATAGAAGCCAGAGCTGGTGGACATGGGGAGCCGCGTCACACTCGCTCCGCTTCGACGTGGGTACAGGGCCGGGCCATATCGTTCAAATTAGGAACATGGAGATCAACGTGCGGGTTGAATCTATTCCCGCGGCCCCATGTCAGAGCTACGTGGGCGGTATAGATGGCATCTCCACTACTGATCGTAGGGCCACCCACACCGGGTATTACTTGCGGAAATACAACAACTGGAAATCGGGACGGGATAATAACGCGGACGGGGAAATACGCATGTTCCGCCTCGCTGAAATGTACCTTAATTTCGCCGAAGCCGCTTACCAGTCTACTGGTAATCCAGACGCCGCCGTGAATATTGGTAACGGTATGTCGATGAGTGCACGGGACGCGGTAAATACCATTCGTCGTAGAGTGGGAATGCCTGATCTACCCACGGGCTTATCAAAAGATGAGTTCGAGAAACGATATCGCAACGAACGCAGGGTAGAATTAGCATTCGAAGACCATCGCTATTTTGATGTACGCCGTTGGGAAATAATGGAACAAAATGAACGCTACGTCACCGGAATGAGGATCACGATGGAAGACGATGGTTCTTTTAGCTACCAACGCATCGGATTTGAACGCCAATCGTATAGAGAGAAATTATACTTTTATCCTATTCCGCAGGATGAAATTAATAAAATGCAAAGCCATACCGGCACCAATTGGCAAAATCCGGGATGGAACTAATAACAGATTAAATTTTATCCTATGAAAATAAAAACATTTTTGTTGATAGGCAGCGCTATTGTTGCATTTCTTTTCAACTCATGTAGCGAGCCTTACCCCCAATTCTTCGAGCTGGAAGAGTTCATGTTTCTTTCTCTCTCGGGATCCGTGGATAATCCGGTCGTGGCAGCAGTTGATCTGGATGAAAATTTCACCTACACGATGAATGTGGCTTACGGAGGCACAACCAACTATAACCAAGGAGAGATAGTGGCGGTAGTTGGTCCGGATATTTCACTTGTTGATACGTACAACGCGGAAAATAATACCACGTACCGTGCCTTACCTAGTGGGACCTATTCGTTTGATAAACCGTCGATCACGATAGAGGATGGTAAAAACGCGTCCGATCTACTCACGCTCACGGTGGATCCCTCTTCGATAAATTTTGCCTATAGCTATCTCCTTCCCGTGAAGATTCAATCCGCCACGTCTGAAAAGATACCCGTTAACGAGGATCTTAGCGTGCTGTACCTGGTGCTCGAGGGGGATGCCAACCTATTGCCTGAAGAGGATCTCTGGACCGTGAAGGAATCATCATCGGTGTGGCAAGACGGCTTTAAAGTTGAAAATGTATGGGACGGCGACCGGGCCACCATGTGGCATAGCGACTTATCGGGGATGCCTCAATGGTTCTCGATTAATATGAACGAGTATACGTTTATTGATGGCTTTACATGGGTAAACAGGCAAGACGCGGGACAAGATGCCCTTCCAAAACATGTGGTCTTTGAAACAAGCATGGACGGGAATACATGGACCGAGGTACTGGAGATTGAAGAGTTGCCCAACAACAGAATCATGCAAGTGATTGAATTGTCGGAAAGGGTGGTCGCCAAGTATTTCAAGGTGACCGTTCTATCGAACTGGGTGGGTGCTCCCTACACATACGTGGCCGAAGTATCCACCTGGGCTGGCGAAAAACCAACCGGTGATTACGACTGGGAGAAGAACACCTGGCAAATCTATGATTATAAATCACAATGGGGTGATGCATGGGCAGTCAGCAATATTTTTGACGACAACAAGAATACAACCTGGCATAGTGAACCATCCGATACGAGTGTAAATGGAATGCCGCAATGGTTTATCGTGGATATGATGAAACCAAGGCCTCCCATTAATGGATTTTTAATTTGGAACCGACAGGATGATTCGGGTATGGAGCCCAAGAATGTTGTCTTCTCAATTAGCTCGGATGCTCAAGAATGGACCGAAATCCTTGAAATTGCAGAGATGTCTAATGATAACTCGGTTGAGTTGGACTACGAGACCACATCGCAAGTGGGCGGTAGATACCTTAAAGTAGAAGTAAAATCCAACTGGGCAAACGGTGCATGGACCTACTTTGGAGAAATTACAGTATATTAATCCTTTCAAGTAAAGGGGAGGGGGAGAATCTCGCTCCCCTTTACTTTTTTTGGTGCTATCAACTTTTTAATGCATCTTTACTTATCTAAACAGTATGAAAATTCCAATTCTCGTTGATATGAAATTTATTTTAATACTTCTTGTAACCACACAGTTGCTTTCGGCATGTAACACGGATAAGGATCCCATCGATCAGCCGCCTGAAGAAGAGACCGATATCGTTTATAACAATATCACGGCGACAGATGCACTGGATCGCACTTTGCCTGGATGGGAAGAGGTGGGTGACCCGGACGAAAAAAAATATGTCGGCATATTTTATTGGACATGGCATACGCAACAATCAAACCATGGCCGGCGTACAGCGTATAATGTATCTGAAATCTTGAAAGATCATCCAGAGGCAATCGACGATCATAACCATCCCGTATGGCCAAAAGATGCAAACAGCTATTTCTGGGGAGAGCCCCTGTACGGGTATTATATTAACACAGACCGTTGGGTGCTGCGTAAACACGCGGAACTCCTTGCCCTGGCAGGCGTGGATGTGGTGATTTTTGATTGTACCAACGGGAACTTCACGTGGAAGGAGTCCTATATGGCCTTGTGCGAGGTGTTCACGGAAGCCAGGAACGACGGGGTGAAGGCACCCCAGATTGCCTTTATGCTGGCCTTTGGACCAACGGAGGGGAGTAAGCAGGCCATCGAAGAGATCTATAGAGATCTATATAAGCCGGGCAAGTTTAGCGACCTGTTCTTCATGTGGAGAGGAAAGCCACTTATTATGGCGTACCCCGATAACCTGTCGGACGAGATCCAAAACTATTTTACATTTCGTCCCGGGCAACCTACCTACAACACCGGCCCCACGCGGAGTGATCATTGGGGATGGCTTGAAGTTTACCCGCAACACGGTTACGCGCAAAAAAGCACCGGGTACGAACAGGTAACGGTGGGTGTGGCACAAAACTGGTCGGCAACCCGAGGGTTAACAGCCATGAATGCCCCCAACGCGTTTGGGAGGAGCTATACCAATCACTCGGGACTGATAGAAGGAGCTGACGCGGTTAATCACGGCCACAATTTCCAAGAACAGTGGGAGAGGGCATTAAAATTAGATCCTCAATTTATATTCGTAACCGGATGGAACGAGTGGATTGCCGGTCGTTACGAGATGTGGCAACAGCAATACAATGCATTCCCCGATCAATTTAGTCAAGAAAGAAGTCGTGATATCGAGCCGATGAAAGGGGGGCACGGGGATGCCTATTATTACCAGCTAGTAGCAAATATTCGTCGCTTTAAAGGAACGGGTAGGATTGAGCTCCCATCAGAGGAGATAACAGTGTCGGTAGATGGGAAAATGGACGAATGGGAGAAAGTGACACCGGTTTACAATAGCCCGAGAGGAAACACCTTACATCGTAGTCACCCGGGATGGGCCGGCATCGAGTTCAGTAATACTACCGGGAGAAATGATTTCACATCTTCGCGTGTCGCGAGAGACAGTGAGAACATCTACTTCTTAATTGAAACAGCGAAAGAGATCACTCCTAATAGTGACCCCGGCTGGATGTGGCTACTTATAGATATTGATAGGAATAGAAAGACAGGATGGGAGGGTTACGATTTTATCTTGAACAGAGAGAGCCCCACCGAGTCTGCCATCACCGTTGAAGTAAACAGAGGCGGCTGGGAATGGGAAAAACGCGGGGAAGCTACCTATAAAGTCTCCGGGAATAAGATGGAGATTGCCATTCCAAGATCTGTCTTGTCGTTGGATGAGAGCGAGCTGAATTTTGAATTTAAATGGGCAGACAATATTCAAGAGGCGGGCGATATCATGGATTTTTATCTTTCGGGAGATGTGGCGCCCGCGGGTAGATTCAATTTCATCTATAAAGAGAAATAACACGTATTTAACGGGTGGTCCATAGAGCATTATGGGCCTCATTTTTTTGCTATAATTGTAATAATTTGATCTCGCGAAACTTGAATTATAGAAATATAAACAATATCTAAAT
>CAYFMZ010000056.1:0-14167 GCA_964344275.1 uncultured Proteiniphilum sp.
AAGAAAGATACAGAGAAATCAATAGAGAATGAGCCAGTACCAAAAGCGGCTGTTTCGGTGAAGAAACGAAAAAAGAGATCATCAATCTGGATGCCCGTAATAGGGGGAGTGGCAATCGCATTGGCAGTTCTTTTTTTTTTCAAGGCCACGCGAACCGAAAAAAAGCTGACCACGGCAAAAGAAGATGAGCTGCCCTTGAAGGCGTCTCATGTAATACCATCTCCCACCGCGGAGTGGGAGAATCGGCCACAGCCTCAGTCACAGCCTCAGCCTCTGCAGGATACCTCTTCCCTGCAAACGCGAGAGAAAGTTATTCTCGAAAAAGGGAAAACACTACGCCTGCTAGCATTTGATCTTTTTGGGAGCAAAGATTTCTGGGTGTACATCTATTTAGAGAATAGGGATGTCATTCATAATCCCAATATAATCCCGATAGGCACTGAATTGCTTGTTCCGGACAGAACGGCTTACCTCCTCGATGCGACAAATGCCGAAGCGATAGTCAAGGCGAAATCTATCGCGGATGACATTTTAAAGAAATTCACGGATTAAGAATCGACCCTGTTTATTTGAAAAACTCATCTCACATCCTATTTAGGTCCATCTTGTGAATAATTGTTATCTTTGCAGTACGGGTGTTAAAGAAAAAACATGCCGAGATGAACTCTTAATTTATTATTTAAATTGTTTCTAAGGTATTGTTTGTTATCTTAATAATAGGCAGTGAACAATATAATGAACCATTAATTGACACAAGATAGGAATGAGAAATTACTTACCCTTTTTAGTTTATTTATTCGTCGTTATGACTGGGAGCTGCAAGGAAGAAAATGTAGACACTCCCCGTTTGAAAGCGATTCAGACGTGGCCCGAAAACCTTCAGCTGGGAATTTTGGAGTCCCAGTTTATCACTGCCGAGCCGAACCCGGTGAACGCCGACCCACAAGAGATGCCCTTCCAATGGGGATCAAGCAACACGGGAGTGGCCACCGTAAGCGCATCCGGACAGGTGAAGGGCGTATCTGCAGGTAGGGCGGAGATCACCGTGAGTGGCCGTGTCAGCACGGGAATCAGCAAAAAAATACCGGTTACCGTTACCGACAACCGAGTTCCATTGACCGGAATCGTAGTCACACCAGAGACCCTTGAGCTTGAAAAGGGGCAGTCCGTGCGAATAACAGCCAGTACCGAACCGGTGAATGCCATGGAGGTGTCTTTCTCTTGGGAGTCAGACAATGAGGAAGTGGCCACTGTAAATTCCACGGGCATCGTTACCGGAAGAGCGAGGGGAACCGCCGTGGTCACTGTAAAATCAGGCGACATAAAGAAGGAAGTACCGGTTACAGTCACTCAAACCTTGCGAGTTGTTATTGGCAGCACTACCTACTCGGTGGACACCCTGAACTACGAGGTGCTTGGAGAAGGGATCCACTGGTTGAAGTTTGGGATCCCCGAATTTATCAACGGATTTGGCACACTAGGGAAAGGATTGGTGGTGAATGCGGTGGAAGTGGACCTCACCTATCCTGAAAACAAGCTCGAAGTATGGGATGCCATGATAAATGTAAGCAATAGTAACCGGGAATCTCCTTTTAATGCTTTCAAATACGAGGAAAAGGTGATGGATAAATCGGGCCGTAAACCTGTGGCACTCACTAACGGTGACTTCTATTTGCTCGATGCCAATCTTCCCAAAATAATAAATAATAATAATCAAAAAGAATATAGTGGGTATCAAAGGCGCCGCCCACTAGGGATGGAGGTGACCAATGGCAAGATTATCCAGACACCCTTTACCGACGCCGGCGGACACAGAAACGTGCAGGCATTGGTTGTACGTGACGATGGGACTCCCGATTACGCGGAGAGAATCTCCTTTACCGGAAATGTGAAAACGGGAAGCGCGTCGTTCAACCTGTCGGAAGTTAACAGCTTTGCGAGAGAGGGAGAATTGGTGTTGTTCAATAACCGGGCCTTTTCTTTTCTGGATTACTCCCAGCCCGCTGAACTCACTCTCGACTCTGCGCTGGCATGGTCGCCGTACCCTAGCACGATGGTTTCCCTTTCTCATCCCAAGGGGGGATGGAAGGTGAACGAGGCCATGAAGTTCACCGTCACCGAGATTGAACACGATGTGGAAACGGAACCGGCTGCGAGCGCGGGCGTGCGCCTCGAAGGCGGCAAGCGGTTTAACGGCCATGGTGCCATCCTGGTGGGCAATCCCACCTCTCCTGGCCTGGACAATGGCGCCAAGAAATTTCTCTCTTCTTTAAAAGTGGGGGATGAGATAGAGGTCACAACCGAGGTGAATATCAACGGAAGCAAAGTGAATGATAAGAAGCTAAGCGCTATCGGGATTGATTCAAGGGGTGCCATGCTGAGAAACGGCGCGATAACTAACACATGGAATGAGGCGCACCCTCGTACTGCCATTGGTTACAGCCAAGACAAAAAAACGGCTTACCTTATTGTGATTGACGGGAGACAAAGCAACTATTCCGTGGGCACAACCACCGGCCAGGTAGCCGCCATCCTGAAAGCGTTAGGAGCCCATACGGGCCTTAACCTCGATGGCGGAGGCTCCTCTGCCATGATCGTGAATGGAGTCACTGCCAACCAACCTTCCGATAATCCCCAGCGTGTTGTGGCAAACGGTCTGATGATCACCACTAAAAAATAAAATAGTCCAATGAAATCAATTAAATTTACTCTCTTCATCGTAATGGCCTTGTTAATGGTGACGGCACTTCACGGGAATGGGCAAGTTTCACCAACCCTTGTCCCGTTAAAGGATATTACTGTCACGCCTTCAGGCATCGCGCAGCCAAGATCGGGTGTTGAAAATATAGCAGATGGGAAGCGTGGAGTCGATTCCGAGATTTTTCATACGCTGTGGAACGGTATACCCCAGCAGCCCATAGTTATCGAAGCCGCCCTGGAAGGAAAGGGGATGCGACTGGACAAGGTGGTGTTGTCCCCCCGTGGCATTGGACAAAACGGGATCATTAAAACTGCCGAAGTATGGGTCATGGAAAAAGGAGTGTACAATAAGGTGGCCGACTTGGATGCTGAACTTTCAAACGCGCCTGTTCACCTGGAGCTGGACAGGCCGGTGAAAAATCCACAAAAAATAAAATTGATTGTCACCGATGCCTATAGAGACCCGAGATCAAGGGATCTTTACATGGTGAGCCTTGGCGAGTTGGAATGCGTCATGCTACCGGAAGACGCGATCACACGCGCGAAGCTGATCGATGAGACTAAGGTATTTGATGATCTGCTTGGAACGAAGCTTAAGCCCAATACCAAACGAAGGGAAATATCAAAATTAAAGATTCCGGCGCTTCGGAATCTGGCCATGCAACTGTACGAAAAAGAGTATGAGGCGGGATTGCGGCTGACCACCCATGAACCCTTTCTTCATCCGGAGGTGCTGGGAGAAAAAATGCGCATCGGGGACGGATTTAGTAAGTATGAAGGGATCACCGGCATCGTCTTGGACGAAGGAGAGAACATCGTGTTCGTTGGAGAAACTCACGGTGCCAAGATTCGCCTTATCGTGCCTGAATGGACCCGGAGAGCACCGGAGGGGATTCGTCCTGAACAAGACCCGGCCGGATGGGGATTAAAAAGTGAACAGCACACGCTTGAAGAAGGAGTCAACCTAATCCGTCTCGAAAAAGGAGGACACGCGTATATCCAGTATTTTGTAGACGATGATCCACATAACCATCCATCCATCGCGGTTCATTTTCCCACGGGAAGGGTGAACGGGTATTTTGATATCACACGAGGAGATACGGATGATGATTTTAATGCTCTTCTGGAGAATGCCATAAGCCCCATCATGGATATGCGGGGACGGTATACCCAAGTGGCCTTTCCGGTGGACAGTCTGAAACGATTCACATGGAACCGTGGCGTGGAGCTGTTGAATAACTTTGATCGCATCGTGGCTTTACAACGCCACTTCATAGGCTGGGACAAAGAAGGGTTTTTTCCCACAAACCGAGTGCTGGCTCGTATTAATTATCACTACTATATGTTTCGTGACCGCGACGGGGTGGCATATATCGACTGGGCGATGAGGCTGGTTGCCGACCCCTCGAGCATCGTGAAAGGTGACCCCTGTTGGGGATTCAGTCATGAGCTGGGGCATGTGTTGCAAATGAGGCCTCAGATCACATGGGGCGGGATGACGGAGGTGAGCAACAACATCTTCACGCTCTATTCTACGACCATGCTGGGCAACAGAAGCCGACTGTCTGAAGAAGGAAGATACAAACAAGCGAGGGAAACCATCCTCGATAAAGGCATTTCATACCTGTACTTCCCAGGGAAGGCTGCCTCTTCCAGCCAGTATGGGGGCGATGGGAATACCGACGTGTTCCACCGGCTTGTCCCGTTCTGGCAATTACACCTCTATTTCAGAAAACAAGGTTATCCCGACTTTTATCCAGACCTGATGATCGCCATGCGTAAGCAAGAACCGCTGGGCAATGGCCAGAGAAGCAAAGATTATTTGAATATGCTGGAGTTCTGCCGGTTGGCATGCGAGGTGTCCCAAACAGATCTCACCGAGTTCTTCGAGCGATGGGGTTTTTTCTACGTGGGAGATATTGAGGTCAATGACTATACCATGTATCGTTACACGGTGTTGCAGGAGGAGGTGGATGCCGTGAAGAAGGCCATTGCAGCGATGAATCTCTCAAAACCGAAAATTGACATTACGTTAATGGAGGATTAATTTATTATCATTTGTATGACGAACTTTAAATCAATTTTACTTCTCATCGTGTCTGTTCTAGTCACGATGATGCTGGCCGCGTGCACGGAAAAGAGCACGCCCTCTTTCCTGACCCCTTATGATGCGGAGATCGATGATTATGGGGTGATCAGA
Source organism: uncultured Proteiniphilum sp. (assembly GCA_964344275.1). Classification (GTDB taxonomy): domain Bacteria; phylum Bacteroidota; class Bacteroidia; order Bacteroidales; family Dysgonomonadaceae; genus Proteiniphilum. Next base: position 4,901 of record CAYFMZ010000056.1, read on the forward strand.
TTTACTATTACTCAAAACCAAATTGATGTTCTGATAAAGGAGGTGAAAGAAAAGAATTATACTTCGATGACGGATAAGATTGAATATATTTGCGACTCTAATTGGGAAATATTCAAGAACAGGGGGTTGGTTCAACTAGGTACGGCAACCAAGACTGGATCTGTTATCACGATGAGCGGTTGGAAAAATGCAGTAGCTTACGAAGTATACGAAGAAGATACGTTGATATTCGTTTCCAACAGGGTTTCATTCACGCTGGAGAACCCGGCCACGAGCAACACAAAAGTGTATGCAGTGGCTTATAACGGGAATAAGACGGAGGTGATATTTTAGAAAAAATAGTATCTTTGTATTAAGCAACTAAGGCCAATGGCATGGACAAAGTATATTAATTTTTTTTTATTCTATATGACAAAAACAAATTCATTTATGTTACTGTTGCTGCTGATTTTCATGGCAGCATGTATCCCGGGAGGTGAGAAATCCGGTAGTGGAGACTATACGATCCATACGGATGTACCCAAACGTCCCGCGGGACAACAGCATGTTTTGGGATTAACGGTTCCGAAAATCGATACCGTGAGGGTCGGTTTTATCGGACTTGGCATGCGTGGTCCAGGAGCTGTTCGCAGATGGACGCATATTCCAGGCACAAAAATAGTTGCACTCTGTGATCTGCATGCCGATAGGGTCGAGAAGACGCAGGCGATATTAGATAACGCCGGGTTGCCAAGGGCGGCCGAGTACAGTGGAAGCGAGGAGGCGTGGAAAGAGCTTTGTGAACGGGATGATATTGACTTGGTATATGTCGTAACCGACTGGAAACGGCATGCTGATATGATGGTCTACGCTATGGAGCAAGGTAAACATGTGGCATGCGAAGTGCCGGCAGCGATGACACTCGAAGAGATCTGGAACATCGTGAACACGGCCGAACGGACTCAGAAACACGCGATGATGCTCGAGAATTGCGTGTACGACTACTTCGAGCTGACCACGCTGAACATGGTGCAGCAAGGTATCTTCGGGGAGGTGCTTCACGCGGAAGGTGCCTATATTCATGACCTGTCCGATTTTTGGGGATCCTACGAAGGCGACTGGCGCTTGCAATACAATAAAGAGTATCGTGGTGACGTGTATGCCACGCACGGTATGGGGCCGGCAGCTCAAGCTCTGGATATCCACCGTGGGGATAAAATGAACACGCTGGTAGCGATGGATACCAAGCCGGTGAATATCCCGGAGTACCTGATTGAGAAAAGAGGTATGGATGCCGATAGCGCGTATATGTTCGCGAACGGGCAACACACGATGACCATGATTCGTACCGAGAATGGGAAGACCATCCATATTCAGCACGATGTGGCATCGCCGCGTCCCTATAGCCGAATGTACCAAGTAAGCGGCACGAAAGGGTTTGCTAATAAATATCCCAACCAAGGGTACGCTTTACAAGGTGAGATGCTGGGGGATGATATTGCTCCCGACCTTGAAAACCTGAACGCACACAACTATGTCTCGAAAGAAGTAAGGGATGCCCTAATGGAGAAGTACAAGCATCCCATTCATCAGGAGCTTGAAGAACGTGCACGTGAAGTGGGCGGACACGGGGGAATGGACTTTATCATGGATTATCGCTTAGTGTATTGTCTACGCAACGGGCTGCCATTGGATATGGACGTGTATGATTTGGCCGAATGGTGTTCGTTGGCCGAGTTAAGCCGTATCTCCATAGAAAATAATAGCGCGGCCGTCGCCGTGCCCGACTTCACGAGAGGACACTGGAACGATGTACAAGGATTCCGCCATGCGTTCGTGACAGAATAATAATGTACATTAAAGGAATGTAGAATAAAAAGAGCGGGTTTTTAAGCCCGCTTTTTTTAGTGCGCTGGTAAAAGCTCCTCTAGCAATATCTAGCTGCTATATGTCGCCTTTTAACTTACCTTCTGTTTTTTAGTAACTCGGGTATCTTACTTGGCTCGTTGGCAACGGGAACGCCCGCGGCTTCGAATGCCGCTATTTTTTCGGCAGCCGTGCCTGAACCACTCGAAATAATGGCACCGGCGTGACCCATCTGTTTTCCAGGAGGGGCCTGTTGACCCGCGATAAAGACGGCGACCGGTTTTGTGACGTGCTGCTTTATATACTCGGCTGCTCGCTCTTCGGCATCACCACCTATCTCGCCGATCAACGCGATGGAATCGGTATCGGGATCATTCTCGAACATCTCTAACAGTTCTTGATAATAGAGGCCGACAACCGGGTCGCCTCCGACACCCACTGCTGTGGACTGTCCCATACCATTTTCAGTGAGGTTGTATACTACTTCGTAGGTCAACGTGCCGCTGCGACTGATCACACCGGTACCCCCCTGCTTGAAAATCATGGAAGGCATGATTCCTACCAAGCTTTGCCCCGGTGAGATTAACCCTGGGCAGTTGGGACCGATAAGACGAGCTCCTTTGCTTTGAATGAAATGATACGCCGCAACCACATCGAGGGTGGGGATTCCCTCCGTGATGCATACGATTAACTCGATACCGGCATCGGCTGCTTCCATCATGGCATCTTTCGCAAATGGGGCGGGTACAAATATTACAGAGGTGTTAGCCTCGGTTTGCTCTACCGCATCCCTCACGGTGTTGAAGACAGGAATACCATCGATCGATTCTCCCCCCTTTCCCGGGGAGGTACCACCCACTACGTTGGTCCCGTATGCTTTCATTTTTGACGCGTGGAAACCGCCGTCCCGGCCGGTCATTCCTTGCACGATCAACCGCGTGTTGCTATTTATCAGAATACTCATAGTATTATTTTCAGTTTTGATTATTATTTACTAATGCTACTGCTTTTTGTGTGGCTTCACCCATTGTCTCGGCCACGTGAAAATCGGTGCCCTGAAGTAAGGCTCTTCCCTCTTTTTCATTGGTTCCCGTGAGACGGATCACGATGGGAATATCTGTTTTTATCTGTTCAAATGCTTCAAGCAACCCTCTGGCTACATCATCGCAACGAGTGATGCCACCAAAAATATTGATCAGTACTACTTTTACATTCTTATCGCTCAACAGTAATTTCATGGCCTCAATTACCTTCGTTGGGTTAGAGCTTCCGCCGATATCGAGAAAGTTGGCCGGGTTTCCCCCGTAAAGCTTAATCATATCCATAGTGGCCATAGCCAGTCCGGCCCCATTAACCATGCAGCCTATCTCACCGCCTAAGTTCACGTAACTGAATCCCTTGCTCTTTGCACTTTGCTCCTTTTTCTCCTCCTCGGTCGGTTCATTCAACGCGGCTATCTTGGGGTGACGGTACAAAGCGTTATCATCGAAAGTCATCTTGGCATCTATCGCGAGGATATTTCCCTCCTCGGTTAGTACCAGAGGATTAATCTCGGCGAGAGATGCATCGGTGTTAATAAATAATTTATATAGCTTTTGGAAAATCAATGCAACTTGTCGTACCTGCTTGATGTCATCGAAGAGCTTAAACGCGGCCTCGCGTGCTAGATAATCGGGCACTCCTACTGAGGGGTCGATCACGAATTTGTGAATCTTATTGGGGCTAACGCGTGCTACTTCTTCGATATCCATTCCCCCCTCCTTACTGATCATTAAAAGAGTAGATTTCGAATTCCTGTCGATCACGTAACTCGCGTAATACTCTTTAGCGATGTTTACTGCTTGTCCAACAAGAACGCGGTCTACGGTAAATCCCCGGATATCCATTCCTAGAATGGCAGCAGCGTGCTGGCGAAGTTCGATCTCGTCGTGTGCCAGCTTCACCCCGCCGGCCTTTCCTCTTCCCCCGGTATGTACTTGGGCTTTTACAATGACTTTGCCGGTATCCAGCCGGTTGTATGCTTTCACTGCATGGTCTACCGATCGGCATACCTCGCTTTTATCTACAGGGATACCGTAGGTTGCGAACATTTCCTTTGCCTGATATTCATGAACTTTCATACGATTAATTTATATATTTCTTTGTCACTTAACCATGATAGTTTCACGGGTCTGTTGAATTGTATAATTTTAACGAGTAAGAGTTGATGTGAACCAAAATTATTAGATAATGAAACATTATGTTAAGCAAACGCCTAATTCACCCAAATTGTTTTTAGTATATGCAAAAAACTTGAATCGAGCCACAAACTTGCCAGTGTATTCTTACCAGTGCATTTCCTAAAACAAAGTGATACTGCCTTAATCGACCGGAAAGGGTACTAAAAAAAGCAAAGATAAATGAAATCAGGGAAACGAATCCTTTCAAAGGTGGGATGTTTTAACGCTTTCAGTTATCTTCGCGCCTTTCCAGAGGCGATCCTTCGTCTGAACATCTAAATGGACCGCAATTAAAATAAGAACAATATAATGAGTAGTTATCAACCCTCCGTCAACCGGGGGTTTATCCGTTTTATCGAAAAGGGAGGCAACGCCTTGCCTCATCCTGCTATCCTCTTTGCACTTTTTGCTGTAATAACACTACTGGTATCCGTGATAGGATATTGGTTGGACTGGTCGGGTATCCATCCCGCCACCGGCGAGCCGGTGGAAGTCATCAATCTACTCTCTAAAGAGGGGTTGCATCGCATCTTGCTGGGGATGGTAAGTAGTTATACCGGTTTTGCCCCGTTGGGCATCGTGATGGTGGCCATGCTGGGAATCGGAGTGGCGGAAAGTAGCGGGTTAATCTCCACAGGTATTAAAGCACTTCTGGTGAAGGCCCCTCCTAAGATCATCACTTTCATGGTGGTGTTCACCGGTATTTTGTCGAATGTGGCTTCCGATGTGGGCTATATCTTGATTATCCCTTTAGCTGGGACCATCTTCCACTCGTTGGGACGGCACCCCATGGCGGGGATGGCGGCTGCTTTCGCAGGCGTGAGTGGAGGATTCAGTGCCAACATACTTATTGGTACCATCGACCCCCTTTTGGCGGGATTATCTACCGAAGCCGCGCAGATCATCGATCCTGATTACTACGTCATGCCGACGGCAAACTACTATTTCATGGTCGCTTCTACCTTTCTTATCACCTTCTTGGGCACGTGGGTATCCGAAAAGTGGGTGGAACCTCGCTTGGGTAAATATAACGGGGGCGTGGAACGAGAGGCCATCGAAGAACTTACTCCCTTGGAGCGAAAAGGATTGCGACGTACCGGATGGGCCGCGCTGGTGTGGTTGGCGATTATTCTGATCGGCGTGTTGCCCGACAACGGGTTCTTGAGGGGAACGGATAATACCATTTTGCACTCCCCGCTGTTACGAGGTTTTATTGCTTTCCTGTTTTTGATAGGTGCCTCGCTGGGTATCGTGTACGGCTATACAGTGGGTAAATTCAAGAACTCGGCCGACGTGATTGAAGGGATGAACAGCAGCTTCAAGTCCCTCGTTTCTTTCCTTGTACTCGTCTTCTTTGCCGCCCAGTTCGTGGCATGGTTCCAGTGGAGTAACCTGGGGGTATTGTTAGCAATCAATGGGGCCGAACTGCTTCAAAACATAAATATCGGATTGGTTCCTTTGGTCATTCTTTTCGTGATCTTCTCCGCTTTTATCAACCTTTTCATGGGAAGCGCGTCCGCCAAATGGGCCATTATGGCACCGGTATTTATCCCTATTTTTATGCTGCTGGGCTACTCGCCCGAGATGTCGCAGGTGGTCTATCGGGTAGGGGATAGCGTCACCAACGTCCTTACCCCTATGATGAGTTACTTCGCGTTGATCATCGTCTACTTCCAGAAATACGATAAAAGAGCCGGGTTCGGTACCATTGTGGCTAACATGCTGCCTTTCTCGATCACCTTCTTTATCGGATGGACCCTATTCCTTATTCTCTGGATCGTGTTGGGGATCCCGCTTGGGCCAGAAGCACCACTCTATTACGACGCCGGGCAGATTATCCCCTGATTCGACAGATTAGATGATAACTAAATAGGTTACTCATTGATTAGTTTGTTTGCCTGATGATTAGGCTGTCTACATGCCTCTCTCCGCGCAGCACAACGATTCTATCCGTGCCGAGATCATGAGCCTTCCTCATACCGATTTAGAGGTGATCTCAAAAGGGCGTACCCTCATTTTGGAGCATCTTACGAGTGGGAACCTTGGTGCCTTAAAAGAGGTGAAAGACTACCTCGCGGGCGAACTGTATAACCCGTACCGGGTATTCACACCGGTAGAGTACTGGCTGCTTTCGTATTGGACGGAAGATTTCGTGGAACTACTTCACGAGGCGACCCAGTTTTCTGCCAACGTTGATCCCCGAAGTGGGGGTTATTGGATGATGCCTGATCGGTTCCGTTCCACACCCATGTTGCAAATGATCACACTCACTTTTGGTGGATTCTCGCGTCCCATGAAAAGGGATTATTAAGCCATTGGCCTGTCGGCTGATTTTTACTCTCTATCGATTGCTTCCGGTATAATACCGCTTCGCTTGGCCGCGTCAATCATCATGTCGGCGGTGGCTTCAATACCAAACCGTGATGTCTCCACGGTGAGATCGTAGGCGTTGAGGTCCGACCAGTTCCGTCCGGTGTAGTACTTGCTGTAGTTCATTCGCTCTCGGTCTTTCCGCTCCATTACCCGCTCCGCCTCTTCGGGTCGCACAAAGTAGTCGTGTATAACCCTCCCTTCACGGAACTCATTATCGGCATGCACGAACACGTTGAAGCACTTTTTATGCCCCTTCAGGATGTAATCGGCTGCTCGGCCCACGATCACGCATGGTTCGCTCGCGGCGATATTTCGAATCACCTTTGTTTGGATCATAAAGAGCAGGTCATTGGGCGGAATGACTTCGTTCACGTACGCGTAGTTCTGCCTGTAAAGTCTATATAACAGCGCGTTGGGCAGTTTCTGCTCATGTTCCTCCACGTATTCCGGGGTGAACCCGCTCGCTATAGCGGTCAACTCGATCAGTTGCCGATCAAAAAAGGCGATTCCCAGCTTCTTGGCGATGAGCTCGCCCACGGCGTGTCCCCCGCTCCCATACTGGCGAGAGATGGTAATCACGAAATGGTCGCTATTCAAGTAAGGCTCCGGGGCTACCTTTATGGTCGGCTCGGATGGCAACAGTTTGTCCACGAAGTGGACTCGCTTCTGGTAGATCTGCACGATAAATCCGACCAAGATCGCGGAGGCAATGGTCCCTTCGCGTACCCCTTCCAAGCGACCGTGGAATATGAGTACAGCAATCACCGCGAGGGCCACCATCGTGGAGTCGATCGCCATCTTCGTCTTCCCGAAATTTTTATTGTACGTCTCCGAGATCACCATGGTCAACCCTTCACCCGGCAGATAGCCTACGTCCGCTTTCAACTCCAGGAAAATCCCGAAGGCTGTTATGAAACAGCTGATAATAATCAACATCCATTGCACGATGTAATTATCCACAACCAGCCAGGTGGTCAAGTAGAGGCAGAGGTCGATAAACAGCCCGAAGACCAGCACGATGGGAAGCTGCAGGAGCGCGCTGGGTGGAAATTTGCTTTTCAGTATAAAGAACTGTATCAGCACTAGGAGCGAGTTGACGATGATGGTGTAGGTCCCCACTGAAACAGCCGGGACTAACAGGTAGGATACGTAAGCGATGGAGGAGATGGGACTTGTTCCCAAATTGGATCGGATAGTGAGTGCTACGCCGAATGAAATAAAAAATACCCCTGCTATAAAGAGCAGGATCCTGATGGGAAGCCCCTTTTTCTTCATACTTTTCTTGATTGATAACCTTTCCTTACGTCATGCCATGAACCCAAACGGCTCGCGGTGTGACGATTTCCTAAGCATGCAAATATAACGAAAATCGAGCAGAAATCCAATTTAAATTGACCCTGCTTAGGCAAGTTCAGCGTAGCCAACCCCCTTGGTTAGGCGAATCTCTATCCTACTCTCGGTACCAACAACAGGCGGGGAGGGCATCGTACACCGCTTGGTCGGCTTTAAGGCTACCCGCGTCGTGTCCCACGGCCGCCAACGCCTTTGCCACGTCGTCCGTCGTCACCTTCTCCGGATCAAAATCGAGGTGCAGCTCCTGGGCACTCTGGTCCCACACCGCCCGGAATACGCCGTCGACCCCCTTGGTGGTCTCCTCGATCCGCTCCTTGCACATGCCGCACGCTCCCCCTACCGGGATCATGGCGTGCTCGGCCGCCTCTCGGTCGAAATGAACCTCGTGACCGTGAGCCTCGTGTTCGTGTCCCATCGCGTCGTTCATCATGCTTCGTTTCCCGGCGAGCTGCGCGCTCGCGTCGATCACGAACGCCCCTTGGGTCACCACCTCATCGCCCTCCTCGATACCGGAAAGCACCACGTACGCTTCTCCTAATGACGGTCCCAGTTCAACTTCCCGGAGCAAGTAGGCGGGCGTTTCCGTGCCCTGCTGCTTCACGTAGGCAATGGAACGCTTCCCAGTCCACAGGACGGCCGATTTGGGGATCACGATTCCCTCACCGTGCTGTTTCAAGGGCGCGGTGATTTTCGCGTTGGCGTACATCTCCGGCATCAGCTCACCTTGGGGGTTGGCGGTCTCCACGCGGATCGTGGCGGTACGGGTCACAGGGTCCAGGATTGGATTGATAAACGACACCTTGCCCGAGAAGCTCTTTCCCGGCAAAGCCTGCAAGGTATACTCCACCTGATCTCCCACTTTTAGGAAAGGCAGGTCCGCCTCGTACGCGTCAAACAGCGCCCATACCCGTGAGAGGTCGGCCACCTCGAACAGCACCGTCCCCGTGTTCACGTAGTCGCCCTGGTTGACGTTCTTAGCCACCACGATGCCGCCGGTATTGGCGGTAATTTCCAGCAGGGGAGAGGCTTGACCCGATTGCTCGATCGTCGTGATCTGCTCGTCCGAAAGTTTCCACAGCTTGAGTTTGGCCCGCACCGCATCCAGGATAGCCGGTTGCACCTCTATCAGTTTTACAGCCTCTATCAGCTCCTGTTGCGCGGTGAGCAACTCCGGCGAATAGATGGTGGCAATCGGTTGTCCCTCCCGCACCCGCTCACCGGTAAAAGCGACCAGCAGTTGCTCGATGCGGCCGCTCACGTGCGCCGTTTGCGACCGGGTGAGGCGTTCATCCGCTTTGATGGTGCCGTAGAGCTGCATCTCCTTGACTGGATTTTGGAGGCTGGCGATGGTGGTCTGTATCTTTGCCAGAGCCACTGCTTCGGCACTCAACTGAATGGCCGCCGGGTCGATCGCCGCGTCCCCCGATCCGGTCGTCTGCAGCGGGATCAAATCCATCGCGCAGAGAGGGCAGAGTCC
>CAYFMZ010000057.1:0-13816 GCA_964344275.1 uncultured Proteiniphilum sp.
CCGAAGTGGAAGTATACTGGTACGACGGTGGCCTTCAGCCAATGCGCCCCGAAGGTGTTCCGGCCAGCAAAAACTTGAACGATAGCGGCGGTGGAGTGATTTTCCACGGAACAAAAGACACCCTTATCTGTGGTTGTTACGGTGTAAACCCATGGTTGGTGTCAGGACGCAAGCCCAACTCACCTAAAACCCAGCGCGAAGTGACCCTCTCACACGAAATGGACTGGGTTCGTGCTTGTAAGGAGTCGCCTGCCAACCGGGTGGAGACTGCTTCTCCTTTCTCGGAAGCCGGACCTTTCAACGAAATGGTAGTTATGGGTGTGCTTGCCGTGAGATTGCAAGGATTGAACCAGGAATTGGAGTGGGATGGAGAAAACATGCGTTTCACCAATATTCCCGCGGATGCAACCGTTCGCACCATTATTGAAGATGGCTTTAAGATAACCGACGGACATCCGACGTTCGATAAAACTTTGACGGATCCGGTGAACGCGGTAGAGTATGCCAACGAAATGATCAAGCATACCTATCAGAATGGATGGCAATTACCGGCTATGCCGTAATTGAATCATCAGAAGGGAATAACGATTGACACGGTTAATCGTTATTCCCTTTAATGGAAATTTTATTGTTTAATTAAATAAGAAAGTTGTTATGAGAAAAGTAAGAAAAATAATTTTCGGATTAAGTTGTTGTATGGTGTTAAGTGTATTTCTGGCTTGTGGCTCCGGAGCACAAAAGAAGGCGGGTACGGATAATGAAGCCGAGGCCGTGGAAAGTGCCGTCCCTGAATACGAGATTTTGGATAATCCTCAAGTAGACCTATCGCAATTCGAGACAGACGCTGACGGGTATATCGCTATCTTCAATGGAAAAGATTTCACGGGATGGAGAGGCTACGGGAGAGAGAACGTCCCCGGAAAATGGACGATAGAAGATGGTGCTATCAAGTTTAACGGTTCAGGAGGTGGTGAAGCACAAGATGGCGATGGTGGCGATATTATTTTTGCACACAAGTTCAAGAACTTTGAGTTAACATTCGAATGGAAAGTAGATAAAGGGAGTAACTCGGGTGTATTTTATCTCGCACAGGAAGTGAAGGCCAAAGACCCTAATACCGGAGAGATGAGGTTAGAGCCCATCTATATCTCTGCCCCTGAAGCTCAAATTCTTGATAACGAAAATCATCCGGACGCGAAACTGGGTAAAGATAATAATCGTCAATCCATGTCGCTGTACGATATGATCCCTGCCAATCCTCAAAACGCGAAACCGTTTGGAGAGTGGAATACCGGAAAGATTATGGTATATAAAGGAACAGTTGTGCATGGACAAAATGGCGAAAACGTTCTTGAATATCACTTGTGGACCCAACAATGGACAGATTTATTACAAGCTAGTAAATTCAGTCAAGAAAACTGGCCATTGGCATTCGAATTACTGAACAATGTCGGTGGGGCTGATCGTGAAGGATATATCGGATTACAAGATCATGGAGATGACGTGTGGTTCAGGAATATCAAGGTGAAAATATTGGACTAATTCAATAATCAAAAGAGTATTCCTGCCCCGATTCGGGCAGGAATATTTTTATTAAAAACAGAAAAAAATGAAAAAAGGAACTTATTATATGGTTACCCTTCTGTGCGGATTACTCGTGATTTCTGCTTGCACACAAGGGAAACAGACGGAAGATGCCACGAAAGGGAAAGATATTTACGTTCAACTTTACTCTGTTAGAGACGACATTCGAGCCGATTATGAAGGGACTGTAGCAGCAGTAGCAGAAATGGGTTATACCGGTGTAGAAGCCGCGGGGTATAACGACGGGCAGTTTTATGGATTGGCTCCCGCCGACTTCAAAAAGTCAATCGAAGACGCGGGCATGGAAGTACTCTCTTCACACACCGCAAGGCCATTGGCCGATAACCCAGCGGAAACCAATTGGGATGATACTTGGGCATGGTGGGACGCCACTATCCAAGCACATAAAGAGGCAGGAATGAAGTATATAGTTACTCCATGGATGCCAACTCCAACGACGTTGGCTGACCTCCAGCAATATTGCGACTATTACAATCAGATCGGCGAACGATGCAACGCGGCTGGACTACGTTTCGGTTATCACAACCACAGTTTTGAATTCACCGAGATTGAAGGGGAGTTGATGTACGACTACATGATAGAGAATACCGACCCCGATAAAGTATTTTACCAGATGGACGTGTACTGGGTAATAGAAGGTGGGCACGACCCCGTGGCTTATTTCAACAAGTACCCCGGACGTTTCGAGCAACTCCATATCAAGGATGAAACGGAGATTGGCAGAAGCGGCAAGGTGGACTTCGAGAACATCTTCAATAACGTGGATGCCTCGGGTGCGAAATACATGATCGTGGAAGTAGAAAGATATACCGGAACACCTTTAGAGGGGGTTCAGGAAAGTTATGATTTTTTGAATGATGCTCCTTACTATAAAAGTAGGGCCAAATAAAACAACAACCCATTTAATTAAACATTGAAAAGCTGCCTATTTCGGGCAGCTTTTTTGCATAAATGTAGGTTTAATTTCGTTGTTGTATATAATATTTGTATTTTTGTTTTAAAAGTAAATAATCAACCGAAGGAGTGAATAAATAAATTCATCTCAATAACGTTTTGTGAACGTTGAAGTTGGATCACCTTAATTATTGATGCATAAAATTTAAATCTATGAAAAATAGTTTATATTCATTATTAATCTCCTTAATAGTCGCGGGTGCTCTTCTATCTTGCTCTGATCAAATAGAGGAAAATGATAATGACCTGGTTAATCTAAAAGCAGTAAAAAACTAATTTCACCAATTAACAATGTAGTTTTTGAACTTTCTACTGATGCTAGATCAACTGAAACGTTCGAATGGGAGCAAGCGGAGAAAGATAAGGAGGTGACTCCAAAATATGAAATTATTTTCTTTAAAGAGAATGAAACAATTGACAATGGATTGTTTACCGTTCAAACGATCACAAATAGGGTGAAGATCAACCATGTTAAGCTCAATGAAATAGCCGAGAAAGCTGGAATAGAAGCTGGAAATAGCGGTTCTGTTAATTGGACTATAATTTCCTATTATGGCTCAAATTCAGTGCAATCTAAAGTGGTCAACACAGTCATAATTAAGCGTCCAGAGGCCGATAAACCCGTGACAACGTTGTTTTTGACAGGAAGTGGTACTGAATATGGCGAGAAAATACAGGATGCGATGGAGTTTTCAAAAGCTTCGGACTCAGACAGTGAATTCATTGTTATTTCTAAACTGTCAGTTGGGCTTCCATTTAGGTTTATAGACAATCGCGATGGTGAAATAATCCGATCTTTTTCAATAAAAAACAATAAGCTCATCGAAGATGAAAACGGAGCAACAGTCGATAAAAGCGGTGTTTACAAGATACAAGTCGATTTTTCAAAAAAATCGGTCACTCTAAATGAAATCAGAGACATTTCGCTCTATTACTGCATAAGACACAGGGCTATAAGCCTACAATACGAGGGCCGTGGAATATGGAAAACAAGATGCTTGATAAATTTCTCTAAAGAGGCTTGGGGAGATGAAACACGGTATAAATTTAAAATGTTAGAAGATGGTCTGGATAAGTTTTTAGAGCAAGAGACAGGAATGATGATGAAGGAGAATGTGATTCATAATCACGACCAACAGCTATGGGATGGTATTTGGTCTTATGCAAATAGTCTAAAAGACTGTTGGGCCGAAGTGAAGGTTGATATGGTAACCTATTCTCACAGTATTGAACCAGTATCAGAAGATTTTAGCACCATCACAACCACTTGGGCTTATCTCGCGGATAAAAGCACTTCCGATTTTATTGAAGGCTTCTGGAACCCAAGCGCACAACACTTTAATAACAGTGTGTCAGGGACGGTCAACCGGTACGACTATTGGCCGGAAGCACATGCAATTGATGTGATCATTGACGCATATTTAAGAAATGGCGATCACAAATACAAAGAGATAATTTATGACTTTCACGAGGGAGTTAAAAGTAAAAATGGTAATACATTTAGAAACTCATTTTACGACGATATGGCTTGGCATGGGCTTGCCCATCTCAGGGCCTATGAAGCCACAAATGACACCCGCTATGAAGCGTCGGCCAGACAATTATGGGGATGGATCCTTGAAGGATGGGACGATCAACAAGGAGGAATCAAATGGAACGACCAACCAGGGAGTATTCCCGGTGTTCCATCGACCGGTCCCGCAACATTAATTGCAGTTAGACGATGGGTTAAATATGGCGATAGTGAGATTACCGATGGACTGAATAACTTGGAGTGGGCGGAAAAAATGTATGGTTGGATGAGGGAGGAAAGGCACGATCCCGCGACAGGAGGTGTTTATGACGATATGGCAAATAGAGTTGGTGCTTGGACATATAATACCGGCACTTTTCTTGGCTCGGCTATGGAATTATATGATGTAACTGGGGAATCCATGTATTTAGAGGATGCGATCAGAACGGCTGATTGGACGCTAGAACACTTATCAATATCAACACCAAGTAATAAAATATTGAGTGATTGGGCCGAACAAGAAGATCATGATGTTAATCTATTCAAGGGCATATTTATTAGATACTTTACAAGGTTAATCATGCACCCCGATTTACCCACCGCCAAAAAAGAAAAATACATCGGGTTTATTGAATATAACGCAAAATCTCTCATAACATACGCGTCTTCAGCGAATAATGATGCAAGCCTTCTTTTATACAATTACGGATGGTACTTTAAACCAAAAACATCGTTCCTCAGGGGACAAACAAGCGGTTGTATGTTATTAGAAGCGCTTGCACTGCTTGAAAAGGAAGGTTTTTTATAACAGGTTTTTATAACTCACTTCATAAAAAAACAACCACCTGTAAAACAGACGGTTGTTTAAGAAGATTGTTGTCCCACCAGGATTCGAACCTAGACTGACTGAACCAAAATCAGGAGTGCTGCCGTTACACCATGGGACAATCCTTAAATGCTTCGTGAAAAGCAGTGCAAAAATAGAATAATTACTCTAATATTCCAAATTATTACAAGAGATTTTCTCCCCGATCCCTTTTAAATAGCCTATTTCACCGCGTAAGCCTTATTATTCAGCGATCAATAAGAAATAGCTCTTCTTGCCTCGCTGGGCGAGAATGTACTTATCACCTATTAAATGGGAAAAACCGATCGTTTCATCATGGGACACGAGTTTTTCCTTGTTAATCATTACTCCGCCGGCCTGAACAGTTTTACGCATCTCACCCTTAGAAGGAAACACCGATGCATCTTCAGTCAGCAACTCTACTGCTGGAATACCCGACAGCAGCTTGTCTCGAGAAATGGCAAATTGGGGAACTCCTTCGAAAACTTGCAGAAAAGTCTCCTCATCAATCGCACGTAGCTCTTTGGAAGTAGACTTCCCAAATAGTATTTCTGATGCACTCACGGCCATGTCGTAATCCTCCCGAGAGTGAACCATCACAGTGAGTTCTTCTGCTAACCTTTTTTGAAGGGGACGTTTATGAGGTGCCGACTGCTGCTGTTCTATCAATCCCTCTATAACTTCTTTAGAGAGGGAGGTAAATATTTTAATATATTTTTCAGCATCGGGATCGCTCACGTTAAGCCAAAACTGATAAAATTTGTATGGAGAAGTGTAACGGCTGTCGAGCCACACATTCCCGCTTTCGGTTTTCCCAAATTTACCACCATCAGCCTTTGTTATCAGAGGACACACTAATCCATATGCTTCTCCTCCCTCTACACGCCTTATCAGCTCAGTACCCGTGGTGATGTTTCCCCACTGGTCGGAACCTCCCAACTGAATAATGCACTCCTTCTCTTTAAAGAGATGCAAGAAATCGTATCCTTGAAGTAGTTGGTATGAAAACTCGGTAAACGACATCCCTTCACCCGCCTCACCGCTAATACGCTTCTTAACGGAGTCTTTAGCCATCATGTAATTAACGGTGATATGCTTACCTATATCGCGGATAAAATTCAGGAAAGTATACCCTTTCATCCAATCGTAGTTGTTTACTAAAATGGCCTTGTTAGGTATATCACTTTCAAAATCAAGGAACTTGCTTAACTGTTTTTTGATAGCTTCTTGGTTGTGTAGCAGGGTTGCCTCATCAAGTAAATTGCGCTCTGCCGACTTCATGGAAGGATCACCTATCATTCCTGTAGCTCCACCCACCAAGGCCACCGGAGTATGCCCGGCGCGTTGGAAGTGTTTCAACATCATCACGCCTACAAGATGGCCGATGTGCAAGGAGTCAGCGGTGGGGTCAATACCAAGATAACCCGAAGCCCGCCCTTTCAGTAACGCCTCTTCCGTCCCAGGCATGATCTCATGTATCATGCCTCGCCAACGTAGTTCTTCCACAAAATTCATCATATATTCTGTCATTTGACTATAGTTATACAAAAAGTACGCAAAGATACTAAAAGAAATCGGGACCTTCTGCCGGGGGAACAGAACTTTCATCCTCCGGCTCGTTAAGCCATCTCATGTATAGGTAGAGGTCGGTATTCTTAGGAAGATTCAACTGTTTTCGAAGGCGATTTTTTCTCGTTTGCACCGATTTATGTTGTATAAACATGCATTCTGCTATTTCCTTAGAGGAAAAATGGAGAAATATGTACGTGCAAAACTGGAAAGAAGACTGGGATAGATCGGGATGACGCTGGTAAATACGCTTGGTGAAAAGAGGAAATAGCTCCATAAAGCGAGGCAGAAAAGAGGCGTCGTTTTGGCGAGCAAGTGAAACTACTTCATCCAACACGCTATCTCGTTTCTCTTCAATGGCCTCCTGTAATTTTTGTTTCTTCCTTTCTACTCTCTCATATCGTCGACGCCAACGCACCCATGCGACAATAAAGATTATGCCAATCAGCACGATAATGGCTAGTGCCATTGATCTGGCCTTACTTGATTGGGAAACTAATTGCCTTTTCTCTTCATCCAAAAGGATCTGAACAGCCATATCCAACGCTTTGATATTGGCCTCTGTGAGCTCTTCCTCAATGGCTATTTTTTTCTGATGATACACCAATGCGGAATCTTTATTCCCTTTTTGAACGTATACATCCCGAAGAGCAGTATACATTCCAGGCAATTCGGCCCGTAAATTTGTTTGTTCAAGGTTTTTTAAACCAGCACGATATTTTATGATGGCTGAGTCCAGGAGATTTTGCTGACTTTTCATGTTACCCCACTGTAAGTATATCCATGAAGTGTAAGGGAAATTATTTATTTCAGCAAGATGGAGAGCATCAGTGAAATATTTCGTGGCCACGTCATATTCTTCTTGTTTGGTATGTGCTTTCCCTAACTGCGCGTAGAGGTTTATTCTACTCCTGAAAAATTGATCTTCGCTTGTATTCTCCAATAACTCCTTGTTTCTATTCAAGTAATGCAATACTGAATCTGTCATGTTTTGCAGGGAATAGGAGTGAGCTAGGTTATCAAAGGCCAAGCTTGTAAGATATTCTCTTTCGAAATCATTTTTGATTTGATTGATATATCCCAGTCCTTTCTGGAACTCTCTAATGGAAGGGTCATACAGCTGCAATGAACCGTATGAACGTCCTTTTACACGGCATATTTCAGAGCTTAGTATTAAATCATCTTTCACGTGGCTTTCTATCTCGGCTAACTGAAGGTATTCAATCGCCCTTCCATATTCGCCCAGGCTAAACAGTGCTTGGGCAATATAAAAATTACCACGCGCTTTTCCCTTAGAATAATTTTCTTCGTTGCTCAACAACAAAGCTTCCTTAGCGCCCTTAATGCTGGAGTTTATATCCATTTGCGCATAACTTTGGTATGACAATTCCAACAAACTATCTATATAGGCTGTTTTCCCACCCACCGATTGTTGAGCATGAGATCCCGCGATATAGATAATAAAAAGCAATAATATTACCCTACACATAGTTAAACGATGCAATCAAATGAAGTGTAAATTAGAACGTAAAGTTAACAAAAAAACAACGGTTTATATTTTTCGCTTTGTTAGTAATTCTTAATAAAGTGATATCCTTAAGACTCACAGTTCGGTTATGCTTTAGCTATAAGTAAAAAAGTGAGCCGTTTGAGCTCACTTTTTTAATCATTCAGAGAAATACATGTCAGTCCGGTTAAAGGAATTATTGGACAATAGACAAAAACTCCTGATTGGTACGATACTTCGCGAATTCCAGATCATTTAATGCTTTAGCAGCAATGCTTCTATCGCGGCCGATCGCCGTACGTAAATTAGACACCACTTCGTTGAAGTTATTAGTACGAGACGCGATCACGGCAAGTAGATAAGCAGTGATGGCGTCAGGATTATTTATGGCTTCTAACGTTTGCTTCGCCTTGTTGTAATCCCTTACCAAAAGTTGTGCTAAGCCGGCGTTATTACTTACACTGTTTCCGAAAGCTCCTACTGCTTGGTTGTAATTACCCTGTAGCAAGTTAAGAAGTCCCATAGCGTTGTCCAGCCCGTCTGCACCGGCTGATCTTCCCAGCAATTCGTTTGCTGCAGCTAAATCGTTATCCATGATAACCAAGAGGGCCTTGTTCATATTAACTTCAGGGGCGGAAGGATTCACCTGTGCTGCACGATCAAACGACTGAGCGGCCTTAGCGTAATCGCCCTGTTTGAAAAACATGGTACCAATGTTATTCCATCCCCTGTAATCGTTGGAGAAGTTGGCAGTTACGTATTGATAAATACGCTCTTTAATGCTTTCATCGTTGGTCAGGGTAGAGGCATAGAGCAGCTCTTCCACCGACAGCTCCTTGGGATTACTGTTCCAAGCAGTCATAATCTCTTCGTCGGACTTACCGATGATTTCTATATTGGCAATGATGCGAGAGCGGCGTAATTGCGGAAGGATAGTTTCCGCTAATTCTTCGAAGACGTACGAGATATTTTTGATCTCCCTCTCACGAGTTTCTGAATCAGGATACATCTGTAGAACACGTAGGATAAGTTCTTTATCCTGCAGGTTAGAAGCAGCAACCAGCTGGCTAAATCCTTCCCAGTCCTGAGCCGTGTAATGCGCGAAGACATCGGTATCAATATTCCTACGACTTAATTCACTTTCCAAATAGTTAGAAGTGTTTCGTTCACGTTGCGCGGCCAGTCTTTCGTTGAGAGATAAGCCTCCATCGGGAGAAGCATAAGCGGATACTTCCACGTTTACATTCTGCTTGGGATCATTGAAAGCCTCTTCCACCCGTCGTTTCCAGTCGGAAATATCGCGTTTGTTCAGTTCGCTTTGACGAAGATTAGCTTGCTCAATCACGAACAAAATACTGGCTTCCTGAGCATCTTGGATGATACGTTGGAATCCATCAGGTGCCACCGAAGGGAGAGTAGTCTTCACGTCTGCCAATGCCGAAGTAGCGATTACACCGTCGGCCACCTTTAGGTCAGGAAGCACCGATCGTTTATTTTTAATTCTTCCATCGAAACGAAGGTAGAGTTCAGAAGACTGCATCTCGGGTTGATAGTCGAAAGAGGAACTCATGGTCACATTTGCTCCCCGGCTTTGAGGAATGGTTACACGATTTCCGGAGATGTTCTCACCCTGGTAACTATAGGGGGTACCTACCACTTCCTGGTTATCCCCGTATTTAAGCACGGGAGTGATAGTGACGATAGCATTTTTGTGAAACCATTTTTCGGGGAAAGTTCCGTTAACGGTCACTGGAATTTGGTTCCCCACAGTTTCGAGGGGAGAAGGCGTTACATTAAAGTTGTTTTGCGTAAGCGGCTTCAACTTGCTGCTACAGGAGCTGGCTAGTAGCGCAACCCCCACTACAAGCAGCAGGGACAAGATACGAGATTTTTTTTTCATGTTGTGAGAAATTATTAATTTATTCTAAATATTATACTCTATAATAAAGGGAGTTGACATTGATTTTATCCAGAACACAAATTTACCTTTTTTCATCTAATAAAAAAAGCGGTAACAGCTATATTTTAGTAGTTTTTTGAATATTTATTCGATCCATTTTTAAAACATCACTTGTGTACGGTAGGAGGTCATTTTACCAAAAAACCCAAGTCTGACAGGATCTCTGAAATTGAAGTACTGGCTTCATACACACTATATGCTGGATACTCCCTTCTCAATGGATAATGGGATCGGAAGTGATAAAATTTACCGGGTGATTTTTTGAGCTCTTCTGTTTCGTTAAGGGGATCGTATGTATGATATACAGCACGAGCGATTTGTTGGTCGATCGCGATGTTTCTCATATTGATATCGGGCTCTCGAGGCAGTGGAATGGTTTGGAAGTGAGGATTTACACCGATATTAAAATGGACGTTCAGGTTCTCAAGGCTTATTTTCGTCGCGTTCCATTTACCATCCGCGCTATATCCGGCGATATGTGGCGTTGCGATATCGGCCAAGCTCAACAGTTCCCTATCGATCTCTGGTTCATTTTCCCAGCAATCAATCACCACACCAGATATTGTTTTGTCGCGCAACGCTCTCACTAGCGCACGATTGGCCGTGACTCCTCCGCGAGCCGCGTTAATGATAAAAGGTTGACGGGCTACAGACGCGAAAAAAGCATCGTCAGCCAGATGGAAAGTGCTGTATTTTCCGGTACGTGTTAACGGGGTATGAAAAGTGATGATGTCAGCTTCTCGTTTTATTGATTCGATGTCAGTAAAAAGAGTTGGCCCTTCTCTCTCCTCTCTAGGAGGATCATTGAGAAGAACCTTCATTCCCAGTTTTTCGCATGCCGCGGCTACTTTGCTTCCCACGTTGCCTACTCCCACGACACCGATGATTTTCTCTTCTAACTTAAAGTGGTGTTTTGCTGCCAGGTGCAATAGTGAAGCGGTGACATATTGCTCTACCGAGTTGGCATTGCACCCGGGTGCTGTACGCCATGCTATATTGTGCGAGTCGCAATAATCGGTATCGATGTGGTCGTAGCCTATAGTAGCCGAGCAGATTAACTTTACTCGGCTGCCTGACAGTAACGCTTCATCGAAACGGGTGACAGTGCGTACGATAAGGGCATCCTTATCCTGAATACTTTCACGTGAAAACTGGTTCCCTGGAAGGTATTCTACATGGCCAAACTGTTCGGCAACTCCACGCAGATAGGGGATATGCGCGTCCGCTAATATCTTCATATGACTAAATTATATTGCTCGTTGTATGTATTGATGCATCGCTTTGGCTGCCTTTCTCCCGTCACCCATAGCAAGGATCACTGTTGCTCCACCTCGAACGATATCGCCGCCCGCGAAGACCCTCTCGTCGGCAGTTTGCATGGTGTCGCTATTTACCACTATGGTACCCCAAGAAGTGATTTCTAGTCCCGTAAAGCTTTGTGGTATCAACGGGTTGGGAGAGACACCCACGCTCACGATTACTTCGTCAACCTCCATCCAGGTTGTATCGCCTTGAACAGCAACCGGACGGCGACGTCCTGTCTGATCGGGCTCTCCCAAACGCATCCGTTGCAGTTGCATTCGTTGTACCCGGCCACGTTTATCTCCTTCATACCGTATGGGGTTATGGAGTGTATGAAACTCAATTCCCTCCTCTTTAGCATGCTTGATCTCTTCTACTCGCGCAGGCATCTCATCTTCGGTACGACGATAGATGATGGCTGCCTTCTCTGCCCCGAGGCGCTTTGCTGTTCGTACGGCATCCATCGCCGTATTTCCCCCACCAATTACTGCCACCTTTTTTCCTTTGTATAATGGCGTATCGCTTTCTGGATCAGCTGCCTGCATGAGATTTACGCGAGTAAGATATTCATTGCAAGACATAATACCTACTAGGTTTTCACCTGGAATATTCATGAAGTTAGGCAATCCGGCACCGCTACCCACGAAAATCCCCCTGAATCCTTCTGCCTCGAGGTCTTCCCGTGAAATGGTTTTACCTACAATACAATTGGTGATGAATTTTACACCCATTTTTCGTAAACCATCTATTTCAATATCCACGATATCGTTAGGCAGGCGGAATTCTGGGATACCGTAGCGAAGAACACCACCCAGTTCATGGAGTGCCTCGAAGACAGTAACACTATATCCCAGTTTAACCATATCACCAGCGAAGGCCAAACCCGCGGGTCCCGATCCAACCACGGCAATCTTGATTTGATTGGCGGGTGCGATTTCGGGCAAAGAGATCGATCCACTTGCTCGTTCGTAATCCGCGGCAAACCGCTCTAAGTGGCCAATAGCCACTGACTCTTTTTTAAGTTTGAGCGTGTAAAAACATTGGCTTTCGCATTGTCTTTCCTGTGGGCATACGCGTCCACACACGGCAGGAAGTGCATTGGTCTCCTTTAACGTTTTGGCTGCCTCTAAGAATTCTTCCCTCTCGATGTTCTTAATGAATTTGGGGATATTAATCTCCACAGGGCACCCAGTGATACAGGTGGGATCCACGCAATCGAGGCAGCGGCGTGCTTCCATGGTAGCCAGTTCCTTTGTTAAACCCAAGTTCACTTCATCATACGTGTAGCGACGTACCGCAGGGTCTACCTCTGGCATACGAACCCTAACGATGGCAGTGCGCTCCTTGTTTTTCATGGACTTGCGCAGTTCCTCGCGCCATTCACTTGCCCTTTCGGATTTTAAGTATTCACTCATATCTGTTGCTCTGTGTTGTTCCATCATTTTATCTCCTTATCCGTGTGAATCCCTTATCCATATGCTTTCAGGCGTAACAACATCTCGTCAAAATCAACCTGATGCGCATCAAACTCAGGCCCATCAATGCATACGAAACGAGTTTCCCCTCCCACGGTTACACGGCATGCTCCACACATACCTGTACCGTCCACCATGATAGTATTGAGCGATGCCACGGTGGGCACATTATATTTTCGAGTAAGCTCGGATACGAACTTCATCATGATAGCGGGACCAATGGTCACGCATAAATTCACCTTCTCGCGTTGGATCACTTTTTCAACACCGGTAGTAATAAGTCCTTTTTCACCGTACGAGCCATCGTCGGTCATGACCACAACATCATCGGAATGTTCGTGAACCTGTTCTTCCAGAAATATAAGTTCTTTTGAACGAGCCGCGATCACCGAGACAACCCGGTTACCTGTTTTTTTCATTGCCTCCATGATGGGAAGCATGGGAGCCACACCCACACCTCCACCAGCACAAACTACCGTTCCGAACTTTTCCACGTGAGTGGCTTTTCCCAATGGCCCCACCATATCAGTGATAAATTCGCCCGCCTCTAGGCAGCACAATTTTTCAGATGATTTTCCTACGCGTTGTACGACCAGCGTGATGGTACCCTTATCCGTATCGGACGAAGCGATGGTATAGGGAACACGTTCCCCTTTTTTTCCTACACGAACCATTACGAAATGGCCGGCTCTACGACTTCTAGCGATCAACGGAGCCTCCACCTCGAAGCGGACTACTTTGTCCGAGAGGTACTCTTTAGCTATAATTTTATTCATTTCAACGGATTTTCTTTCAATCTGCAACTCGAATACAAAAATACTATTTTCCCTCGTGAAATTGAAATCAATCGTGCCACCGGACGGTTAGAAATAAAAAATAGTTGTATGGATTAAACTTTTTCTCTATTTTTGTGTCTTATATGATCTGTTGCCGCTTGTTGAGTCGTTCCGTTGCACGGGCAATCGCGGTGGTAGCTTGATGGAGGCAAACGCTCTCTAACAATATGGGGTTGACCGGTTTTGACAGCGGGTAGAAGAGGTTTGTAAGCATGCAGTGCGTTGTCGGTTTGCACTTTAATCTCAAA
>CAYFMZ010000058.1:0-13431 GCA_964344275.1 uncultured Proteiniphilum sp.
AATTAATTGCTAATTGAAAACAACATGCTAAAAAAACGAATCATACCCTGCCTCGACATCAAGGACGGGCGAACGGTAAAAGGCGTGAACTTCGTGGGCCTGCGTGACGCGGGCGATGCCGTGGAACTGGCCAAACGATACGTGGAAGAGGGAGCCGACGAGCTCGTCTTCCTCGATATCACCGCCACGGTAGAGAACCGCGATACGCTGACCGACCTGGTAAAGAAGGTGTCCCAAGAGATCAACATCCCCTTCACCGTGGGTGGTGGCATTCGCTCCGTGAAGGACGCGAAAGCCATCATCCGGGCAGGAGCCGATAAAATAAGTATCAACAGCTCGGCGGTGGACCGCCCTGCGTTGATCACCGAGCTGGCGGACCAGTTCGGGAGCCAATGCGTGGTCGTCGCCATCGACACCAAGTTCTCCAACGGCGAATGGATGGTGTACGTGCATGGAGGGCGGACGGCTACTCCCCGTCGCACGGTCGACTGGGCAAAGGAGGTGGAACAACTGGGAGCAGGAGAAATCCTACTCACCTCGATGGACCGAGATGGTACCAAGAGCGGTTTCTCCATCGATATAACACGAGAAGTTTGTGAAGCGGTCAACATCCCCGTCATCGCTTCCGGTGGCGCGGGAACCCTGCCCCACTTCTCTGAACTCTTCCAACAAACAAAAGCGAGTGCTGCCCTCGGGGCCTCGGTGTTTCATTTCGGGGAGATCCCCATTCCTACATTAAAACAATATTTAAACGAACAAAACATACCTGTACGATGACTGTAGATTTTGAAAAGACCGGGGGATTGGTCCCCGCTATAGTGCAACATGCCACTACCCTGCAAGTGCTGATGCTGGGCTATATGAACCAGGAAGCCTTCGAGAAGACGAAAGCCGAAGGGAAAGTCACCTTTTTCAGCCGCTCTAAAAATCGCCTCTGGACCAAAGGGGAAGAATCGAGAAACTACCTGATGGTGGACGAGATCCAGGTGGATTGCGACAACGACACGCTCCTTATCAAAGCTTTCCCGCAAGGACCCACCTGCCACACCGGCAGCACCTCCTGCTTTAAAGAAGAAACACCCAAAGGATTCCTGTACGAACTGGAAAGGGTAATCGAAGGACGTATCGCGGAAGGATCAGAGAACTCCTACACCTCCCAATTATTCAACCGGGGAGTCAACAAAGTCGCCCAGAAAGTGGGAGAAGAAGCCGTAGAGCTGGTGATTGAATCGAAAGACGACAACATCGACCTGTTCTCGAACGAAGCGGCCGACCTACTCTATCACTTCTTAATCCTATTAAAGACAAAAGATTTAAAGTTGCAAGACATCGAACAGATTCTAGTCGACCGGCACAAGTAATTCATGCTTTAATTGTAATGAGTGGGATTAGGATTGCAGCAGATTGGTATTCCAGTTGATCTTCAATTTATCCTCTAAAATATCTGTGTCCCACGGTGGAATGGATGGAAATAGCAGCAGACCGCGACCAGATCAACTTCATACCCTAGGATGCTTTGCTCGCAATCCAAAGACATGAAGAAATGTTTTTCTGCCGAACGAAGGGTAACGGTAAAAAGAAACAACCTGCTCGTTACCGGGCAGGTTGCTCTTCAACTAATACATTATTTTATGGTTCAAGTTCCGTTTTACCGGGACAAGGATTTCTGTTACGCTTCTGCTTCTGCAAGCGGTTGCACCGATACGAACGAGCGGTTGTTTTTCTTCTTACGGAAAACCACCGTGCCGTCGATCAACGCATACAGCGTATGATCTTTACCGATGCCTACATTGTCTCCGGGATGATGAGCGGTGCCGCGCTGGCGAACGAGAATGTTGCCTGCTCTTACTGCTTCACCACCGTATATCTTAACGCCCAATCGTTTACTTTCCGATTCGCGGCCGTTCTTGGAACTACCTACACCTTTTTTATGTGCCATTGTCTTCTGATTTTAACTGATTAAGCCACTATTTCTTTAACTTGTATCTCCGAAAATTGCTGACGATGTCCGTTCAACTTCCGGTATCCTTTTCTCCTCTTTTTCTTAAAGACAAGTACCTTGTCTCCTTTCACGTGAGAGAGAACCTCAACCACCACTTTGGCCCCATCAACCAACGGAGCACCCACGGTTACTTTACCTTCGTTATCCACGAGCATCACTTTCTCGAATTCTACCTCGCTGCCTTGATCGGCATTGATCCTGTGGACAAATAACTTTTGGCCTTGAGATACTTTAAACTGCTGGCCTTGAATGTCTACTATGACGTACATATAAAAAATAACTTGACGTTACGTGCCTGAGGCGAGCCGCCTAAAGCGGACTTCTTGTAGAGCCTATTGGCAAAATGAGGTGCAAAAGTACTAATATTATTCGTAAACCGCAAACGAAATTGGTATTTATACCAATAAAATGGGCGGTTAAACCAACAATTTTGGGGATTTTACTAATAATATGGGTGGTTCAGGGGTGGATTGCAGATCTAAACTTCAGATTGCACTCTCAAGATGCGCGTAGGCATTCCCGATATTATCGATGATATCGGAGGCAATAAAGGAGCGTTCGTGCACTCGCTCACGGGTAAGATTGGCCGTGAGTCCATGCAGGTAAACACCCAGTATTGCTGCATCCCGCGGCGAGTACCCCTGGGCCTGCAGGCTGGTGATCATCCCCGTCAACACGTCACCGCTTCCCGCGGTGGCCAACGCGGGGGTACCGCTGCTGTTCACGTGAATGGTTGCCGCGTCGATAATCAGCGAGAAAGCTCCTTTAATCACAACAGTCACCTCGTACTGCCGGGCAAACTCGCGGGTCTTTTGAATCTTCTCGAAATCATCGCCCCACTCTCCTATCAACCGGCTTAGCTCTTTAGGATGAGGCGTAAGGATGGTCCCGGGGGGGAGCAACGACAGCCATTCGGAATGGTTCGACAGGATATTCAACCCGTCGGCATCCACCACCAAAGGGATGCTCTTTTCCTGCTCACTGTTTTTTTTCAGAAAGTCATACAATGCCCGCCTCGTATCATCGTGCTGCCCCATACCAACTCCTATGCCGATGGCATCGGGTGTAATATTATATTCAATGGCGGTAATATGCTCTTCGTGCCGATCGCCGATTGCCATTGCCTCGGGAAAATTACCTTGTATCACGGGGACACCACATTTTGGAAGGTAGGCCGTGACCAAGCCACATCCTGTTTTAAGAGCGGCTTTCGAAGCCAAGCATACCGATCCTGTCATTCCAAGGCTTCCTCCGATGATCAACGCGTGCCCCAGCTGCCCCTTGTGCGCGAAACGAGATAACGGCTTTATCAAATTCTGGACTTCTATCAAGTCAGTGTAGTAAAAATCCGTTTCCATCTCAGCAATCGCCTCCTCGCTCAACCCGATGTGGGCGATGGATACCTTTCCGCAGTAATCATGATTGTCTGGAAGGTAAAGAGCCAGCTTAGGTGTTTGAAATGTAACCGTTTCGAAAGCTTTCACCGCGAAGTCGGTCGGGCGGTCTAAGAACAAGCCACTGGGCACATCAATGCTGATCACCTTCTTCCCGCTCTCGTTAATCCAGTTAATTGCGTCACGGGCCACACCACTCACTTCACGGTTAATTCCCGTTCCGAAAATACCATCGATTATCAGATTGTACTTTTCATAAACATCCTGAGACGGCAAATTCTCTCTGGAAGCGATGGTGGTGCAGGGTATTTCAACCTCTTTAAGCAAACGAAGATTATGCGAACATTCTTCTGAATAGGTAGGGCTATACTCCACAACATAAACTGTAACAGGATAACCCTCGCGATGCAGTAATCGAGCTACTACTAAGGCATCGCCTCCATTATTGCCTACACCAGCAAGAACAAGCACCGAGGTCGATTTGGGAAAACACTTCTTATGCATAAACCAGTGAGAGAACACAGTTGCTGCCCGTTCCATCAAGTCTAACGACGATATTTCATCACGAACAATGGTCTCGGATTCTATAGTCCGGATCTGTTCACCGGTTAATATTTTCATGAATGTTTTATTGGACTAACATGAATAAAAAAATAAAGGTTATGAAAATTTTCAGGGTGTCGTCAAAAATTACTGTGTTAACCTTGATTTCTCCTCTAAAATTTTCTCTAATTGTGCTTTCAATTGCGCTTCTTTCTCCTCCAGTTCTTTGACCTTCTGCTGTTGTGCACGTGTTTTTTTATCGTCATAATATAGCTGGATTTCATCAAAAGCCAACAAGGTTTTCCGTATCTGATTCTCGCTCATTTTGTCTACCGAGTTCTTTATAGTATTAAGAGCAGCACGAATCTTAGCATAGCTTATCTTTTGATTATCATCTGAAGTTGTATCTCTCGATTCATTCTTTCTTACATAGTTCATGTAAATCCTATGCCATTGCTCGTGTTCAGACAATGAATCAAAAATTTCATCGGTAATTTTTTGCCCCTTAATAAAGCTTCGAGGAGCATTTACATAACGAGATCTATACTTTTGGATAAGTTCTCTTTTTTGTTCTGCCGTATAAGTTTTTCTGGTTGCCATACTATATTATTTTTTATTATAATTAGAAATGATACAAATATATAAAATAATAATATGATAAACCATTATTCAGAGAAATATTGAAAAAACATTAAAGAAATCTACCTGCTTAACACTATATAGATTAAGATTCGGGCTGTTTAACAACATGATATTTTAATCCTGAAAAGTGAGTAGTTGACACCCGTGGGATCCCATTAGCATCTTACTCCTTTTCAACCAAGTGCGCAGGATGAGATTCGAACTCACACGCCGTTGCCGGCACTACCCCCTCAAAGTAGCGTGTATACCAATTTCACCACCTGCGCGATATTATTATGGGTGCCCGGAACAGGGGTCGAACCTGCACGTTGTTGCCAACACTAGTCCCTGAAACTAGCGCGTCTGCCAATTCCGCCATCCGGGCATTCCTTTTTTTTGATTAACGGAAAGGCCTCTGCCAATTCCTTTCAAGTTAGTGGAAGCGTTCGCTCACCCCTTGAAGCCAAAGAAACCGGTCGTTCAATTTGTCGGGAACTACCCACCCAAATCGATTCCGTGATTCGCGGTTGCAAAGATACATTTTTTTTGTATTCAAACGAAAATTTCTGGAATTTATTTCGGGGGGCAGAGTCAAGCATCAAGCACTGTCACGCTGAAATATTTGTAAAAGAAAGCCATCCGCAATCAGGACAGCTTTCAAACAGTCAATGAAAAAGTAGAGAATTGAAAAAAACTGTGAATTATTCGTTGTTATATCGTATCGGAGGTAAGGGTGATGGTAGGCTGTTTCATTATAGAACTGTCTCCAGGAATATAAGTACGAGAGAAGTTCCGAATCCGCTTCCTAACTACAGCGGGTGGATTACTATTCTTATAATCACTCAACGCGTCGCTTACCTCTATGCTCTTACCTGCCGGCACTGCTATCTCCACGGTGACACTCTGCTTCCTGAACCCTTGATCAATTGGGACAGCAAAAAACTCGGGTAAAAATAAGACGGAGTCGTTCTGTAAAACCGGATAGTTAAACCGCGTGATATCATCCTTGGCAGACCGGAGGTCACGCCCGTGCGAAGCAGCAATTGTACGAACGTGAAACAACGAGTCGTTGCTGTTTCTAATTTGGAGGTTGATGGTGTTAAAAAGGAGCGAATCCTCATTAATCGTGAAGTAAGGGAGCGCGAACCTGTCATCGAACCCGTTGTACCAGTCAGCTTTGCTCCTTGGCCCGAATCGGAATGCCGATTTAAATTCGGAGTAATCATCGTTATATGGCAGCATCTCCACGTACATTTTATTAGCAGTAACGGGAGCAATATGAACAGCGGTTTCACTGGAACTCTCCACGCTGAATTTGTTCGCAACCCGTGTAGCTAGGAGGCCGGAAGTAGTAAGACCGCCTATCCAAAGGACCGCCGCTACAATCCCTATCACGGGACGTGATTTGGCTTTCATAGCACGACGAATAATCCAAGCAACAATTGAAATCACGGGCACGAGGACAAGCAGACAGAGCGAAACAATTAATAGCTGGGATTCGTACCCGGGATCGATAAAAAGCGATTTCAACGGCATCAGTCGTGTTCCAGCAAACAAGAACCCGATAAAAATGCTTAGCAATACCAACCCCAAAATCCCCACGAAAGTGAAAAATACAATTTTCAGTAGTATCACCAGCCCATTTAAACAGCCCGAGCGAGCAGGTTGGGATGAAGTCGCTGCACGTGGCTCCGCGGGATGTGGGGGATCGACCGACTGGGACGACTGAAACGCGCGAGACGTGTGAGAGGCATGAGCGGTATAAGGCACTTGAGGAGGATCATCCGGATGAGATGGGTCAACGGGAGGCTCAGGTGGCATTCCTTCAACCGTAGGAGCTCTATGAGTTGATAGAGTTGCTGGATTCACTGCATCGGCACGATTTTTCACCCCGGAGGCATTGTCGTTTACCTTATCGCGAATCGACTGTATATACTCCTCCTCGCCCATCATCTCGAGCTTTTGCTTCACTGTTTTTGCTTCGGGTATGATGATCCACAAAACGACGTAGATCAATGCCATGCTCGTGTTAATGTTCCAGTTAAAGTCGAAATGATCAAAGATACGGCTTAATGGAAAAATCGATACCATCCCTATCAAGTTAAGGATTAAAGGCAAGAGAAATAACACCCTCGGGATCCAGGAATCGATTTTAAAGTACGCTGCCAATCCACCGCAGATCCCTCCAAGTACACGATCACCAGGATTTCGATAAAACCGTTTGGTTACATTGGATTCCAACGGCATCGATTTTAAAACGATCCATAAAATGATATATACCCAAAAAAGAAGACCAAATAACAGGACGAAGATAATGCGAACCCATACCGGGTCGATTTTGAGATAGTGAGCAATCCCACTACAGACACCACCTATTATCTTATCGCCGGAATTGCGGTAAAGGCGACGAGGCTGTTCAGTTGCCGCCGCATGACGGTTGTCACCGGTGCGGTGGTTACCCAGCTCGGCTTCTGCCTCCGGTTTGACCGTCTCCTCGTAGTTAGCGTCAAAATCGCGCGGCCATCCAATGCTAGTGATGATCGCGTTCACGTCTTCATCCGTGATACAAGGAATGCCGTGCTTCAATCGATTTCCGAACAACTCCGCGATGCGGCACTCGATATCGTTCACGATCTCATCGCCACCCTCCTCTCGAGAAAAATAGTCTTGAAGCGTGTCGATGTATTGCTTTAATACTTCGTAGGCAGCTTCCTCGATAGCGATTACTTGTCCTTGGAAATTGATATTGATTACTTTCTTCATATAAACTGTATGATGATGGATTGATGGTTGTGAAATGATTTGAATGCTATTGAGGCTCTTCTGTAGACCGTGTTAAGACTTCCACCCCAGAGGCCAACTCGTTCCAAGTGGCTTGCAATAACTTGTAGAAATCCTCCCCTTTCGAGGTAAGCTGGAAGTATTTCCGAGGAGGTCCGGAAGTGCTCTCTACCCAACGATAAGAGAGAACCCCGGCATTTTTCAACCGATTAAGCAAGGGATATAAGGTCCCTTCCAGAAGCTGTAAACCGGCGCCTTTCATTTCGTCGATAATGTCACCCGGATACGCTTCGTTCCTTCGGATGATGGAAAGGATGCAGTACTCCAAAACTCCCTTACGCATCTGACTCTGTGTATTCTCTACATTCATTATTTTCAATTTTACAACACAAAGATACTTTAAGCATGGTATTATGCAATACAAAGTACTTAAAACCACGGAATATTATATTTATTTAACTTTGTGGTAGGGTTAATAATAGAGGGGATTAGTATTAGAAGGAAATAATCTTAGCAAGTAGATAGAGGGCAAACAAGCATTTTGCGAGGTCGATACAGAAGTCGAAATCTTGGATTCAATTTACAAGTTAAGGGGCTATTTTCGCTTCACGGACGGTTTTCAGAAGAAAATCCTGTATATTCGCGTATATAAATCGATGGTTATGTCACTAAAGGGAAAACGTATCGTGCTGGGCATCACGGGAAGCATCGCTGCCTATAAATCGGCTATCCTGATCCGCTTACTGGTAAAAAAGGGGGCCGAGGTGCAGGTAGTAATTACCCCTTCTGGGAAGGAGTTTATTACCCCAGTAACCCTGTCAGCCCTGTCTGGAAGACCGGTGATCAGCGAGTTCTTCGCGACCGGCGACGGTACGTGGCACAGCCACGTGGAACTTGGGCAGTGGGCCGACCTGATGATAGTGGCTCCTGCCACGGCGACTACCCTTGGAAAGATGGTGAACGGTATTGCCGACAACCTGCTTATCACCACGTACTTGTCAATGCCCCCCACGGTTCCCGTTTTCGCGGCACCGGCCATGGACCTCGATATGTTCGTGCATCCTTCCACTCAACGCAACCTGGATCAGTTAAAAAGTGACGGTGTACACATCATCGACCCGGGAGAAGGGGAGCTTGCCAGCCACTTGGAAGGGAAAGGACGGATGGAGGAACCGGAAAATATCGTCACCATGATAGAAGATTACTTCATCGATGGTCTTCATCACGGAGCCGCGCATAAAGTCACACGAGGGCACCGCGAGGCAGTTCACAACGGAGATAAAAAAAAAATCCTGATTACCGCGGGTCCCACCTACGAACGGATTGACCCGGTGCGATACATCGGCAACTTTTCGTCGGGGAAGATGGGTTTTGCTATCGCGGAAGAGTGTGCCTCACGGGGTGCGGAGGTATTGTTAATTGCCGGTCCCACATCGTTATCGGTTCGCCATCCGAACATCACACGGGTTGATGTGGAGTCGGCCCAAGAGATGTTAGAGGCAGCCCTGATAGCATTCCCGGATGTGGACGGTGCCATCTTATCAGCAGCCGTGGCCGATTACCGGCCTCAACAGGCAAGCGGTGAGAAGATAAAGAGGGATGAAGAAGGGGCGATTACCCTCTCGCTTACACCCAATCCCGATATAGCGGCCACGCTGGGTAAGATAAAAAAACCGGGACAACGAATCGTCGGTTTCGCCTTGGAGACTACCGACGAAGAGGCCAACGCGCTGAAAAAACTAAAGAAAAAGAACTTCGATCTCATCGTGCTAAACTCCTTGAAAGACGAGGGAGCAGGTTTCGGGCACGACACCAACAAGGTGACAATCATCTCCCGAAACGGCACCAAGAGATCGTTCGAGTTGAAATTAAAAGAGGAGGTAGCAAGGGATATCGTAGACGCGACCTTTGCTGCTATGCTGGGTAACCATTCAGAATAACTCCTCGGGATAAAACTATATAAGAAAAATGAGATTCGTCCATCTGCTACTATCGTGCACGCTTTTATTCGCTCTTTCGCAACCTTCCCTTTCACAGCTATACCGCTATCCGGTAACCGTCCCTCCCGCGCTGAGCGGTAACTTCGGTGAACTACGGAGCAACCATTTTCATTCAGGAATCGACTTCAAAACGCAACAGGTGGTCAACAAGCCCATCGTCTCCATCGAAGAGGGGTATGTATCGCGCATCAGCGTGGCACCCGGAGGATACGGGCTGGCACTCTATATTGATCACCCTTCGACGGGACATACCAGCGTGTACGCGCACTTGAACAGCTTCTCCGACAAAATTGCCCGTTGGGTAGAAGAGAAACAGTACGAATTAGAGAGGTTCCAAGTGGATCTTTACCCTGGAGAGGGAACACTGCCGGTGAAGCGGGGGGAACAGGTAGCATTGAGCGGGAACACGGGAAGCTCAGGGGGACCGCACCTCCACTTCGAGATAAGGGACACGCGTACGCAGGACCCTTTGGATGGACTGGAGTTCATGCCCAAGATTCCCGATACGCGCCGCCCGGACCTGAGGGGGATCGCGTTTTACCCGGTGGCATATAAAGGGGTAGTCAATAGCAGTAGCCAACCGGTACGACTCACGATTAACAGCGATGGCTCGGGGAACCCCTCTGGATTGGGCCGAAGCATTAGCGCGTGGGGACGAATAGGAGTGGGTGTAAAATCGTACGACCGGATGGATGGTCAAGCGAATATCTACGGGGTAAAGTATGTACGGCTGTTCGTGGACGATGAGCCGGTCTTTAGCAGTACGATCCGCCGGTTCTCCTTCGCGGAGACGCGGATGCTGAATTCATTTGTAGATTTCGAGGACTGGAAAAAACGTCGCTCTTTCTACATGAAGTCCTTTCTGGAGCCGGGTAACACGCTCCCTTTCTTTGAAACCAAAAACAGGGGGTATATCGATATCAACGAAGAGAGGCCCTATCGCCTTCGTTACGAGCTGGAAGACCATTCCGGCAACCGCCTCACTTACCGCTTCACAATTAACGGAAAGAAGCAACCCATTCCACAACAGCCACCATGTGAAAACTGGATGACATGGAACCTGCAAAATTCGTTCATGGAGCCTGGATTCACGCTGCACATTCCCGTTGGGAACCTATACGATGGCCTCTGTTTTTCTCACGAGGTGACCGAAAGTCAAAACCATTTCTCTCACCAGCATCAGGTTCACGACCGCCCGATACCCCTACATGGCCGTGCGGAAATGTGGATAGGGTTGCATACCGACACGTTAAGGAACAAGGATAATTACGGAGTGGTGCGAATCAACGAGAACGGCTCGGAGAGCTGGATGGGAGGGAGATATACCCGCGGTGGCATGGCACTGCATCTTCGGGAACTGGGTGATCGGTACGCGGTGGCGGCCGACTCGATCCCACCGGTGATTACACCATTAGAACCCGGGAGCTGGGCTGGCCAGCGACGAATTCGAATCCGACTAAGGGACAATTTAAGTGGTATCGCCTCGTTCCGGGGTGAAATAAACGGGGAGTTCGTGCTATTCACTCACGACTCAAAATCCTCGGTATACACGTACCGGTTCGACGATAGCCGGCTGAATAAAGGGGGAAATCAAGAGCTGGTGTTCATCGCGGTAGATGGGGCGGGCAATCGCGCCGAATATCGTTACACGTTTGTTTACTAATCTAAACGAAGGGTCTGTTTGACCAGCGCGATCTCCTCGGGGCTGCCGGTATGTTTTCCCTCTACATCCGAGAGCTTCACACATTCCTGCCACTCCTCCTTCGCGGTCATCTTACAGCGAAAGAGCTTCATCACGATATTCATCCCCTTGATATTATTACCCACGTCCGCCGTAAGGTTGGTACCGATGCCAAACGTCGCCCCGATGCGATTACCGCAATAGTCGTTTATCTGGATGGCTTTATCCACGTTAAGGCTATCCGAAAACACCAAGTACTTACGGACTGGATTCACCCGCAGCTCCTCGTAACGCGCGATCACCTTATCGATAAACAGGAAGGGATCGCCGCTATCGTGCCGCAGGCTGGTAAACAGGGAGGCGTGCTTCTTACTAAAGTTGCGTAGGAATATGTCGGTAGTATACGTATCGGTAAGCACCGTTCCCAAGTCGCCATCATAGACGTTGATCCAGTGCTCCATCGACATGTAGTTGGCCATCTTGTAACCATAGATTGATCCGTGAAACTGCACCCATTCGTGCGGGTGTGTGCCCGAGACGCTGAGGCCGTGCTTAAAAGCCATGTACACGTTGCTGGTACCGTATAAACTTTCTCCCGCATGCTTTTTCAGCAGTTCGGTAACCCGGTCCTCCACGTAGAAACTAAACCGGCGGCGCATGCCAAAGAGGGAGAAGGTGATGCCGTGTTCTTGCATCTTCACCGCTTTTTCAATAGCTACTTTCTCCATGTACTCCCGATCGGACTGTTGTCCCGTTTCTCGAAAAAAAAGTTCCGAGATAGTAGCTAAAATAGGCGTTTCCCACAAGGTCACCCGGTAAAGTAACCCACTCGCTTTCACGTGCAGCTTGTTATCTTGCATCGTGATCTGCAATTCGGAGGGATCAAAACGAAATCCCTTTAGAAAGTCGATGTAGGTAGGTGGAAGGTAAGGCATCTGCTGCCGGACAAACCTCTCCTCGTCAGCGGTGAGCGACAGCGATGACATCTTTTCTATTTCGTCACGCAGCTTCTGCTCGAACCCTTCGGGATAATCACCGTTGCCGCGATCCACGAACTCGAACTCGCCGTGTGCACGGGGGAAGAGCTTGGAGTACGCGTAACTGGTGGTGAACTTGTAGAGGTCCGTATCGAGTATACTTCGGATAATTGCCATGTTGTTTAATTGATAGGTTCTCACGTGGGGTTTACAGCTAATAAACAGTTGAAAAAATCATTTGGTTCATACCGGGGCACTTCACGCGAGCAAGGCAATTACTTGGATCAGCACGATAACCAGCACCATGGCTACGGGGTAGATGGTCGCGTAAATCACGCTGGGCCGTGTACTGTGGGTCATCGAGTCGATCGTGGCCAACCCCGGCGTGCTCGTCATTCCTCCAATAAGCATCCCCATCAAGTCCAAGATAGGAATCCTGAGCAGGTAGTGACCGAGCACCCCGGCAACAATCATGGGAGTCATGGTGATGACCGCTCCCCCGAGAAAGTAGGAAAGTCCGTACGTTTGAAACGTGGCAAAGAGGTTAGCTCCTGCCGACGTGCCCACCTCGGCCAAGAAAAGCAGCAAACCTAACTGGCGCAGCAATTGATTGGACATTCCCGACATCGACCAGATGATGGGGCCGGTCTTTCCCAGCTTGCTCAACAAGAGTGCCGTGACCAGCACGCCGCCTGTCAGCCCGAGCGAGAAAGTAAACGAGTCGGAAAAAGATATCTGCAATTGCCCCAACAGAATGCCCAACACGATACCGGTCGCGATGGGAAAGAAGTCGGTATCGGAAAGCTTCCTTTCGTCGTTCCCCAGCAAGAGTCCCACCTCCTGCACGTTGTCGCGCTCGCCGACAACCACCACCTTATCACCGAACTTCAACTTCAGGTCGGGCGTGGGCGATAGCTCTACCCCACTCCGCCGGATACGTGTCACGTTGCAGTGATAAGCCCGTGTCAGATCCAGTGCTCCCAGTGTCTTGTCCACCATCCGTTTGTTGGTGACGAGGAGCGACTCCACTACCTGATCCTGTTCCACGGGAAGCTCGATCTCTGTCCGTTCCCCCACCAGCAGCGCGAGTTGTTCAAGGGAAGCATCGGTTCCCACCGCTTTCACCAAGTCGTTTTCCCGTAGAGTGGTCTTTGCCTTCGGGATTACCATCTTTCCGTCGTGTATCAAGCGGGAGATCACCGCCCCGGTCATGCTCCTCACCTGCAATTTGGCCAATGACTTCCCGAACACGGTGGGATTTTTCACCCGGAAGACCGCGTAATGCACCTCAGGATATGCCTCCTTTTCCTGTCGTGCCAGCTTATCAGCCTCTCCTTGAAGGTCCGCTCGGATAATCTTCGGAAAAAATTTCACGAACAAAATCACGCCGATTACCCCAAAGGGATATGCGATCCCGTAAGCGATCGACACG
>CAYFMZ010000059.1:0-13288 GCA_964344275.1 uncultured Proteiniphilum sp.
TGATCTCGAATCCCTTGTTTTCTACCTCGCCCGTGTTCATGTTCAACGGCCTTCCTTCCACGATGGCTGTCTGTATCATGTTCTCCCCCTTTATATAGAAGAGGTTTACCCCCAGGTTGAGCCGGTTGTCCCAGAGGGATTGCTTCAGCGAAACCTCGTAGTTCATTAACCGCTCCGCGAGCAGGTCCGGGTTGCGAGGGGGAAACATGTACATTTCCCGGATGGTGGGATTACGAAAACCTTTACTGACGATCGCTTTCAGTACGGTGGTCGACGAGGGGATAAAACTTGCTCCCAGCTGCGGGATCCATTCCGATCCGTTGATCTCGTGGTGATCAAGCCGGATACCCCCGTTCAAGGTGAGTCGGTTTCTCAGCAGGGATTGTTGAATGTTCAGGTATCCCGCCACGTTATCGAGCTGAATATCGGCCAACTGCACGTTGTCTGCTTCATCGGGGAACCGGTTTTCGGCTTTTCCCCCGAAGCGTTGAAAATCGAACCCCGCGGTTGTTTTATTCCCGGTGAAAAAAGAGTAGGATTGATGAGCCGATGCTCCCATCATTTGATCGGTAGAATGAAACCGGTGCACCGGGGGTTGTTCCCCTTCACCGTGCCCGTCATTTATTTCATGCCGCCCGAAGTTGACATAGAATTTTACCGCCCCGGAGCTCTTCTCGTATTCATTTTCAAGGACGAGCGAGGCCACTCCCCGGGTGATATCGGCGTCGTTGTCATGCACGGGCCCGTTTGCGGTACCTGGATTGGATGAGAATGAGTTAGAGAGGTTAAGATCGACAAAACTGCTCCAATTACGCGTGAGGTGGTATCCCGCTTTGGCATACCCGTTCAACTGTTTGAAATCCATGTTCTCTCGGTGCCCGTCGGAGCGGTTGTAACCGATGGCTCCCGTGGCGTATGTCCGATTTTGTTTCCAACCCGCAGAGACATCGGCACTCAGCGTGTGATGGCTTCCGTACATTATTTGGGACGAAGCACGCGTCCCCTCTTGCTGCTGTTGCTTTGTAATAATGTTGATCACGCCTCCCATCGCGTTGGAGCCGTAGAGCACCGAAGCGGGGCCACGCACGACCTCCACCCGTTCTGTCATCATCGACTGGTAGCTGTCGGCCAGCGGGTGTCCCATCAATCCCATGTATTGCGGGTGCCCGTCAATTAGTACGAGTACTCCCGCGGTGGGAGCACCCCCCACGCCGCGAATGCTCATTCCCCCGGCGGCACCGGCTGCCACGCCATATCCCATCACCCCGCGCTGGGAGATAAAGAGCCCCGGCACCTCTTCGGTGAGCAGGGGTAGGAGGGAGGGTTCCAATCGTTCTTCGATCTGTTGACCCCGTACCACCGTTATGCTCATGGGGATATCCCTTGCATTCACTTTCGGCATGCTGCCGGTAACGATAAACTCGTCCAACCGGATGGTGTCGGCAGGGCTATCCTGCGTGGAAATCGTTGGGGCGACGTGCAGTGTAACACTGCTCAAGGATGAGGAGTTCTCATAAGAGTTCACAGAGAAGTTCTCGGAAGAGTTCGCGGTCAATAGTTGAGTTGCCGCCGATATAAGAAAGAATAAGAAGAGAGATTTTAGATAATCCATGGGAACTTGAAACAATCTTCGTCGTACAACGCGTAATCTGCTGTGCCATTCACGGCAAAGGTCTTGATTTTTCCGGCTCCTTTTAATAGCTCGATGGCGTATTTTACCGTCGCCCCCGTCTTTATTCGGTCCTCCACCAGTAGGATTGACTTGGCCTGGTAATCGAAATCGATGGGAGCAAGGAGCTTTGGATTGTCGTACTTGGGTTTTTGATGAACGTCGCGCAAATTGATTTTCAATAGTTGTACCTCCAGGTTCAGCCGTTGGGCAAGGATCGCGGCTGGGATGATGCCCCCGTTCGCGATCGCCACGATCATATCGAAGGTTTCGGGAATCTCTATTTCCCGA
Source organism: uncultured Proteiniphilum sp. (assembly GCA_964344275.1). Taxonomy (GTDB): domain Bacteria; phylum Bacteroidota; class Bacteroidia; order Bacteroidales; family Dysgonomonadaceae; genus Proteiniphilum. Next base: position 1,961 of record CAYFMZ010000059.1, read on the forward strand.
AACCGTTGCAAGACTTCGTCGAACGTTTTTTCATTCATCGTGCTTACACCTTAGCCAGTGCCTTCAGCACGAAGTAACCGCCTACCAGTTGTATCAACATACCCGGGGCACCCAGACGGAAATCTTGCAGTGCAACGACCAGGTTTTGAGTCATGGCCCATTCGATACCGGTACCGATCACTTGATAGGCAAGAATAGCCAAAAGGATGGCAAGGAGCGATACTTTCTTGTAGCGATGCGCGAGCCATGCTGCCGCGATTGCCAAGATGGCCGACTTGATAATAATGGCCGGTAATACCGCTGCCGGTGGCATGCCAAAAAGGAGGTGATTGGCCAACGGTGAAAAAATCGCGGTGAGCAATCCCACGTGGATGCCAAATTTATAAGCCGCTATCAGGGTGAAAAAGTAGATGGGAAGGAAAATAAACCCTCCTTGCGGGATTAAATGTGCTAATTGAGGCAACAATAGGTTACCCACCACGAAAATTGCCGCGAACAAGTACGTTTTCGCGTTGCTGAGCGGCAGAGAGTGCAATTTAATAGTAGCCGACATAATGTGCTGTTTTATAGTTTGATGAAATGATTTTTTGTTTTAAACCCCTTTAAAAGAATCCAAGGGCACGCCTGTTTATACAAATATAACATCAACTAAACGATTTCACCCCATCTTGGTTAGACAAAATTCTCGAAAAATGAATCCATTCAGTCGAAAATGATGAAAAAACGTTACTCCTCCAAAAAATTGGGATACATGTAATCCGTAGCCGGCACGAACGTCTCTTTTATGCACTGTGGAGAGACCCAACGCAATAGATTAAAAACAGACCCCGCTTTATCGTTCGTGCCCGAACCGCGTCCACCTCCAAAAGGTTGTTGATCCACCACCGCTCCCGTCGGCTTATCGTTGATGTAAAAATTTCCTGCCGTGTGGGTCAGTCTCGCTGTCATCTTCTCGATACGTGACCGATCGGCCGAGAAAATGGCACCCGTGAGCGCGTAGTCGGTACTGCTATCCAAGATATCCATGGTCTCCTCAAGCTTATCCGGTTCGTACACGTATACTGTGAGGATGGGGCCAAAAAGCTCCTCTTTCATCGTCACGTAATCGGGCTTCATCGCTTGTATCACGGTGGGCTCTATAAAGTAACCCGTGCTTTTGTCGTACTTCCCTCCACATACAATCTCCGCGTCGGGCGATGCCTTGGCATCATCGATTACTTTCGAAAGCTTATCAAACGACTCCTCATCGATTACCGCGTTCAGGAAGTTGCTGAAATCTTCGGGTACCCCCGTCTTTATTTTTGCCAAGTCCTCTTTCACGAACTGCTTCACCTCGTCCCACAGGTTCAAAGGGATATACGCGCGTGACGCGGCAGAACATTTCTGCCCTTGGTATTCAAAAGAACCCCTCGTGAGCGCGGTCGCTACTTGTCTTGGATTTGCTGTTTCATCAGCTAGCACGTAATCTTTACCGCCCGTCTCGCCCACGATGCGCGGGTACGATTTATATTTTTCCATGTTTCCGGCAATGGTCTTCCACATGCTGTTGAACACCCCAGTCGAGCCTGTAAAATGGAGGCCCGCGAATTCCCGGTGATTAAATACCACATCCGCGGCATCCCTTCCGTCGGAGTATACCAAATTTATCACTCCATCGGGAAGCCCCGCCTCTTTTAATACCTTCATGATCAACCAGGCAGAGTAAACCGCGGTTTTCGAAGGTTTCCATACCACGGTATTTCCCATCAGTGCCGGAGCACCCGGAAGGTTTCCGGCGATCGATGTGAAATTAAACGGGGTAAGGGCAAAGACGAACCCTTCAAGTGGACGCCATACCATTCGGTTCCAGATACCAGGTGAGGAGTTGGGTTGCATGCCATATATCTCCTGCATGTTTTTCACGTTGTAACGGAAAAAATCGATCAATTCGCATACCGCGTCAATCTCGGACTGGTAAGCATTTTTTGACTGTCCGATCATGGTAACGGCATTAAACTCGTATCGATAGGGGCCGGCGATCAGGTCGGCAGCCTTCAAGAAAATAGCCGCACGGCTTTCCCAGTTCATCGCTTCCCATGTAGGTTTTGCTTTGAGTGCCGCTTCAATAGCCATCTTCACGTGCGTTTTATCTCCTTGATGGTAGTGCCCTAACACCCGTTGGTGGTCGTGCGGGGGACGAATATCCCTTTTATTACCCGTACGCACTTCTGCTTCACCGATGAACATGGGAAGATCAAGCCCCCCCTCGTTGAGTTCGGCTAGTTTGTTTTTCAACGCTTCTCTTTCCGGCGTACCCGGAGCATAGCTCAGCACGGGTTCGTTATTAATAGCCGGTACTTTATAAACACCTTTAGGCATTGTATTTAATTTTATAAGGTTTGTATCAACAGCGATAAGCAAATTTACAAAAAAAAAGTTTTATGTTTGCACTTTTGAACAGGATGATTAATAGAATCTCGCTACTTAAATCGTGCTAAATTATTGTATAGTGAAAAAGCTGAGACAAAAATAAAGTGCATGAGAATTGACGATCAATTGGATATTTAACGATTCTTGTGCAACTTTTTTGTGAGTCCCTCATCTATCATATAGAAGTTGTATTGATACATAGTAAGATGCTAAAAAAAATAGTCTGCCTTTTTTCACTGTCTCTTTTCTTTGCTTTTATGTTTCAAGCATGTCAAGAGGCAGACGACTCATTGCCAACTGAACTCCAACTACGTTCCCCTTATAAAGTATGGAAATTTGAAGGTTTTGCTATTCATGATAATGAAGGTCGAAGTTTCAGGAGTATGAACAGTGTGAACAACATACAGTTGTACACGGTTGAAAGGCTTGAAGAAGTGCCTCCTCTTTTACTTGATCTGAAGAAAGAAGGAACTTTCATAGGTACCACGCCTGCAAATAACATTCACGGCGATTTCTTGTTGGATTATCGTGGAGCGTTTTCATTTACAACCATTGACTCTTCCAATCGTACAGAGGGGGTAATAGGATCTCGTTATATCTCTTGCTTGCGAAGTGTGACTACGTACGCTGTGTTTGAAAAAACCCTTCATCTTTATTACACCAAGGACAAATCTCTTTTTCTTCTCTATACTGCGGTACAGTAGCACCGGGTAAAACAAAGATTGTGTTAATCTTTCCTATAAACCGTGAAAACAAAAATAATATTGCTATTTTGGTGCCTTAATTTAATACGTACATAACAACAGTACCCACTGATGCAATCTGAAAGAAAAAGTCTAATCGATTTTAACAACACTGAAATCGCGTTTCGCGATCACACGAATTACAGCCTCCGGCAAGCATATCTTCTTTTTAAGGTGATGAGTAACCGATCGCTAGTCAACCTGTCCAAACATCTGGTGGATGTTGCTTTCGCTACACGGTTACCCATAAACGGGATCATCAAGGGGACTATTTACCGTCATTTCGTGGGTGGTATGTCGATCGACGACTGCACGAAAACGATCGATCAGCTCGCGAAAAGAAACGTGCAATCGATATTGGATTACGCGCAGGAAGGGGAAGAGTCGGACGAGGTTTTTGATGCCACGTGCCGCGAAGTGATTCGAACCATCGACTTCGCGGAAAATCACCGGAGCGTACCGTTCAGTGTTTTTAAAATTACCGGAATAGGGCGTCTCGATCTGTTGGCAAAGGTGAGCGCGAAAGAACGATTGACACATGATGAGCAGGCCGAATACAAACGAGTGGAAGAGCGGGTAGAAGCTATTTTCAAGCGTGGACACGAGTTGGGAGTTCCGGTGATGATAGACGCGGAGCAGACGTGGATACAACCCGTGTTGGATGAATTGGTGCTGAGGTTAATGGCCCTTTACAATAGAGAAAAGGCGATCGTGCAAAACACGTATCAAATGTATCGACACGATAGCCTGGAAAGGCTCAAGCAGCACCATCGTTTGGCCCTGAAAGGAGGCTTTAAGTTTGGCTTAAAGATCGTGCGGGGCGCGTACATGGAAAAAGAACGCGAACGAGCTATCGAGATGGGGTATCCCTGCCTTATTCAACCGGATAAAGAGTCCACTGATCGAGATTTTGACGATATAATACGGTACATGATTGATCACGTGGATAGTATCGACTTCATGGTGGCGACCCATAACGAGAATAGTTCGTTATTATTGGCAAGGCTTATTGATGAGCGGGGCCTCCCTCGAAATCACCCGGGGATATACTTTTCTCAACTTTACGGCATGAGCGATCACATCACCTATAATCTTTCGGAACAAGGGTATAATGTCGCGAAATACGTCCCCTACGGGGCGGTACGGACGATGATGCCCTACCTGTTTCGGAGGGCAGAAGAAAACAGCTCGGTAGAGGGGCAGACCGGCCGTGAGCTCAAGATGATCGATGCAGAAATTAAAAGAAGGAAGGCCTCCAGTAGATGATTTGAAGGCCTTCCCTTTCGGTATTCAATGATGCCGTAACTTTAGTTTAGTTATAAACAAACCTCGTTATTTAACCTCCCAAACGTTCGGTGAGTTAAGCAAGAATTCGGTGAATGATTTACGGGGCATTTGCTGTTGCACCTCCTTCACTTGGCGCGTGGTTTCACCATCGTAAGTGGGTGCTTCCACCTGACGGATTACTCCCAGGGCGACGGGCATACCATCCTCCACGTCCATAAGTGCCAACTTCATGTGAAGCGTGTTGTCTTTTGTCTTGGCGTCGTGTATCAAAACATCATCCAGCGTGTACCCATCTTCGCCAATGGTCACCACCTTCAGGTTCCAACCATCCAGCACCAGTCCTTTATTTTCATCTTTCCCGAAAATCATCTTTTCGCCATGCTTCAGCAGTACGGTATTGTCTGCCTTCCAAGTTCTGTCGCTGATCTTATTATGGATACCGTTATTAAAGATAACGCAGTTTTGTAGGATCTCGACAACCGACGTGCCGCGATGTTTTTCCGCCTCGATCATAGCATCGGTTTGGTTCTTCATATCCACATCGAGAGCCCGGGCAAAGAAGGTGCCTCTCGCGCCGAAGGTGAGTTCGGCTGGTCGGAACGGCTCTTCGACCGTGCCGTAGGGCGACGATTTAGAGACAAACCCTTTATGTGACGTGGGTGAATATTGCCCTTTCGTGAGTCCGTAAATTTTATTATTAAAAAGAAGTATGTTAAGATCCACGTTTCGTCGCACCGCGTGAATAAAGTGATTTCCCCCGATAGCCAGCGAGTCGCCGTCACCCGTGGCCACCCACACGCTCAGGTTGGGGTTTGCTACTTTCACGCCCGTGGCGATAGCGGTAGCCCTCCCGTGAATACTATGGAATCCATACGTGTTCATGTAGTAGGGAAGGCGCGATGAGCAACCGATCCCCGAAATCACCGCGGCATCATGCGGTTCGATGTTCAATTCGGCCATCGCCTTCTGTAGGCAAGCTAAAACGGCAAAGTCTCCACATCCCGGGCACCAACGTACCGGGTTAGCACTTTTATAATCTTTAGGAAGGTATTTTTGATATTTTATTTCTGTAGCGTCCATGTTTGTTATTCCTCTATAATTTTAGTGAATTCCTTTACCAGTTCACTTACTTTAAGGGGTTGCCCCTCCACTTTGTTAAATCGCCTCAGGTTGTTTATTTCCTGAAATTTGCCGCTCAAGTAGGCCGCGAATTGACCGTTGCTCTGTTCTGCCACGATCACTTTTTTGTATTTCTTCAATATCTCGCGGGTGTTTCTGGGTAGCGGGTTGATATATTTAAAATGGGTGAGTGCCACTTTATTCCCGTTATCCCGGATGCGTAGCATTGCTTCCAGGAGGTGTCCGTATGTGCCTCCCCATCCCACGATGAGGGTGTCGGCATCTTTATCTCCCAGCACCTCCTGTTCCGGAATATGGCGAGCGATCCTATCTACCTTCTCCTTGCGGACATTAACCATGTATTGGTGGTTGTCGGGGTTGGTTGAAATAACACCGGTCATTTGGTCCTTCTCTAATCCACCCACTCTATGTTGATATTTAGGAGTGCCCGGTACGCCCCAGTATCTGGCCAGCGTCTCCGGATCCCGCAAAAAAGGTTTCCATTCGTCCGCGCTTCCCGTGTAGTGATGTTGCACGTACGGTGGCCGGATATCGGGGTACACATCCATGTCGGGAATTCTCCACGCGGCCGCCCCGTTAGCGATGTATCCATCCGTGAGCAAGATGACCGGCGTCATGTATTCCAGGGCGATGCGCGAAGCCTCGAAAGCACTATCGAAGCAGTCGGTAGGAGAGGTTGCAGCGATCACAACGAGTGGGCTCTCCCCGTTTCTGCCGTATAGAGCCTGGTTCAGGTCGGTCTGCTCGCTTTTCGTGGGCATACCCGTGGATGGGCCGCTTCGTTGCACGTTAATGATCACCAGCGGTAACTCCGTCATCACTGCCAGCCCGATCGCTTCACTTTTGAGAGACATTCCCGGCCCGGAAGTTGAAGTAGCGGCCAAGTGCCCCGCGAAGCTCGCGCCGATCGCCGAGGTAATACCCGCGATTTCGTCCTCCATCTGAAGAGCCTTCACGCCAAAATCCTTTCTGCGGCTGAGCTCTTCCAAAATATCGGTGGCCGGGGTAATAGGGTAGGAACCCAAGAACAGTTGTACCCCCGCTTTTTCGGCTGCCGCGATAAGCCCGTACGCGGTCGCGGTATTTCCATTCACATCGGTATAGAAGCCCTTTTCAGCCGCTACCGGTTCCACCCTGTAGGTTGATGCCGTGAGATGGATGTTATTCCCGTAATTGTACCCGTCGGTAAGTGCTTTAATGTTCGCGCTTACAATTTTCTTGTTCTTGGCAAACTTTTGCTCCAGCAGCTTATCGGCAATTTCCAGCGGGCGGTTAAAGAGCCAGCATACAACGCCCAGCGCAAACATGTTTTTGCTACGGAGTATATCTTTATTCTCGAGATCGGAATCCTTCAAGGAGGCTTTCGTGAGAGACGTGATGTCCACGCCAATCGGTTGCACTTGTTCCAATCCCAGTTCCTTGAAGGGCTCCAGCGTCTCAAAGTGCGCTTTATTTAGATCTCTTTTCTGGAACGAGTCGTTATCGTAGATCACGATAGAACCTTTTTTCAGGAACTGCGCGTTTACTTTCAGTGCAGCCGGGTTCATGGCGACCAGCACATCGGCCTTATCCCCCGAATTATACACATGCTTCGCTCCAATTCTCACTTGGAATCCCGAGACCCCATGCATAGAACCTTGTGGGGCACGTATTTCTGCCGGGTAATCGGGATAGGTAGAAATTTCATTTCCAAAGATCGCCGACAGCGTCGAAAAGAGCGTCCCCGACAACTGCATCCCATCGCCGGAATCGCCCGAAAACCGAATGGTTACCTGCTTGATGTCGGTTACAACTGTATTTGTTGGCATAATTTTCCTTCTAAATTGTTATATATGATGAATATTCTCGTGTTCGCCGTCACCATTCACTGGGTAGTTGCAAATTCATCGAGCGCGCACGAAACCGGCAATTTTGTTTTGACGGATTTTGATGGCTATCATTGTATTACTGCCTACTCCCCAAATTAATAACTCTTTCCCGGTATCCGTTGCTGGCACGAGGAAAAGCAAGTTATAATTTAAATAAGTGGAGCTGGATAGTAATGTAAACCGACTACAAAGTAATAAAAGAGTTGGATATAAACCAAATTTTTCTAAGGGCAACCCCTTGTCTGTTTCAGTTACCTTCCTTGTTGATTTCTCTATTTTCTGATCTTTTTTGTGCAGAAACGCTGCTTGGCCAGAAGTAGGATGATCCCTGCCTTGCTTTTTTATGCGAAGAGTCTTTCGAAACGTTTATCGTTGAGAAGCACCTGAAATAACTCCTCCGCCTTCGCGTAGCTCTGTAGGTAGATGGCGGTACCGTAGCTGATGCGTTTAACACCCATTTCCGCGAGCACGTCAAAAGTGGGAAAATTGGGACGCAAGTAGACGTTGAGGGGTAGGGAAGTACTTTGGACGACTTTCCTGATCTCTTCTTTGTCGGCAAGAAAGGGAACAAACACCCCGTCTGCTCCCGCTTCTTCGTACTTCTTTATTCTTTTCAGGGTTTCATCCAAAGCTTGTTCCTGTTTCGTGATGTACGTGTCCACGCGTACGTTCACGAAAAATGCAGCGTCTCGTTCCGAGAGGAACGATCGAATCCCGCGGATAATTTCAGCGAACCGTGTTGGATCTACCAACTGGCGCTTACCATCCTTCATTATTGAATCTTCGATATTGATGCCTGCGGCACCCATCTGTAGAAGCTTTTCTATGTTCTGGTTCACCGTGCGCGAATCTCTTCCGTACCCGCCGTCGATATCCACCGAGACCGGGATTGAAACCGATTGAATGACACGTTTTACTATAAACGTCAACTCCTCGAAGCTCATCTCTTCCCCGTCGCCATAACCCAAGTTCTCGGCTATGGCATGGCCGGAAATACCCAGTGCTTTGTAACCTGCTTTTTCTGCTATTCGAGCACTCTTCGCGTTCCACACGTTGCCTATAATAAAGGGTTTATTGCCCGCGTGGAGTTTCCTAAAATCATTGCTTTTTGACATAATAGTGGTTCTTTACGTGATGTAAAGATAAACGCCTCGTCGCTGTTTAAGTTCATACGGTGTTTTTCGCCCATTTTATCTCGGCCCACGAACGTTGCCTGCTTGACTTCGCTTGGCGTCTTGGAGGTCTCCCCGTGCGTAAGTTTGTTAATTTGCATGGGAATCAATGTGTTGTGCGTTTATCTCCTCACGATATTTGCCCCGAGCGTGTTTAATCGTTTATCGATCTCCTGGTACCCGCGGTCGATCTGATCGATATTATGAATGGTGCTGGTGCCATCGGCGCACATGGCCGCGATCAACAGCGATATCCCGGCCCGGATATCGGGCGACGTCATGGTCATCGCCTTCAAGTGAAACCGGTCGTCCAGCCCGATCACCACTGCCCGGTGTGGATCGCACAAGATAATCTGCGCACCCATATCGATCAACTTATCCACGAAAAAGAGGCGGCTCTCGAACATCTTCTGATGGATCAGCACGCTCCCTTTGGCTTTCGTGGCGACCACCAGCAACACGCTCAACAGGTCGGGCGTGAGTCCCGGCCACGGTGCATCGGCCAGGGTCAAGATTGAACCGTCGATAAACGATTCGATGGTGTAGTTTTCTTGGCGGGGAATATGCAGGTTGTCCCCCTGCTGCTCCACGGTAATCCCCAATCGCCGGAAACTCTCCGGGATGATGCCCAGGTTGTGGATCGACGTCTCCTTGATGGTGATTTCCGAAGCGGTCATGGCGGCCATCCCGATAAAACTGCCGATCTCGATCATATCCGGCAACAGCCGGTGGCGGCACCCCTTTAGCGAAGAGACCCCCTGTATAACTAGCCGATTGGAGCCGATCCCTTGAATCTTGGCCCCCATCCGCGTTAACATCTTGCTGAGTTGCTCCACGTAAGGTTCACACGCCGCGTTGTAGATGGTGGTTTCCCCTTCGGCCAGCACCGCCGCCATCAGCAAGTTGGCCGTACCCGTCACCGACGCCTCCTCCAGCAGGATATATTGGCCGGTTAGTTTCTTGGCCGATAACGTGAAAATCTGTTTCGGTTCATTATAGATCATCTCCGCCCCCAGCTTCATGATCCCGTTGAAGTGCGTGTCGAGCCGTCGCCGTCCAATCTTGTCCCCTCCCGGCTTTGGCACCACCGCTTCGCCGAAGCGTGCCAGCAGTGGCCCCACGATCATGATCGAACCCCGCATGGCCCCGCTTTTTTGCATGAAATCGTCCGATCGCGTAAAGTCAAGGTCGATATTCTCCGCTTTAAACGAGTAACTCCCCTCGTCCCGTTTCTTCACTTCCACTCCCATATCTGCCAGCAGCGCGATAAGGTTGTTCACGTCCAAGATATCGGGGATGTTCTCTATAATGACCTCCTCTCGGGTGAGCAGCGTCGCGCAGATCACCTGCAAGGCCTCGTTTTTGGCTCCCTGTGGTGTGATGTCTCCTTTGAGGCTATGCCCTCCTTCAATGATAAATGATGCCATGTTCTGTTCTAATAAATTTGTACTTCCGGTTCGAGTAGTACCCCGAACTGCTTCATTACTTCCTGTTGGACCTCCTTCATGAAGGCGACGATCTCGCGTCCATCTTCGGTCCCATGATTCACGATTACCAGCGAATGATGCTCGTACGTGCCCACCTTTCCTCGTCGTTTGCCCTTGTAGCCCGCCTTGTCGATCAGGTACGCGGCCGACGTTTTAAAACGGTTCTTTCCCGCGTTATACACGGGAGCATCCACCGCTATTTTTAGTAGGTTCTCCTTTTCCTCTTTCGTCAGGATCGGATTTTTGAAAAAACTGCCCGCGTTGGGAAGCTCCCTGAAATCGGGCAGCTTCCGGGTACGTATACGAATGATCGCCTCTCTCACCTGTTCGAGCGAAGGATGCGGGGTGCCGTTCAGTTCCCGGCTCAAGTCGATATACTTCTCTTTGTACTCGAACGACTTGCTAAGGCGGAAAGTCACCGAGGCAATAACTTGTCCGGCTTGTTGTTTGAAGATGCTATCCCGGTAGCCGAACCGGCACTCCTCGTTCGAAAATGATTTCAGTTCACCGCTTTTCAGGTCCACTGCCTTCACCCGTGTAATCGTTTCGCTTACCTCCGTACCGTACGCCCCGATGTTCTGTATGGGGGACGCACCCACCGAGCCGGGGATTAGTGATAGATTCTCGATGCCCGCGTATCCCCGTTCCACGCAGCGTTGCACGAACGTGTCCCATTCCAGGCCCGCCTCCACCTCGATCTCCACGTGGTTTTCGTCTTCGCTTAGAGTGGTTATCTCTTCCATCACGGGCTTGATGACCAGACCGTCGAAGTCTTCCGTGAAGAAAAGATTGAACCCCGCCCCCAGGATCAGCTTTTTCTTACCGGGATGGGTTTTTATTACTTCAATAAGCTCCTCGGTGGTACGAGGTTCACAAAATATTTTGGCCAGCGCCTTCGTTCGGAAAGAGTTGTAGGGTTGTAGTTGAACGTTATGCTTGATGATCATTGCAGTTTGTAATATTAGCTACAAAAATAGGCAAAAAGTTCCAAGGAATCAACGCGGTCCATTTTACTTTACAATTGATTTAATTCAAACGCGTATTCATAGCTGATGGTGGTTTACCCGGATGAGAGAACATATAGAAAGGCGCATACGAGTAAGATGCCTCCTATTATCGCGATAATAATCCTCTTCCTGCTCACTTTGGTGGGTCTGTATATGATTTTATTTTCCATGTGCTGTGGTTTTTATCTGTTCAAATATTCTCTTGCCGTCAAAAC
>CAYFMZ010000060.1:0-2167 GCA_964344275.1 uncultured Proteiniphilum sp.
AGAAAAAGATACTCCACCCCCACCGCGTAGATCACGTACAAGGAGTAGATCGTGCCCAGGAGCGCGACGAATAGGTTTCGTCCCGTTTTCTCCGTCGCCCTGTAACGAAGGGCAACCTTTACCGCGTAGAGCGATGAAAGGAAATAGGGGATCAGCACCAGCGTGGTGCCGATGGTGATGGCGGCCAAGTAGGTTCTGTTCAGCTGCGGAGAGAGGATGGAGAGCAGGAATACCTGCGTGAAGCACTGCGTCAGCAGCAGCGCGTTCACGGGCGTCCCCTTCGCGTTCACCTTGGCCAATCGCCGAGGCATCACACCATCCCGAGCGGCCGCGTACATCGTCTCCACGGAGAGCAAGATCCAAGAGAGGCTGGCACCCAATACCGAGACCATGATCCCCAGCTTGATGATGACCCCACCGGTGGCTCCAATCACGGTGCGTTCGAGCAACAGTGCGAGGGGTGTCTCGGAGGAGGCCAGTTCTCCCGCGGGTACGCCACCCATCGCCAACAGAGTGATCAGCATGTAGATGCCCAGCACGAAGAGGGTGGATATCACGGTGGCGGTACGCACCGTTTTTTGTTCACGTGCCCGGCCGGACAACACGGTGGCCGCTTCGATCCCCACGAAACACCAGAGCACGATGGCCATGGCACTGCCTACCTGCTGTAAGGGTGTGGTGGGCTCTCCGGTGGATGCTAACTCCCGTTGCCAATCGGGAACCTGGAAAAGTTCCCAGTCGAAGATCGCCGGAGCCAACGCGATGATCAGCACGATCGGGATCAACTTGGCGGCAGTGACCACGAAATTCAGAATGGCCCCCTCTTTAACGCCCGCCAACAGGACGAAGTAATAAAACCAGAGGATGGCCGAGCCGATAAGAAAGGAGTGCAAGGGAGAGAGAGCGTGCGGGCCGAGCAGGTCGTTCAATGTCTTGAAGAAAAGTGCCATATAGCTCACGTTGCCGAGCCATCCGACCGACCAGTAGCCCCACGCGGAGTTGAATCCCATGTAGTCGCCAAACCCGTCGCGGGCATAGGCGTACACGCCGCTCTTGAGTTCCGGCTTGCGCCCGGCGAGGTAGACAAATACTAATGCGAGCATCAGTGCCCCGGCTCCTCCTATCAGCCACGTGAGGAGGGTGCCTTGAGGGTTAGCCACCCCGATTAGGTCCTTCGGTGAATTGAAAATGCCCGATCCCACCATCGACCCGATGGCGACGAACACAAGCAACCATAAACCTAACTTATCGTCTTTTTTCTTCATGCGTGAATGCCGGGGATTGGAGTGTAACCTTTATCGGGGGGGCACGTGAATAGCCAGAGAAACACCACCACCACGACCAGGGCGGGGAGCATGTTCATTACCCGAAGTTTTTTAATTCCCAGTATATTGATGCCTAAGCCGATCAGGAGGATTCCTCCCACGCTGGTCAGCTCCAAGATGATGCTGTCGGTAAAAAAGTTTCCCGCGTAACGGGCTAGGAGGGTCAACGCGGCTTGAAAGATAAAGAGCGGCACTGCCGAGAAAATCACTCCCATGCCGAAAGCAGAAGCCAGCAAGATCGATGAAAAGAAGTCCATCAGCGATTTGGTGAACAGCAGGTCAGGCGATCCCCCCGTGCCTTCCTGAATGGTGCCGATGATGGTCATCGAGCCCACGCAAAAGAGCAGGAACGAGGTGACTAGTCCTTCGGTGAACTTTTCGCTGCCAATCTTGAAGCGATCTTTAAGGGAGTTGCTTATGCTCTCGGCCCCTTTTTCCAGGTTCCACCACTCACCCAGCAACGAGCCAATGGCTAAGCTGCTCACCACGATAAGGATATGTTCCATCTTGATGGCCATGGAGGCACCGATGGCCAACGTGAACAGGCCAATGGCCTGGAAGTAGATGGTGGTGACACGATCCGGCATGCTCTTTTTCAAGAGCAGCCCGATAATTCCGCCGCCGATTACCGCCGCCGTATTTACAAGGGTTCCGATCATTTCGTGAAAGTAAACTGCAAAAGTATCAATTTTTCACGATATTTACACGCGTCCAGCTTCTAAGTTGAACTTAGGTTAGGTTAGTATGCTATAGTATAGATTAGTTTCCGTAACTAATTGGCTTTATGCACAAGGTTTAGCTTTAGTCTCTGACTTACGTTTTTCAAAATAAGCTATTATCTC
>CAYFMZ010000060.1:2267-13268 GCA_964344275.1 uncultured Proteiniphilum sp.
CTCTGTGAAAATCAGTCCGTGGTTATTTTTCTTATCTTTACTAAAATTTCAATTTCAACATAATGATCGGCTGGATTCTTGTTGTATTTGCCTCCCTCTTATTAGCCACTATAAGTGTGATCCGTATCGCTATTTACGGGGGAAGCCTTATTAAACCTAATTTTAAAAAAGCCTTGGAACGGATAAATAGGAACAACACTTTTGGTATAATGCTGATGCAACATAAATGGTTTCTCACCTCGAATATTGTGGCGTATTACCTGATTCTGCTGGGATGGATGGTAATAATTGGAGGGATTTTTTTGTACCTTTGTCGTTCGTGAATTCGGTTAACGTCTATAATACAAAACAAATAAAATTTTATGTACACTTGGTTTGAATGCAAAGTTAAATACGATAAGATGCTGGAGACCGGCATACAGAAAAGCGTAACGGAACCCTATCTGGTGGATGCACTCTCGTTTACCGAAGCGGAAGCGAGAATTATCGAGGAAATGAAGCCCTTTATCTCGGGTGAATTTTCGGTGTCAGATATCAAGCGGGTAAAGTACGCCGAGTCGTTTTTCAACGAGACGGGCGATCGCTACTACCGGGCTAAGCTCTACTTTATCACGTTGGACGAGAAGAGCGGTGCGGAAAAGAAAACGGCAGTAAACATGCTGGTACAGGCCTCGGCACTGAAAGAGGCCGTAGAAATCGTGGAAGCAGAAATGAAAAAAACGATGATCGATTACGATATCGCTTCGGTGGTAGAGACCGCGATCATGGACGTGTTTCCTTACGGGGAAAAAAGCGAGACCGCCATACCAAAACAGGATGCGGTGCATTCATAATCAATAGGGTAGCATTTCGATAAACTTTCGCATGTGTCAACTTCAATAATTTCGACTGGAATGACCTTGCATGCGAGAGATTTGTAAAGATAAAATATAAAAAGGAAGAAGAATATTGAGAGAAAAAAGGATGACAATTGAATCGCGTGTAAACGCGTTGCGAAAATCAATCCCCGAGAGGGTTAAAATCGTGGCGGTCTCCAAGTTTCACCCCGCGGAGAGCATCATGGAGGCGTATAGTGCGGGGCAGCGTGTATTTGGGGAGAGTCGGGTGCAGGAGCTAATAGTGAAGCAGCCGGAACTGCCCCAAGATATCGAGTGGCATTTCGTGGGCAACCTACAACGCAATAAAGTGAAGCAGATTGCACCCTTTATCTCGCTCATACATAGTGTCGACAGCGAGCGGTTAATAAAAGAAATAAACAAGCAAGGGCAAGCTAATAACCGAGTTATACCTTGCCTTTTGCAAATTCATATCGCGGAAGAGGAGTCTAAATCAGGATTCTCACCCGACGAATGCCGACAGTTTCTTGCCGATGAAAAGTGGAGGGAATATCCCAATGTACAGTTGGTAGGCATTATGGGCATGGCCACTTTTACCGAAGATAAAGAGAAAGTGCGTGAAGAGTTCCGTCAATTGAAATCGTTGTTCGATGAGTGGAAGAGGGACTATTTTTCCGACGACCCGTCGTTCAAGGAGATCTCCATGGGAATGTCCGACGATCACCCCATAGCGATAGAGGAGGGAAGCACGATGATACGTCTCGGTACGATTCTGTTTGGGGAGCGTTAAATCAAGGAGTAGTCGCTCAAGTCCTTACAATATGGTTATTTATTTCCCAGATAAGGTATCGATTTTATCAATTATAATTACTACTTTTGCCTCTAAATGAAATAATTTGAAAAACATTCGTTAGCACATGGTTAATTTAGAAACGACTTTTGCCGGGATACGTCTTAAGAACCCATTAATTGCTGCCAGCAGCGGGTTGACCAATTCCGTTAAGAAAATAAAGGAACTCGAAGAGGCTGGAATTGGCGCGATCGTGTTGAAATCGCTGTTCGAAGAACAGATTGAGAATCACTCGGAGAAACTTTCCGAGATAGCTGATTATCCCGAAGCAGCCGATTACCTCAACACCTACATCAAGATGAATCACGTGGAGAAATACTTGGACTTGATCCGTTCTGCCAAGTCTGCCTGTAGCATCCCCATCATAGCCAGTATCAATTGTTACAAGCTTTCGCGTTGGACTGACTTTGCCAAAAGTATCCAAGATGCTGGTGCCGATGCGTTGGAACTTAACGTGTTCGTGCTCGACCCCGGTGAATTTGGCGATACCTACCTGGAAGACTCCTATGTGAAAATTGTGCGGGAGTTGAAGAAAGTGATCCGAATACCCGTGGTGATCAAAATGAGCAAAACCATTAGTAATCTTCCCGGATTAATCGGAAAGTTAAAGGCCTTAGATGCTGATGGGGCTGTCCTTTTTAACCGGTTCTACCAGTTAGATATCGACATCACTAAAATGGAAATTACGTCCGGCCCCGTGTTCAGTAATCCTTCCGATTTTAGTGAAACGCTACGGTGGACGGCCATCGTTTCTGGACGTGTTCCCGATTTCGATATCGCTTGTTCGTATGGTGTCCACTCTTGGGAAGATGCTATTAAAGGAGTTCTCGCCGGCGCGGGGGGGATTCAACTTTGTAGCGTGTTGTATGAACAAGGGTTGGACGTGATTCAGAATATGCTCACCTGTATGGAAGAGTGGATGCTGCAAAACAATTACACGGGCATAGAAGAGTTTAAAGGTAAACTCAATTACAGGAATATCAATAGCCCGTCGATGTATGAACGGGTTCAGTTTATGAAGTATTTTTCGAGTTACAAGTGAGATATGAATATTCAACAATTAGAATATATTATTGCCGTAGATAACTATCGTCATTTCTCCAAGGCGGCAGAGGCATCTTTCGTGACGCAGCCCACGCTGAGCATGATGATACAGAAGTTGGAGGAAGAGCTGGATGTGAAGATATTCGATCGTTCACAACTTCCCGTGCAGCCCACCGAAATAGGGAGACGAATCATTGATCAGGCACGAGTGGCCGTGGCGCAAGTCAACCAGATAAAAGAGATTATTCATGAAGAAAAAGGGGTAGTAAAAGGGGTATTCCGGTTAGGAATTATTCCCACGGTTTCGCCTTACCTTCTCCCGAAACTGATGCAGGTTCATGGTGAAAGCATGCACGATATTCGGATCGTGATATCGGAACTAACTACCGACCAGATTTTAAAAGGACTCTCTAACGATTCGCTGGATGGTGGAATCTTGGCTACTCCATTGAAAGAACCCGCGATCAAAGAGCGTCCTATCTACTACGAGCGCTTTTTCGCTTACGTCTCTCCTCTGGAAAAAGCATTGTTCGCGAAAACTTCCCTTGATGAAGAAGATCTTTCTACCGCGAAGTTATGGCTGCTGGATGAAGTGCACTGTTTCCGGACCCAAATTCTTCACTTGTGCAACTTGAAAAAGAAGCGGGGTGCCAACCAATCCATTTTTTCGTACGAAGCGGGTAGTATCGATACGCTGATCCAAATAGTGGATCAAAATGAAGGGTTAACAGTGATTCCCGAAATGGCGATCGCGAGCTTGAGTGATAAGCAAAAGAAAAACGTGCGACCTTTCAAGAATAGCACGCCCGTGCGGGAGATCAGCCTAATTACCCGTAAGGAGTACTTGCGAGAGCGATTGATCGAGATCATCGTGGATGAAGTTAAAGTGGCCGTCCCTCGATCGCTCCAAGATGAGGCAATGAAGAAATATGTTATTCCCCTTTAAGGTGCCTTTCACCGGAGGGGATGCATTCAATCAGAAGAGGCGATGAGTAAACATTTTTAGTGTACTTATCGCCTCTGATTTTTGCGCAATGGTTGGTTCTATAGCGTCATCTTAAGTCCCGCGAAAACAGTGCGGGGTGCCCCTGGGCCATAAATATAGGTGTTTGCGCGGCCGGGACCGGTATCAAAGTCGTTCTGATACGCGTTAAAGATATTTTTCACGCCACCGTTTAATTGCAAAGTGACGTCGTTATAAAGATTAAAATCGTACGCCAATCGTAGGTTTAACTCGAAGAAAGAGGGCGACTCTTTGGTGATGTTTACCTCCGAGAAACTGTCCTGTCCCGGTATTCCGAACCCCGCTTCATGTGGCACAAGCATGCTCCCGGTGTAATTACCGGATAGCGTGGCCGAAAATTTATTGACGGGCGTGAAGGTGGCCACGAAATAGGCGTAGGTGTTGGGTGTGCGCATCATCTTCTTCGTGGGCTCCACGCTGTCTAATGCCTCCTCTTCGGCAGATTCGGGTTCCCACCATTTCCGTGCTTCCGCGTATTCACTTCGTTGCAAAGTGGCTCCACCTTGCAGCTCAAACGTGGTTCCGAACATCACTCTTCCCTCCAAGTTTAACCCGTACACATGGGCCCCTTTCTCATCGTTTTCAACGATTACCTCGGTACCCCTACGCGTCTCGGCGAACGGGCGGTTGAGTCGCGTGTAAAACAACTCGCCCAAGAGGTTAAATTGCGTCCTGCCTATTTGATGATAGAAATCGACTGATCCACTTAAGCTGTGCGACCGCTCCTCGCGAAGGTCGTCAGAGAGGACACGCACGATCTGCTCGCCACCGGCAATATCCACGTGTAAATCTTCATCGAAGAGTTGTGGAGCTCTGAATCCTTCACTGTACGTTAAGCGTATGTTAATATCTTGTTTCGGGTTGAAGCGAAGGTTCAACCTTGGGCTGAAAATGGCATGATCCAGCAAATTGTGCTTATCCAGTCGGCCACCTAATAGAATTCCCCAGCGATCGGTTTTCCATTCGTTTTGCAGGAAACCACTCATCGTGTTTGCCTGTTGCGCGATCGGTGCCTTTCGGTAGCCACTTTTGTCGTTCAGGTCGCTTCCCATAAACTCGGTGCCCACGAGTAATTCCGAAGGCATGAAAAGAAGATGGTCGAACGAATGCATGTAATGGCCACCCAGTTGATAGGTGAGCTCGGTAGTGTGGCCATAGGCATTCAGTCGCAAGTCGTTGTTCTCGATCGCGTCAATCATTTCCTCCACCTGTTCTTGTGGCATCCCTGGGGTGATCTCCGGCAAGTTAGCATTGTAGGGATCGCCTGCCCCGTAGTAGCTATTCCGGTCGGTATGATGAGCAGCGGTATAGAGGGTCAGTCGATTGCTGCCGCCGTTCAAGAAATGGTCGTACTTCAATGAACCACCGTTGATATAATGCTCCACCTGCTCGGTGATATATGCCTCGAAAGGTTGCATATCCAAGCGATCACCGCCGCGACGGAACTCATGAATGTTTTGATATTCCAATGACAGCCGTGAGTAGACGCCGGTCTTCAAGAATGAGCGGAAGCCAAACGATCGGTTTTTTAACTGCGCGAGCTCCGTGAAACCATCTCCGTCGTGGTCATACCCGTCTCTTGCACGATGTTGTCCGTAAAGCATGATCCCGGCATTCCGAGTGTCGTTTACCAGCGACGCGTTGAAGGTGGTGTTATTTTCGAGGCTGGCTGTCCCGTTGATCGCGGATAATGTATGAGCGAACTCACCCGAGTTGCGGATGGGTTCCCGGGTAATGACGTTGATGGTGCCCCCGATGGCGTTTGCACCGAAAAGAGCCGACCCGCCTCCCCGTATCACTTCGATGCGCTCGATCATGTTCGCTGGAATCTGTTCCAACGCGTACACGCCGGCAAGCGCTCCCACCACGGGGCGGGAATCGATCAAGATCTGGGAGTAGGGGCCTTCTAACCCGTTGATTCGAATTTGGGTCGTGCCGCAGTTCTGGCAGTTATTCTCGATCCGGACGCCCGGCTGGAACTTCAGCCCGTCGGCAAGAGTGGTGGAGCTGGTTACATCCAGTGTTTTCATATCCACCACGCTCACGAGCGAGGGAGCCGTTCGGCGGGTGGTTTCGTTCCGGTTCGCGGAGACGACTACCGCATCAAGTGAATAGCTTTCGGTTTCAAGTTCGAAATTGAGTTCCAGAGTGGTATCCTCGATAATATCCACTTCGCGTGAGGCTGTTTTATAGCCGACCATTGAAGCCTCTAACGTGAATTTCCCCAAGGGGAGGTTGCGTAAAAAATAGTGGCCGGTGGCGTCGGTAGTGATGCCAATAGTGGTTCCTTTTAATTGGAGCGTTACGTAAGGTAAATGCTCACCGGTCTGTTTATCGAGCACATGTCCAAAAATATTAGCATCTGTTTGATTAGGATTCTCCGTTCCCGATTGGGCGTGAAGGGATATTGTAAAAGCAATCGTATATACGACGAGCGTGATTATCTTCATCATTTGTCGTGATTTTATATAAAGTCAAGTAAGTGAATTAATTGAATAACAGAATACAGCACCCCAGTGCTACCTACCTAACTTTCTTTCGAGGGGCAACTCGAATAGAAGAAAGAAAAGTTGACGAGTCAGATGTCTGCTATTGTATAAAAGAGTACCAATTGATGGCGTGTGTTTACGCGTGAGAGGGAGGGCCTCTTGTAGGTATTTCTGATAACGGTTTTAAAAGGTGTGATGATTGATAATCATCGATATAAGATGTTGTTTTCGGCTGACAAACTGCCGTGAGGTCAATTTCAGGAAGAATATCAGATGTGATCGACGTGTTATAAAAATGGTCGAGAATAAAGAGTTGATTCTCGGTATGTGTATGTTGCGATTTTTCTCCTTTTTTGAAGGGGTGAGAGTGTACATACGTGGTGTTGTTGATCACATGGCTATGGGTGAATAGCGAGATCCCGCTTACGTAACTTGTAAACAGGATAATAAAAAACCACTTGGGAAGCTTTCCTTTCGCTCGATCCATAGTACGCGAAGATACATTATTTTTATATCTCACCACGCCTTGTCTCTAAAATTATCGTTATATAATATCGATCGCATTTATAACATAGTTTTTTAGAATTTGGTGTTTTTATATTATTTTTGTATTGAATCCCCTTACGGATCGGGCGATAGGTAACATCTTATGGATATACAGGCTATAATAAACAAATACTACAAAGAGGGTACGAGACTGTACGATATCTACATGTCGCACACAACGGATGTTACAAATAAGGCTCTTTCGATAGTGAGCAAACATCCCGAGTTAGCAGTCGATACACGTTTTATCGAGGAGGCGGGAATGTTGCACGATATTGGAATTTTCATGACGAAAGCATCCCATATCGCCTGTCACGGTACTTTTCCTTATATATGTCACGGTTACCTGGGACAGGAATTGCTCACTTCGGAAGGATATCCGAAGCATGGACTGGTGTGCGAGCGACATACCGGAACCGGACTTAGCCTTGAGACCATAATTAATCGCGGGTTGCCCATTCCCCACAGAGATATGAGGCCCCAGAGCCTCGAAGAGAAAATAATCTGTTTTGCAGATAAATTTTACTCTAAATCGCAATTGGGAAAAGAGAAGTCGGTAAAGAAAATTCGACAAAACCTTAAAAAGCACGGGTATCATCAAGTGAAAATATTTGACGAATGGTCTGAATTTTTCCTGTAAATGAATATTTTCTCGCTCTGCGTGTCATTCTGTGGCTCCTTCTCCATGAAATCCACCCTGCTTGATACAATTTGGCAAACTATTTGCTGTGTATTTCAAAGGGAAACCCAATTGAACTGAATATGAAACTAAATAAGAAAAATAATAGCGATCCCAAGGAGAGGGTCGAGGAAACAGAAGAGAAAGTGACCCAAGGTCATCCGAACAATGAAACGGACGCGGAAAAGGACAAAATGACAGACGGAGTAGATATCCCGATGAATGAAGAGGTAGTTGCCGCGGAGGAGGCCGTCACGATGGAAGATGTGCACCCCGGTAAAGAGCTGAAAGCGCTTCAACAGAAGCACGACGAGTTAAATGATAGCTACCTACGCCTCCATGCCGAGTTCGATAATTTTAGGAAACGCACGCTAAAGGAAAAGGCTGAACTAATCAAGAGCGGTGGTGAGCGTGTATTGCTCGAAACAATTGCGTTGGTGGATGATTTTGAACGCGCATTGGACTCGCTCCATAAAACCGATGACAAAGATGCTCTGCTCGAAGGCATGGATCTTATATACTCGAAATTCATTACATTCTTGAAACAAAATGGAGTGAAGCAGATGGAAACAATTGGACAGCCTTTTGATGCCGATCGTTTTGAAGCTGTGACAACTATACCTGTATCGGAAGAGTCACAAAAAGGCATGGTGGTTGATTGTATACAGAAGGGATACGAGATGAATGAAAAAATCATTCGTTACCCGAAAGTAATCGTGGGAGAATAACAATGGCGAAAAGAGATTATTACGACATACTTGATGTGCCAAAAGCGGCATCAGCTGAGGAGATAAAAAAGGCTTACCGGAAAAAGGCGATCCAATACCATCCCGACAAAAACCCGGGAGACGAAGCTGCAGAAGAGAAATTTAAGGAGGCTGCTGAAGCATACGAGGTACTGAGCGACGAGAATAAACGTGCCCGGTACGACCAGTTTGGGCACGCCGGAATGAGTGGCTCCGCGGGTGGTGGATTCGGTGGAGGTATGTCGATGGACGATATATTTTCGCAGTTTGGAGATATCTTTGGAGGCCATTTTGGTGGTTTCGGCGGCTTTGGTGGTTTTGGGGGTGCGCAACGCGGTAGGAGAGTGAACCGAGGATCCGATCTCCGGGTGAAGGTTAAGCTATCCCTAAAAGAGATCCTCAACGGGGTTGAAAAGAAAATCAAGGTCAAAAAACTTGTCTCCTGCTCTCATTGCGACGGAAACGGATCGGATAAAGGCACCTCCCTCTCTACCTGCAGCACCTGCGATGGATCAGGTGTTGTAACCCGTGTAGCAAACACCATCTTAGGACAGATGCAAACCACTACTACCTGCTCTACATGTAATGGCGAAGGAAAAAGTATCTCCAAAAAATGCGCGCATTGTAATGGAGAGGGGATAGTGAGGGACGAAGAGGTGATACCCATTCGTATACCGGCAGGTGTTGCTGAAGGGATGCAACTCTCCATGTCCGGGAAAGGCAATGCTGCCCGAAGAGGAGGTATCAATGGTGATTTACTTATCGTGGTGGAAGAGGAACAGGATCCGAACCTGATCCGGGATGAGAACGACGTGATCTATAACCTTTTCTTGAGTTTCCCGATGGCAGCCCTTGGTGGCACGGTGGAGGTTCCTACCATCGAAGGGGTGGCCAAGGTGAAGATAGAACCCGGCACACAGCCTGGCAAAGTATTACGGCTTCGGAATAAAGGGCTTCCCTCCGTGAACGGTTTCGGAAAAGGAGATCAGTTGATCAATGTGAACGTGTATGTTCCGGAGAACCTAAGTGCCAAAGAGCGAGACTGGTTGGAAAAAATGGACAAGTCGACTAACTTTACACCCACTAAAACGGAGCGTAAAAAGGTTTTTGATAAATTTAAAAAGATGTTTGATTGAACTAAAGCACTTTCAAAACCGAATTACAAACTGTTTAAATAGAGAAACTAAATGGCTGGTCAATGGATCAGCCATTCTTAAATAATACCAATAAGTAGCATGAATTGCCATTTTATCCTTGAACTGAAACAGATAATGCACAAATCATGACAAATTGTGCGCTGGCTCGGATTTTTTTTATTTATTTGCAAATGATATTTAAAAATCCAGCCGAGTATGAGTAGTTATTCAATCAAATCGTTAGAGCACTATTTCAAGGTGTACCGCCAATCGGTGCGCAAACCCAAGAAGTTCTGGGCCAAAATAGCCGAGAATAATTTCACCTGGTACCGTAAATGGGATAAGGTGTTGGAGTATGATATGGAGAAGGCGGAGTTTACGTGGTACAAGAACGCCAAGCTTAACATCACCAAAAATTGTATCGACCGTCACCTGGCGAACAAAGGCGATGAGACCGCCATCATCTTCGAGCCGAACGATCCCGATGAACCCGCTCGCCGTTATACCTACAGTGAGCTCTACGCGGAAGTATCCAAGATGGCCAACGTGCTACGGGATCAGGGCGTCGGGAAGGGTGACCGGGTCTGTATCTACCTGCCCATGATTCCTGAGCTGGCCTTTAGCGTGCTGGCGTGCGCCCGGATCGGGGCAATCCACTCCGTGGTGTTCGGGGGATTTTCTTCCAACGCGTTGTCCAGCCGGATCAACGACTCATCTTGTAAGCTGATGATCACCGCGGACGGAGGGTGCCGGGGAAAGAAGACGGTCGACCTGAAACGGATCGCGGACGAAGCGCTTCAGAAAGCTCCATCGATCGAGAAGGTGCTGGTGGTGAAGCGAACGGGCGAGAAGGTAGCGATGGAAGAGGGGCGCGACGTGTGGTTACAGCCGCTGGTGGACAGGGCAGAGGCGACCAACCAAGCGGAGGTGATGGATGCCGAGGATCCACTGTTTATCCTTTACACTTCCGGGTCGACCGGCAAACCGAAAGGGATGGTGCACACCACGGCGGGTTACATGGTCTTTACCGCGTACACGTTCAAGAACGCGTTCAACTATGTTTCGGGCGATGTCTACTGGTGCACAGCAGATATCGGTTGGATCACCGGGCACTCCTATACCATCTACGGGCCATTGCTCAACGGAGCTACCACCGTGATCTACGAGGGTATCCCTTCGTACCCTACCCACAGCCGTTTTTGGGAAGTCATCCAAAAACACAAGGTGAACCAGTTTTATACCGCGCCGACGGCCATTCGTTCGTTGGCCAAAGAGAAGATTGAGTTCGTTCAGGATCATATCATGGATTCGCTCAAGGTAATTGGTTCGGTGGGTGAACCCATCAACGAGGAGGCGTGGCACTGGTACAACGTGCACGTGGGGAACAAACGTTGTCCCTTGGTGGATACATGGTGGCAGACGGAGACGGGCGGCATCGTGACCGGGCTCCCCAAAACCCGCTCCGGCAAGATCATGCGGCACATCCTCCGCAGGATTGCCGAAAGAGAATCTGATTTCGGGGACATCACCACGCTGGTTAATCCGGAAATCGTGGAGGAGATCCTCAACGAACGGTTGTGAGGAATTATCACAACGTATTGCAACGGGTGAAGAAGTCGATCGCTTCCAGCTCGCTCTTGATTAAAGCCTC
>CAYFMZ010000061.1:0-13120 GCA_964344275.1 uncultured Proteiniphilum sp.
GCGTGGTGAGCATCGAACCCAATGACGAGGAGGTCACGAAGGAAGATTCCATTTCACACGAATTGATCGTACTGGATCCCGGATTCGAGTCGTGGTACTTACTACACGGTACCCCCGCGAAATACCGCTCACAATCCTACTACGAGGGCTGGAATCACCAGTATGTTTCGGCATGGAATTACAACGCCACCACATCAAGGAGACGATCGTTCTTCCAACCCATTCATGGCTACGAAAGGGGAGTCGATTACGGTTTCGAACTGAATCATAAGCTATTTTACTACTTTCAGTACGTGGAGCATGTGCTAAAAACCCCGATCATGGAACACGGTCCCGCTACTTTTTAGTGGGATTCGCATATGGATTTCGAACAACTCTGTATGGCGGTACAAAGCAAGGGAGCAAAGACTTTATAAGTTGAGGAAGATAACCTTAGGGATAAGGCGCAACAGAAAGGATAAAATCATGCCTCGCTGACCAGTGTATTCACCTCTTCAACGATCTCTTCAGCCCGTTTCCTATCCAATCCGGCTCTTTTTGCTACCACCATTATATCATCGTGGGTGGGATCTCCGTTATTATTAATGGTTGTGGTATGAAACCCGTTGAACCCTCTACTCGGCAGCAGGTCATAAGCGGGAGAAAGCTTCCATTCGCCGTTTATCAACTGAAAAGAGAAATTCTTTACATGATCGTCACGGTTCTTGATCGCCACATTAAAAACCATTTGACGAAAAAGGGCATACACCTCTTCCATGTTTTTAGTCAGAATATGACATAGTTGCAATAAATCACCGTAGTCGAGGCTCGGTATTCGATAATCGGCATTCAACAATCCTGCCGCGCTCACCGTATGTATTTTTCCTCGAGACGTTCTATCGAATCGTTCGGTTCCGAAATACTTCCCTTCAAATAATTTGGTCTCGGGCATACGAATACCGCATTTTTTAGCGAGCAAAGAGTGGTTGTATTCAACTTCACCAACATCTTCTGAATCCATCGTCGCTTTAAATTTAACAAGCCATTCTTTGCCTTCGATCTTTATAAAAACTTTAGGTCTCGCGTCTCCTGAAGAGCCGGCGAATTGGTATAATTTATCCAGTGAATCTCCATCATAATCGGTAGTAATAATCTTCTCAATCTCATTGGCTAAATGATTTAAATCGATAATTTCATCTTCCGACGATTCACTATAATCGGGTCGATACTCCAAGGCTCCCCGTCCAGTACTGCCAATTAGAGCCAGTCGTTGGAGAATCGTAAGTCTATCCGGATCCTGGCCTTTGCTTCTAAGGTATCTATCTAAAATGAAGTTTCCCCAACCATCAGGCAGACTATCGTCAAATACACCAAACCCTCCGTTAAACGGAATACGCTTCGCGATAAATACCTCTTGTTTTAGAGGAAGAATAAAAGGAGAGATAGAATGGCCGGACGTTTATTTCATTCATTGCCCGACCCCCTTATTCTCTTTTTCGTCTCCTTGAATTTCAGCAGCTCGTCGATACTCTGGTAAGACGGTCTTGTAAATAGCTCGTTAAACCCATTGGTATCGCCTAAAGCAATGGCGCACATGACCAAGTTCCGGAGAGTAATTTCTCCGCTATTTTCAAAGGAACGATAAGCATCGTATCCAACACCAGCACGTTTGGCAAAAGCTTTTTTCAGACAGAGTCACCTGCAAATATGAGTTTTATATGAAATTATTTGCTCGTTCCATAACTTTGAGTAAATTTGCTATGTATATTGAGTAATATTGCTCCAAGTATTGAGTAAATCTAGAAATGAATGATGAGTGATGAGTTATGAGTATTGTGTAATCATACTAAGTAAATTTCAAAGACACGCTAATTAAATTGAACATTATGTTCGAACGATCCTATTTAAAACGAATTAAATCAAGAATAAAGGAACCGAGAAAATTTATTCAGATTATATTTGGGCCTCGCCAAGTGGGTAAGACCACGATGGTAACCCAGCTTCTCGAACAATTATCAATTCCAAACCTGCATGAATCGGCAGATGCTATTTCAGCAACAAATTCAACTTGGTTAGCCCAAGTATGGGAGTCTGCCCGATTACGGCTAAAAGCATCGGGAGCCGCTGAATTCTTGTTGGTGATTGATGAGATACAGAAAATTGATAACTGGAGTGAAGTAGTAAAACAACAATGGGACAAAGATACCCGTGAAAACACCAATATTAAGGTAATCTTACTTGGCTCCTCACGCCTACTTATTCAGAAAGGATTAACTGAATCCTTAGCCGGACGATTTGAGACCTTGTATTTGGGACATTGGTCGTATGCTGAAATGCAAGAGGCCTTTGGGTGGAGCATCGAACAATATGTCTACTTTGGCGGATATCCCGGATCGGCATCTTTAATCAATGACGAAGAACGGTGGAAGAACTACGTGAAGGATTCACTGATCGAAACCAGTATTTCTAAAGACATTCTAATGCTTACAAGAGTGGATAAGCCGGCCCTGTTGAAACAATTGTTCGAAATAGGCTGTTTATATTCCGGTCAGATTCTTTCTTACACGAAAATCTTAGGTCAACTTCAAGACGCGGGGAATACAACGACTTTAGCAAATTATTTGAGACTATTGTCTGATTCTGGTTTATTAGGCGGCTTAGAGAAATATGCCGGAAACATAATTCGTAAACGTGGTTCAAGTCCGAAGTTTCAAGTATATAATAACGCGTTGATTACGGCTCAAAGCGATTATAGCTATGAAAAAGCAATTATTGATCCCGAACTATGGGGAAGGCTTGTAGAGTCTTCTGTGGGAACCCACCTCCTTAATCACTCTGTTTCAGAAAGATATAATCTCAATTACTGGCGAGAAGGCAAGCATGAAGTTGATTTTGTTTTAGAAAAAGGGGATAAAGTCATAGGACTTGAAGTAAAAAGTGGAAAGAGAGGAGAGAACAAAGGTATGGGAGTATTCGTGGAGAAGTTTCACCCCGAAAAGGTACTGCTCGTTGGGACAGGAGGCATTCCTTACGATGAGTTTTTGAAGATTAATCCAAAAGAACTGTTTTAAAGGACTACAATTTAACCGATTACACCCTCCCAAACGTACTGTTGGCACATGAGGTTTCTCATATAGTTTGGAATATCTCTTGATCCAACCCTTTTTTATGGCGATGAATCATCTTGATCAACTTTTTCAATCCTTCTTCCTGAATATCGGCGGGGGCAACATGAAGCTTCTGACGATCATACCGGCTATAATTGCCGTAGGTGTGAATTAGATATTCGATATCTGGAGGAATAAAAAAGGTGGATTTTTCAGGAATATACCTCTTAAACTCATTCAGGTAGATGTTGATGCCCGCCAAATCAAAATCCCCGAAATGAAGGTATGGATTGGGAATCACCTTTAACCAACGAATAATATCGGTATGCTGCTCCTGCGGGTAACGACTAATAAACAGGGGTTTCAGATGTTGAAAAAGGTGTTTTTGCTTTTCAATGTACCGGAAGCTCTCCGGATTCTCAACGCCCACGATCGTGCATTGTGCATCCGGGATAAGGTTCTCATAATCGTAAATAAAGTGAAACAAGCCGGGCAAAGGGTGAAGCCGTGTCTTTGTTTGATTCAGGACGACCTCAACCGGCTCGTACGTGTTCACCAGAAATCCCTTGAAACTTCGTCTTTGAGATAATTTTGAATCTGTAGAGACCTTTACCAAATCGGAGCGGGAATAATCCTCCTGCCTCAACAAGGCGACATACTCCTCCAGGTTGGCAATGGAATAGTGGTTCCGTAAAAACAGATCAAATTGCTCCCTGTTGGTAAGTAAAATGTGTCCCCTGCTCCGGCCCGTTTTATAGAGTATGTTTTCCGACAAGAGTTCCTTAAAAACTGCTTGTCTTAGTCTGCTCGCTTGAATTTTCTCTCCATTTCGGAGTTGGAGCAAACGCTCTGCCAAGGGAAGGGATAACTTCTTCATTATCACAAGCGATTATTCGTTACAATCCGTTGTATTACCGTGACATCCTTTCCGATCGTGCTATCGCTCTTTTTGCTCAACTGGTAGGTGTACCGATACGCGAGCGCATCGAAAGATTGAGGAGACCCGTTCACGAGGTATATATTCCGGTCGTTCGCGAACTTTAAAATTCCTCGCACGTTGTTCGGATGCAGTTTTCCTATCTCATCCATCATGCAATGCAGTCGAAAATCCTTGAATTTATTCCTCGTCGCTCCCTCCTTGAACACGTTGAGGAGCATGATATTGATCATCGCCTTCACCAGCACGTCCGTCCCATCGGAACCCACGTTTGCCAACTTATCCACCCAACCGGTATCGTTGTCGTTCTCGACCACCCTGAACTCCAACTCGAACGAGTCGCTTAACGAAATTGAACTGTTCCGGTATCCCGAAATAGCTTTACTAAGCAAAGAGAGGTACTGAACGGCCTTTTTATTGTTTTCTTCCCTACTCTGTTGATCGGACGTGAAGAGATTTACCTCGCCATAATTATACACGTTTTCGTCGTTGAATTGCTTTATCTCTGCTAACAGTTGGACCACTTTATTGCTGCTCGGCACCACCCTCAGCTCGATGCTCTTGATGACACCCACGAAGTTTTTCCGCACGAAATCGGCATTGATATCGTTCACTACCCTACGGATGGCGTTCTCTTTCGACAACAGTTGTTCCGTTTCATTGCCCACCTGCTGGATGATACGTGCGAAGAGCTCGTTAACCCGCTTCTCGTACTCGCTAATTTTATCCTCTTCGATGAATTCTTGCAACTCTTCGGCAAACTGTCGAAACTCTGACTCCTCGATCAGTCTTGTTTTAAACTTGAAAATATTCTGCTCGCTGAAATTACCGGTGAACGTGTGGACGCTCTCCTTCAAGGTGTCCACGTGCTTCATACGGGAATAATATTTTGCTATCAACTCCTGGATAATAACCGTCCCCCTTTTCTCGGTGGGCTGATTGCCGGTTGTGCGCGACTCTCGAAACAAGTCTGTATTATCCAAGTACGCGTCCGACTGTTGAAAATCGGAATAGTGCCGTTCATCTTCCTCTATCTCCTCGACGCGCTTTCTCAATTCAGCGATGCGCGAACGGATCTGATCGAGTTCAGCCTGTTGCTTCTGTTGCTGGTTTTCCTGCCTCGCTTCCAGTTCTCTCAACTTGTCGTCCAGCAAATCTCGTTGCGTCTTGAAAAAGTCGACCTTGCTGAACAACTCTCTTTCATCTTTCCTGTAATTGAAGGCCAGCTCCGTATTCTCCTCGATAAAATTCAGTTCCTCTTCAATCGCATTGAGTTGCTCTTGGAGTGCCTTGATCTTTCGGGTATCGGCCCCTTTATCTTCCAGTTCCTTCTCTTGCTTCTCTTTTAACAATCGAACCGCCCTACCCGTCTCTTCTCGCCGGTCGTCAATAGCACGAGCGATTGCCTGTTCCTCCGCATCCACCTGCTTTCGTCTGTCTTCTGTCTTCGACTCCTTTTCCTTCAGCTTTGCATTAATTTTTTTATCGATTTGGTTTTCAATAGACTCCGATTCACTCTCCACCGTCAGCTTATCATTCGTCGTCGCATCAAACCGCCGGTTAATCTCGTCTAAATCGTTTTTCTGATCCTCCTCCGCTTTCCTTTGCCAGTTATCCAACTCTATATTCGCCTTGTCGGAGGAAATTTTATATTGAGAAATCTCGTAATTACACTTCACTACCCCTTCCTTATTGCTCCTGATCCCGGGCAGATATTTCCTTTTCAGAGCATCTACCTGTTCCAGCAAACGTTTGTTCACCTCGTCGATGCCCTTTTTACTTACCTCGATCTTGTCCTCCCACGCTTTGATGTCCGCCTCGTAGTCCGACACGGTCTTTACATTTTTCTCGATCTCGTCGAGGTCAATCTTGATGCCGTAGAAGCTGTCCGGGGCAAGTCCGGTCTTCACGGGTGCCAAGCTCGTGTTGAATAGCACCCGTTCCTCATCAATCACCTTACCGATCGACTCCTCCCACTCCGGGTATTCCCTGTTTAGCCAACCGTACAACGAGTTTTTGCTGTTCTCTATTCGGACACGGATCTCCTCCTTGGCTTCCAACGCCTGTTGAATGGCTTTCCTGTGGTTGGTCGCCTCCTCTTCCGCGGTGGATTCCAACCGCTGCCTATCCATTTCCCACTGTTTCTTTAACGTGGCAGTATCGTTTTCGAACCGGGCAATTTTATCGCGTACTTGGCGACTTTTTTCAGTGTCGCCCTGTATTTGCTCCCTGCATTTCAATATTTCATCTTCATAATAACGGGTATTTTTCACTTCAAACCGCCTATTCCGGAGCCTCAACAGCTCATCTTTTTTCTCATCCACCCGTTGACGCGTCTCCCGGCGTTTCTCTTCGTATTGCTTTTTTATATCGGCAATCATCTGCTCATACTCACCCGAAAGCATCTCCTTGAACTGAAAAAAATCATCCCTCAGTCCTTGTATCTTTTCATGTTGCCCATTTCGGAATGATTCAAACTGGTTGTTCAGTTGATCGATTTGCGTCTGGTATTTCTGTTTAACATCGTTGAAATTGCTCTCAAGCAACATTTTCTGGTTCCCCAGGTCTTGTTGCTCCTGTATCCAATCGCCCTTTTTATCCACCCTAACCAGCACCTCCTCAATACGCAGGAGCTCATATTCGTCGCCTTTCTGCTTGGCCTCTTTCAGCTTGTCTACAAAAACGCCCCGTTCACCTGATAAACTTACTCTGCGTTCGTCGTAGTATCTCAGGGAATTCTTTTGCCTTTCAAGGGCAGCCACTTCCTTCTCCACCTCTTTCGATAGTTGCCCCTCAAGTTGCGTTTGAAGCTCCCCGTTCTGATGCATCCGAGCGGCGAGTTCCACCGTTAGCCGACGGAAATCCTGTTCAATAAAGCGGATTTGAGAATAGGTCTCCACGATGCTGTCGGCAAGCCTCCGAATTCGATTTTCTCCCTTGGCCGGCTTTTCAGTCCACAGTTTTATATCGTTCAGTTGGGTTTCAAAATCTTTCAGGTGAAGAGTATAATTCGACAGGTCGATGGGTATTTCATCGTCGTTCAACGATCGGATGATCGTGTCTTTAATAAAATCGCTTTCCACCTTATAGTTCAGGAAGACATGCTGAATAGCCCTGGGGATATTCTGGTACTGCTTACTTTCTAACAGCGCGTACTTGCGGAACTCACTCCCGATCCCTTTGTTGTTCCCGTAAATAATATCCCGATACTCTTCGTATCGATCCACCAGGCGGGTGTATTTTATTCCGTTTCGCCCCAAGTTATCTCGGACCGCGTCCCACGATTCGGCGATCTGCCCGTCCGCCGGGTCAATAAAATGCGACGGGTCGTACGCCGAGTTATAAAAACGGAAAACCACCCGGCCCCTCGACTTGTAGGTCATCACCGAAAAAGGCCCGTTCTCGTGCATCACCTCGTAAACAATAAACGAGTTGCGGTACGGGTAATAAAAGTCGACAAACCGTTTTTTCTCGATCGGGATGCCCAGTTTTTGCTGATTCGCGTTGTAAAAAAACAGCAGCGCCCTCAACAAGGTGCTCTTCCCCACCCCTTGCGTACCAATCAAGTGCACGTTCCCGTCCAGCTTGAGTTCAGCGTACCGGATGTTCGCGCTTTCAATGAAAATGACTTTATTCAGGTATCTCATGCTTCACCTCGTCTGTTATTTGAATGGATAGCACCAACTCCTCCAGGTATTTGAAAGAAGAGAGCACCTTGTATTGCTCCGATATTTCATTCTCGAGTTCAAAAAAACGGTCGCCGCGCATATCGTTAATTATTTTGACCAAAATATCGGAGTGTTTCGTTCTATTGGGAGCATGCCGTTTAAGCCCCTCGATCTTCACCTTCAATTCCGCGTTCACGTTCAACTGCACCAAGATATCCGAAGGAGTGAAACGTGTACCCGCGCCAAAGGAGTGATCGAACGTCTTGAAAAAATCGAGCACGTCGATCCACTTGAACGCCTGCTCTATTTTGCGTTCCAGGTCCGCACGGTTCTCCACCCTCGAGAAGTAATAGAAACCGTCCCCTTTTTCCAACGTGAAATGTATCTGCTGAAAATAGTGGTACAACTTTTCGTAGTTCTGTTCCTCGTCCAGCACATCATAGAGCCTCTTTATCTCGGGGTCGGAGCTATTGGAGCTGATAAACTGCCCCCTGCTCAATATCTCGAAAACCTGCGCGGTCTGCTTTGGAATGTTCATATCATGTTTATTTAGGATACACGAGCGCGTACTCAACCTCCTGAACCGCCTCGAATTGTTGGGTTATCACGAATTCTTGCTCGTACAGCGAAATCAATTGGCAAAAAACGGTCACCATCTCATCGAACGACAGGTCCCGTTCGTAGGGATAGCGCGTAACGAAACTGAAAAGATCGTTTCCCGAGGCAACAAACCCATTCCGCACCTCTTCCAAGTTGACCTGCACGGCCGTTTGCACCTCCTCGCTCAAAAGCTCGAGGGGGAGTGTGGGAGCCAAAGGAAGACCCGTTCGCGTGTTCGTTCCCTGCCTAAGTCCCACCTTGCGCAGGCTATCCAATGCATCGTCGCTCCCCAGGTAATCGAGCGACAACTTGAGCGGGTAGGTAGTTCTTTTTTCATGAATAAGGTGCGTGTCGGAGGCCAACAGCCTGTCGATATCCGTATCATTACGAATCGTGAATTGATCTTTCAAGTACTTCAGCTGGCGTACTTTCTCCACCACCTGGCTCTGATACTGTATCTGGTTAAGGTATTCGATAATCTGTTTTTGCGCGTCAATTATATTATGCCTGCACTCGTTTAGTTGCACTTTTAAAAGGTGGATGATCTGTATCAACTCATCGTCCAACGCGACCTTAAAGAATGTCTGTTCCTCCTCGTTTATAAGATGCTCTATTCGTTCAATGAAAGAGGAAATATCGTCTCGTTTCTTATCCAGCGACTCCAGCTTTGCTTTCTTTATCTTGTAGTTTGGCTCGTTCTTGAATGTATTGTCGATATTCCGTTTTAAATCGACCACGTTCCGCAACGTGAGGGCACCCGTTTTCCTCAACGAACTTTTTATCGTTCGCAGGTAATTATATTTTCGATGTTCGTTATTTTCCTTCAGGAAGTAATCGATGTTGTCCTTCAGATACTGGATATTTGAATCGATTAGCGAAATATTGATCTCCTCATTCACCTCCAGCACCTGTTCGAAAAATTGTAGAAACTGGTCGTCAAGCTCCAACCAATTCCCGTTTTCACGGATCACCCCCCGATCGATCAGGTAACTGATTCTGCTCTCGTCGTCGTCCACCATCTGCAGGGCGTAATCGTACTTATACGAGAAGGTTTTTCGCTTCTCGAACATTTCCGATAACAGTGCCTGCTCCCTGGCCAACGTCCTCAGCAGATCCTTTATATTGGTAAATGTATTCATCGATGCAATGTGGTTTACAAATATAGCTATAAAATATCATCAAGAGGCAAATTAAAGCAATTCATCAACAACATAGATGATCTCGAGTGGCAACATACTCCATTACAGATTTATCCTCTTGCAACGATGCGGAAACACTTAAATTTTGATATATTGAAAAAAAATCGTATATATGACATATCTCACTAACACCTTTATAAACACGAAAAATGAACTACAAAGTAGAAAGGATAAACCCTTATAATAACAGCCATTCCAAGAAAAAGCAGATGGTGCATCTGTTCAATAATATCGCCCCGGTGTACGACAAACTGAGCGACACCTTGTCATTGGGTATTGATTATTATTGGCGGAGCGATGCCCTGAAAGAATTACGGAAATATCCCCACGATCGAATACTGGATGTCGCCACCGGAACCGGCAACTTTGCCATTCTTGCACGAAAGATATTGCGACCAAAAAAGATCACTGCTATCGACATCTGCCCGCATATGCTCGAAATTGGCCAAGAAAAGGTAAAATTAAAAGGGCTACAAGATCTTATCACGTTCGAAAAACAAGACTGCGCGAACCTCACTTATGCCGACAATAGTTTTGACTCGGCCATCACCTGTTTTGGAGTACGAAATTTCGAGAATATCGACAAAAGCTTTCAGGAAGTGCTCCGTGTGTTAAAACCAGGTGGCTTGTTCCTTTCTCTTGAGCTCACTAAGCCCGAGAGAGCACCCATGAAACAACTTCACGCAATCTACTGCCGTCACGTGATACCCGCTCTGGCACGCCTCCATTCCAACGAAGGACATTCATGCGATTACCTTCTCTCCTCCATCGCCGCTTTCCCACAAGGACGAGAAATGATGTTGATACTAAAAAAGAACGGCTTTACCAGTATCCGGCTTAGGAGATACACGCTTGGAGTCGTCACCCTATACTTAGCAGAAAAGCCGTTCGAATGATATAAATCATATCTTTTCCTTCCCGTACAGCAGCTGTACACATGGACCCAGCTCCCGGCATCCTTCCCAGCTTCCCTCATCCTTGAGGTGAGAACATCGCCACCATGTGGGAGGCCGTTTTCGCCGAGGTGGACGTCTCCCTCATCGCGATACTAAACTCGATTCGAATATTAAGGAAGGAGTTCGAGTAAAACCGATCGGGAGAGAATACTACAAATGAACTTTTTCACCCACTTCGTTACGACCGCACAATTACAGCGGTTACAATTCTACAAACTACAACCCATCCAGCTAATCTTATCATCCTAAAATAGGAAACTGCTTGTAAAATTTCAGTAAGGTTATTGTTTCGGCACGAAGCTTCGTACGGACAAACCTCTTCATTTCTTCACCCATGAGTTCACCTAAGCCTTGAAGCATCCTTTCGCTGCTCATTGCTTCAAGTGTATCAATACATTTTTGGAGATAGTCGGCCAAAGGCATCTTCATACGAGCTTCAACTATGGATTTATTAACCGCTGTTTTATTGTTCATAAAGAACCAACAATCGAATATATCTCGATTGGTTATGGCCGTTCGGTCGAGCATAGCGCAAAGTTTATGAGCGAACATATCCGGGGCAACCATTACCTGCATAGTGATTCCTAAAAGGTTTCTAACTTCATACCTATCACCAAAGAAGCGATTTGATATTTCCACTTTCAACTTACGTTCTCCAGCACCATAATCCAACACACATATAATTCCGTAGAATTTCACTGCTTCGTCGTGGATAGTTCCGTACTTTAGTAGGATTTATCGTACTTTTTCATATACCATTTCTTCTTTATCAGCATACAATAGATTGAAATCCAAATCAACTGAAAACCGAGGCAGGTCATAAAAAAATGTCAGTGCAGTACCTCCCTTGAACCCAAGAATAGCCGCGAGATCTTTATCCTCATAAATATCTTTGAGTATTTGAAACAAGAAGAATTTATGCTTTTTGATATCAACCATTTCCAATATGTTTAGCGACCCGTTTCTCCAATGCGCCCGACTTGTAGACAGGAAGCATCCTGACGATCGATTCCCTGTCGAGCAAGTTAAGGTTATCAAAATAAAATTCCTTGTTCAAATAGATCATATCAAGGAATGCCCTTTCAGGTGTTGCTGTGTTGACATTATCCGTACGAATAATCCCGTTCATGTTAATGATAATTTCTTCCTTGATCCTACGATAGTCATATGTATTCCCTTCAATTTTTATCTCGCGGGAAAGATAACTTACACTCGTGACACGAGAGTCGTACTGGAATATCACTCCCGCCTTTTGCAACACGTATTCCAATGAGATATACGAGGGAGTATAAAGAATATTGGCTAATTCGAGGGGATTATAATTCGGCTTAGCATAAACACCTTTACGAGGATTCAGAAGCCTGTTTGTCTGAACATAATATCCCAATCGATCGCTCAAGCTTTTACTCTCTTCCCTGGGAAAAAGCATGGCAATATCCGGCACTCGGAACACTGTCCGCTTGTCTTCATATATCTCAAGTATAAAATCGTTTCTACTCATTCGTGAACTAATAACGGTAATTTTTCCTTGTTACAGTTCACAACTGTAATTATTTTATCTTACATCGCACTGATCAAATCTTTTTTCCTGAATTTTCCAAATCGGAAATAAAGATAAGCAAACCCGCTACTGATAATAAAACTTGTTCCTATACCCACGGCAATACCGATGGATCCAAGGTGGTCCGAAAAGAGCCAAGTGAGGGGGTAGCGCAATACCCAAAAGGAGAGGATGTTCAAGATAAGCACTTGATACATGGCACCGGAAGCCCGAACAATTCCGTTCAAAATAAAGTTGATACCGAGAAAAGGGTAACACAGGGCGACGACCCGTAAATATTTCCTTCCAAAGTCCACCGCGGCTTCATCGCGTATAAACAGTTTGATCCCAAACTCGGCGAATAAAAGAACAAACACGCCGATGGTGAACATGATCAGGAAGTTAAAAAGCACGCCATACTTCGCGATCGTGTGCACCCGCTCCCAGTTCTTGGTCCCGATATTTTGCCCTGCCATACTCGTGGCCGCGGTGCCCAACGCGTGCGCGGGCAACATGATGACGTTATCCAGTCGCTGCGCGGCACTGAAGCCGGCGACAACGCTCCCGCCAAACGAGGTGACAACGCTCATAATCGCCGCGGAACCGGCAGAGATTACCGCCATCTGCAAGCCGGACGGAATACCGAGGTTCAATATCAATCGAATTTCACGCCAGGCAGGTACCGTGGGGCGAGTGAAAGGGGCCAATCTTTTACGTTTTAGGTAAGCAAAACCATAGAGAAAAGCCAAACCTTGAGAGACCACCGTGGCATACCCCGCACCGGCGATACCCCAATCGAAAATCGATATAAAGAGCGGGTCGAGGATTACGTTCGCGATTACCGCGACCGTCACGAAGCGGAGGGGCGTGCGACTATCACCGAGCGCACGCATCACCGTGCTGATAAAATTGTAACCGAAAAGAAACAGGATACCCAAGAAATTGATTCTTAGGTAAACTTTCGCATTTTGGAGCATGCTTTCGGGGGTCCCCAGCAAGTTTAACATCTGCTCCGCGAAAACATACCCGAATAGTCCCAACACAAGAGCAATCGAGGTCATCAGCACGACAAACGCGTTTGCAGAAACCCGATATTCGACTGATAAAGGTACATCCTAAACGTACCTGCCGCCT
>CAYFMZ010000062.1:0-12701 GCA_964344275.1 uncultured Proteiniphilum sp.
TTTCCTATTAGTTGATACTTAACTGATATTAAATTCGTATGCTTATTTTAAATTCACGATTTGCATTGAAATTCAGTGAATTATTCGAATTTATTCATATTCGTCTTGATCAGAATTCTACCTCCAGAGGTATATAATCGATAGGCAACCGTCTTTTTGTTACATATAATGATATTCCTCGCGAATAATACAAAAAAAGTGTTTCCCTTATTTTCTTTTTTATTCGCGTATACTGTTCGGGGGTACACTTGATAAAGTTGTTTTTACTTTCAGATACAATCTCAACGTTTGATAACTGCTCTAATCCAATGGCTCTAAATTGAAATAAATTTTCTGTATCTTCGAGTAATAGAATTAATCCAGGAAGTCCATAGAATTTGAAAGGACCGTCGTGCAGAGGAATATCCGGAGCAAACCATGCGATATAGTCTCTGCCTCTGAAATTACATGTAGCTTTATAGCAAGTGTAGCCCAATACTGTAAGTGTATCTTCACTCAAATACCAGTTCTGAGAGGGAATATTTTCTTCCAAAAGATAAAACTGCTCGTGTAATATGTCTGCATCATCCATATCGGTGGTGATGATAATATGGTTTTCTCTGTCTTTTAATATTTCCGAATTATCCCTGTTTGGAGTGAACTCAGACAATCGTTGATGATCGACTGCAAGTTCAGAGAAGGTATTAATCGATTTATATATGATTTCTTTAGTCGTTTTCTTTGCTGCATCAAGTTGGCCGATCATGTTTTTATATTTTTCTTCCCTGTTCCAATCGTAATACAAGGAGTGGTTACTTCCTATGACAAGCACCATAGTATCACTTGCTGTCAACAGTACACCGTCGAAATTTACCATTTGTGTAAACTCGTACCACGTTCTAAGAATCGCTGTATCGACTTTTCGAGGGGGTATAGGCTCATTTCTATTTAATCCTCCAACTTGCATGATAGAATCCGAATCCAACTGATTACCTGTGGATTGACATAACAGAACTAAGAGGAAAATTAGAGTATTCATCTTGTTTTCACCCGTTTATTAAATGTAGAACATGCACATTTTATGTATTCGTTGGGAATCAATTTTTCAAATTATTCCCAACGAATACATAAACAAACGGCCATTTATTTTCGTGTCCTTTGGAGATTACTCACCGCCAGCAGAAACACAAACACATTTTGACCATGCATTAACCCAACCGCAATGTCCCGTGTTACCAAAACTATCTGTACACCCAAAACCTGAGAAACAAATAGCCTGTGATGACATATTAGAGCAAATAGCGGCTCCACTCCCACCAACAACTTGTTTCATTTCGCAAGTACTAAGAACTAACTCGCTACTTAATCTGATCTTTTTTAATTTTTTCATGAGATATTATTTTAAACACTATTATTAAACAAATCGTGCATCATTCTATTATTATGTTAGGTAATTCTACTGCTTTCTTCTGAAATCCTAGCTCAACGCCAATTTAATCTAACATCACGTTATAGAAACACTTAACCAAATGTTAACAGTGGAGTTGCAAATATCACTATCAAGTCCTAGACTTAGAACAAATTCCTTTATCAAAAATATTGATATCTCTGATCGCTTAACACCAAATGTCAATTTTCCATTATCCATCAGATTAGTGTGTCATTATCTGTCTTTTGCAATAATAGAGGTTTTTTTTAAGAAAATCACTATTTAAATCTAATATTATCTAACCAGGCTTAACAATAATGCTTAATTAGCACTTCTTCACCCGAGGTCAACCTCTCGCGTGGCCAGAGAGAATAGATGGCTCTGCTTTTGGCTTTGCTCCAACGTGGAATTTGGTAATTTAAATAAAATAATTAAATTTGCATTTGTTGCAGTTCCTGCTAATGGTTCAACTTTAAACAGCCAATGCAGATATTCCGGATCACCATTAAAAAACCTAAAATCATGATTGAGACATTAAATGTGTTATTGGTAGACGATGACTTTGAATTTGGACAGGCTATAAGCCAGGCACTTATCGGTATGAGGTACAAGGTGCATTTCCAAAATTCACTCGCGGGAATAAATACTGTTATCCTGCAGTTTACACCTGACATTATCGTGTTAGACGTGAATATAGGAGGAGAATGCGGTATTGATAAGGCTAAGGAACTTTTTTCGCTGTTTCCATTTATTCCCATCCTATTTATCTCCTCTCGTACAGATATTGATTTGGTTATAAGAGGGATTGATGCCGGTGGTGTAAATTACCTTGAAAAACCGTTGAATGTAACGGTATTGGATGCATATATACGGCGATTTGCACGAAAGAATCTGGACTCGAGGGAGATTAAAATAAGTCGATATTTATTGAAGTCAGAGACAAATGAGTGGTTCTACGGGAATCATTTCATTAAAGTATTAGCTCCAATGGAGAAGAATGGTTTGATCTTGTTATGGAGGAATAAAAACAGTTTTGTTGCTCTCGACCATTTGGCAAAAACATTATGGGCGCAAGAATATGCGTTCTATTTGGATGCCCGCATACATAATTTGATCTCTAGATTACGGAAATTAATAGAAAGGGATGAGGGAATGTGGATCAAGACGGAATCGGGAAAAGGATATCAATTAACGGTTCTATAGTAACATCGTATAGTGTGATTCGATACTTTTTGCTAAAAGGAGGCACCGGCAGCCGGTATTTCCGGGGTGCCGGTTTTCTGGCGTGAACCCGATAGCTTGGGAAGACCAGGGATGAGCTCGAAGGTGTAGCCTTCTTCTTTGAGCCATTCTATAGCGCGGGGGAGGGCGTATTTCATGTTTTTCTCGGCTTTCAACGAGTCGTGAAAAACAACGATGGAGCCGTCGCGAGTATATTTTTTTACATTCTCGAACACTCGCTCGGGAGGGAGCTTG
This sequence comes from uncultured Proteiniphilum sp., assembly GCA_964344275.1. Lineage (GTDB taxonomy): Bacteria > Bacteroidota > Bacteroidia > Bacteroidales > Dysgonomonadaceae > Proteiniphilum. The sequence continues at coordinate 2,885 of CAYFMZ010000062.1, forward strand.
ACGTTATAATCGCGGGTTACCACGTCCCACATCACGATCTTGTAGCCATGCTTCTTGAGTAATCTAGGTTGTGGGAAAATCATATGCCCGTGCGGCGGGCGAAATAGAGTGGAGCCAATCAGCCGGTCGGCTTGGAGTGTATCGTTTAAGAATTCTTCAGAAGAGGTTAACCACCCCTGAAGGTGATGGAACGTGTGATTGCCCACACGGTGACCGCTATCGAGTATCTCCTCGTACAGGTAAGTGTATTTTCGTACGTTGTCGCCCACGCAGAAGAAGGTGGCTTTAACCTCGTACTCGTCGAGAATATCCAATACCCACGGCGTGATCTCCGGGATGGGGCCGTCGTCGAAAGTAAGATATACCGTCTTTTGAAAAGGAATCTTTAAGCGCCAAAGGGCTTTCGGGTAGAGTGCTCTATATATAAATGGGGGTTGTTCTATTAGCATGTCTGTTTTATTCGCCCGTGGTGTTGTATTGTTCCAGCAACCGTGGACTGTACTGTTGCATCATTCCTAACGCTTTTTGCATGGTGGCCTCTTCTATAGACCGGTGCAACGAATCTTCTGGCGCGGCCGAGTAGTAGCCTTGAACCGACCCGTCTGTGATCTCCTTAACGAGAAGATCTCCCAAGTAGGGAACCCCCATGCCGTAAAACTGGCGGGCACGCTGTAGCAGATCGTCTATCAACAACGTGTAGCGCTCTTTATCGTGCTGCTGGTAGATGCTAGTGAGCAGCATCATAGGGTTAATGTTGTTGTAGATGACATCGCTCATCGAGTTGGATAACTGTAGGGCACTTAACCGGGAAAACCAATCAAGATTGGAGTCCAGACGACCTTTGATTGTCGCGATTAAAGCTTCCGCTTTTTCTTTCTCGCCCAACTGGTAGTAAGCACGGGCAAAAAGCAACCCGTCGGTACCGTACGATACAGCAGAATCTGGCACCATCCCGGTTACCTTGTCGAGGGCTGTTAGCGCTTTGTCGTGTTCCTCCGCGTTCACCAACGCGTTCACGAGCTGGGTGAAATAGAGCCGGAACGTGGAAAGCATCCTGCGGCTGGTTTCGTCGAAATAGATATCGGGATTCTCTTCGAGACCGCCCCAACGGAACTTGTTGACCATGTTGTCGTACGCGGCGTCAATGTTTACACCACCATAAAGAGGGGTTCCGGGAACTACCTGGTAAGAGAGCCCGTGGAGCGAAAAGTTAGTCTGTTGCAGATTCAAGTAGAGCGACGGGGTGATGGTGGTGGCGAAATGAATATCGCGCTCCCAGTTGCCTTCGTTGATGTTATGAAGCATCTCGAGGATCATAAGTTCCTGGCGGTAGATGGCCGTTTTACCCTCGAGGTTGATGTGCATGCGATCGGAAGGCATCGCTGCTAAACGATCCCAGTTCACACGTGACGAGTCAACGTTGAGACGAAGTAGATTGGTAGGAATCACCTGGGTTTCGCCAGTAGTAAACGGGTTGAGGGGTTTGTAGTCCCCGGTACGCAACCTTTGCATCATTGTACTCAAGTCTATGGTATCCCTGTAAGCATTTACATCAAAGTGGGTGCCGTAGGAGAGGGGAGGAATATTGCCTTGACGCAACGCGTCTTCGATCTCCTGACGTGTGATAACAAAAGCCGCGCTTCCCGCCTCACCAGAATACGCGCGGCGAGGCCATTCTATGGGGAGAGGCTCCGACTCGTAAGCCTGGCGTAACAACTGATCAACGTACCACTCGGTTTGCAGGAAGCTGAGGTTGGTGACACGCACATCGGTGCGGAACCCCTCGGTCTCTTGAACGTACCAAAGAGGATAGGTGTCGTTGTCGCCGTTAGTGAAGAGAATGCCGTTTTCACCAATGCCTACCAAGTAGTTCATGCCCGTGTCGCGGGCTAAGGTGCGGCCTGAACGATCGTGGTCGTCCCAGTTTTCTGATGCCATCTGAATGGGTACGAAGAGGCAAGCTACCGTCGCGAGCGCGGTGGCAGCCGTGGTGTTTTGTATATATTTCCTGAGAAAGAGGCCTATTCCGGCAACACCCATGCCTATCCAAATGGAAAAAGCGTAAAACGAACCCGCGTACGCGTAGTCTCTTTCACGCGGTTCGAAAGGGGTTTGGTTGAGGTAGAGGATAATGGCTAACCCTGTCATGAAAAAAAGCATAAAGACCACGAGGAAGCTTTGTTGTCCCTTTACCTTTAAACGTAGTTGATAGAGGATGCCGATGATACCGAGAAGCAGGGGGAGCATGTAGTACTTGTTGCGCCCTTTATTGTTGACAATATCAGGGGCAATCTCGTCCTGAGGGCCTAACCCTAACACGTGCTCATCAAAGAAAGGAATGCCGGTGATCCAATTACCTGATGTTATTCCCCCGTCGGACTGCAAGTCGTTTTGCCTCCCGGAAAAATTCCACATGAAATAGCGCCAATACATGAAATTGATCTGGTAATTCACGAGAAATTTCAGGTTTTGCCAGAACGTGGGGGGCTGGTTCCGGTCGGTCACGTCCCCCCAGCGTTCGTACCCGATAATATGATTTCCGAATGACGGGTTATTAGTGGTGGAGTGCATCCGCGGAAGCAGCATCGTGTGGCTATATTGATAGATAGGGGAGGTGACTTTTTCGTACCGGTCCTTTTGATCCGGTGAGTCCTTCACGATTTGCCTGTATGAGGTACGCTCGCCTTTGGTAAGAGCTGCACCATTTGGATCACGGACAATCTTAGAGGCGTAGGTGGTACCATGAAGGAGCGGGGTTTGCCCGTACTGTTCACGGTTGAGCATGCTGCCCAGCGAGAAAATATCCTCGGGCGAGTTCAGATCGAGTGGAGGATTGGCACTGGAACGGATAGGTATGAGCGCGTAGGCCGAGAAACCCACTAGGATGACCATCAGGCAAGTCATCGAGAGATTAATAATCCGGGTATTCAGCTTTTTGTATTTGAATACAAGGTATGCGCCGGTGGCAATGAGAATAACCCATAACCAACCGCTGCTACCGATAAAAAGGATCCCCGTTAATCCTAAGCTAATGAAAAGAGCTGTACGAGCGCGTGACTCCTGCCCCTTCCCGGAGAGTGTCTCGAAAAGGCCCCACGCGATGCTAGCCACTAACAGGGCAATATAGACGAATACACCGCTGTTATAAGGAAGCCCTAGGGTGTTCACGAAGAAGAGTTCGAACCAGCCGCCCACTTTGGTGAAGCCCGGGATGATACCCCACATAAGCACTATTATTAAGCCAAAGGAGGATAACAGCGACCAGAAGATACCCTTCCATGTAGGGTTACTGTTTTTCTTGAAGTAGTACACTAGCACGATAGCAGGAATACAGAGCAGGTTCAGCAGGTGCACGCCGATAGATAATCCCATGATGTAGGCAATCAGTACCAGCCACTTGTCGGAATGAGGTTTGTGCGCGTTGTCTTCCCACTTGAGGATGAGCCAGAAAACGAGGGCCGTGAGCATCGACGAGAAAGCGTACACTTCGCCTTCTACTGCTGAAAACCAGAACGTGTCGGAGAACGTGTACACCAGCGCGCCTACCAGTCCGCTACCGATGACCGCGATGGTTTGCCCCAGGGTAAGCTCGCTTTCACCCTGTTTCAATACCAACTTACGCGTAAGATGAGTGATGGTCCAGAAAAGAAACAAAATGGTGAATGCGCTAAGGAGCGCCGACATGATATTAACCATCATGGCAACTCGCGTGGGGTCTTGTGTTAACTGAGTGAAGAAGTTACCCACCAGCATGAAGATAGGGGCACCAGGGGGATGCCCTACTTCCAATTTATAGGCTTGAGTGATAAACTCACCGCAATCCCAAAAGCTGGCCGTGGGCTCAATGGTAAGTAGGTAAACGGCGGCAGCTACAGCAAACACGGCCCAACCGGCGATGTTGTTGATTAACTTGTACTTGATCATTTTATATCCTGATTTTTCAATTCAAGGCAATCCTCCTGAATTCTACTGGTTTAATCGTAAATTCGCGACAAAGATACGGAAATCTCTTTGTTATGACAGAGGAAAAAGAGGCTATTTCGTTGCATTCGTATTAAAAAACGTGAAATTGATGGCACTGCGACAATTATCAAACCGACAAGGAAAAGTTAATAATTTGTTAACGGAATTCTAATTAATTTGAAATCAACGAAATGTGTTATATAACATGTTTTGCTATAATCGACTGAGTATCATTATTGTGGATGGAATGTGGTGGTTTTTGGCGAGATCCTAATCTTAAAAAAAGGTGTAGATAATTTGCACGTGAAATAATAAAAAGTTTACTTTGAAGGTGATTAAGGAAAAAAATCAATAATTAAAAGGTCGTTTTCGCATCTAATTGTAATTCAATGCAGGTCTTATCGGTATGCAGGCAACACTAGTAATTCTCAAACCTTCCGCTATTCATCGCGGCCTCTTGGGGGAAGTTATCTCCCGATTCGAAAAAAAGGGGATCCAGATCGTGGGAATGAAGATGTTGTGCCTGTCAGACAAGGTGCTGGAGGAGCATTATTCGCATATCAAGGAGAAGCCATTTTATGGTAGAGTAAAGGAGTCCATGCAGGCTAGCCCCGTGATTGTTATGGCATTGAAAGGATTGGACGTGGTAAACGTGGTTCGAAAACTGTCCGGTACTACAAACGGAAGAGATGCTCAGCCGGGCACCATCAGGGGAGATTATTGCATGAGCGTGCAAGAAAATATTGTACATGCATCCGATTCTCTCGAAGCGGCGGAAGTAGAGTTGGCTCGCTTTTTTAACGCGAACGAAATTCATGATTACCCGCGACAAACTATGCAGAGCCTGTATGCTCCAGATGAATTTTCATAAAGCGAGAATGACCTGGAAAATTAGTAGAGTATTTAAAAACTGAAAGGTAGCAATGGAGAAAAATAATTTATTTGCACGAGCAAGCGTTCTATTGTCCGCGACCTTACTTTTCGTATCATTTAATTCATTTTCTCAATCCCTCACGGACGCTTCCGACAAGCCGCGATCGGAGGTTATTTATAAACAACTACACAGTTCAAGCTTCAGCAACCAGACAGGCTTGTTTGCAGATGGGTTGAAGCTAAAGATGGATCTATCAGTACTGGACGATGCCGAAGAGCAACGAGAGATATTTGATCCCAGCGAAATCCCAGCCGATGATATCTACGGGGGGATGTGGGAGAATCGCTACGTGAATATGTATGGTAGCCTTAAAAATGCACCCGATACATTCATCGTGGATCTGGAGAATTTTACCATACCGGTTGACGGGCACATGACTTCCAACTTTGGACGTAGAGGAAGCCGACGCTATCATTACGGCATCGACCTGAAAGCGCAGACGGGAGATACCATCTACGCGGCATTCGATGGGAAAATAAGGGTGAAGCAGTACGAGAGAAGAGGATACGGATACTACCTGGTAATACGTCACGTGAACGGGTTGGAGACAGTATACGGACACTTGTCGAAATTCCTCGTGGAAGAGAACGACTTTGTCCTTTCGGGACAGCCTATTGGCTTGGCCGGTAACACGGGACGCTCGTTTGGATCGCACCTGCACTTTGAAACGCGATTCTTGGGTAAACCCATTAACCCTAACTTTATCATCGATTTTCAAAATAAAGTCACTCACCGGGATGAGTACCTGGTGACCAATTCTAGCTATCGCAAAACAAACAGTAGCAGCAGGGTAGTGGTGGCGAGTAACGCGAACAGTGCAAATAAGGCGTCGAATTACAAAGAACCTGCAAGCGAGAGCACGAATAAATTCGTGTCGGGTGAAGTGAACCACCACCGTATACAAAGCGGGGACACGTTGGGAGCAATAGCACGCCGGTACGGAACGTCAGTAAACGAACTGTGTAGACTCAATAATATTACGTCTCGAACCGTATTAAGAGTGGGTAGAACCCTTCGTGTGTCGTAGAAGTAAAATTGATAAACAAAAATTTAAAAAGGTACAGGTTGGCAAACTTGTGCCTTTTTTTATTACCTTTGTTCGGGTTATTACAATTTATTCTTTTTATAAGCATGCTACCTGTTGGATAGACGTTTATCGCGACCCAAACAGCTAGCTCCGTTTAAACAGATGTTACAAGCCTACTATGGACGTTACAAATAGCCAGTTTGATGAAGTAATTGAGGCGTGCCGTGAGATCTACAGTAAAAAATTACACGACTACGGTGCCTCGTGGCGTATCCTCCGGCCTGAATCGGTGACCGATCAGATATTTATTAAAGCAAACCGGATCCGTTCGCTCGAGACAAAGAAAGAGAGCAAGGTGGACGAGGGGATTCTTCCCGAGTTTATTGGAATAGTGAATTACGGTATTATTGGACTTATTCAACTGGAACTGGGATACGCCGATACCGTGGATATTTCCCCAGGGGAGGCATTGGAATGGTACGACAAGCTTATGGCTGAAACAAAGGAGCTGATGCTGGATAAAAACCATGACTATGATGAAGCGTGGCGAAGCATGCGACTGAGCTCCTATACTGACCTTATACTGATGAAGATCTACCGCACGAAGGAGATCGAAACACTCGATGGACAGACACTTATCTCGGAGGGGGTGGATGCCAATTACAAGGATATGATCAATTATGCTGTTTTCGGGATTATCAAACTGCAATTCGAGTGAGAAGGCAGAAGATGAAGTGGATCAATCGAGTGGTCACGGGTTGATGTATGCGTAAAGTAACAGTTTAAAAATCAAGACGATAAAAGGTGGCAGTCAAGATAGAGAAATTACTAGTAGAAGTAGCACGGGTAATCGTGGGGGCAACCTTCCTGTTCTCTGGTTTCGTGAAGGCGATAGACCCGCTCGGCTTCGCGTACAAGATAGAAGACTACCTCATAGAGCTACAGCTTACAGGGCTGTTTCCGCTGGCTTTGCCGCTGGCTATCTTCATGGTGGTGGCGGAGTTCTCACTGGGCGTGGCATTGCTGCTAGGGGTTTACCGGAAGTGGACGGTTCGATTCATCGGGCTGTTTATGGCGTTCTTCACACCGCTCACGTTGTGGATCGCGATTACCAACCCGGTTGAAGATTGCGGATGTTTTGGTGACGCGCTCATCATCAGTAACTGGGAAACATTCTACAAAAACTTGGTGCTTTTGGCAGGGACCATATTGCTATTGTTGCAATGGAGACGAATCACACCGCTCTTTTCGAGAGGGATGGCCCCCGCGGCAGTACTGTTTACCGTGATTTTTGGACTCCTTTTTTCGTTATGGAACGTGGTTCGTTTGCCGGTAATGGATTTCAGGCCATACCATATCGGGGCTAATATCTCGCAACAGATGTTCGTGGACCCGGAGAAGGCCGATGTGCTGGAGACCGTGTTCATATACAGCAAGGAGGGGGTGGAACAGGAGTTTACCGAGGAAAATTATCCCTGGAACGACACCACTTGGACTTACGTGGATATGACCACGAGGGTGGTGAGGGAGGGGGAAAAACCCAAAATAGAAGATTTTGCTATCGGAACGCTCTATTATGATGAGCTCGATGGACAATGGTACACGGGAGAGAATATCACCGATATGATCCTTTCGGAACCGTCGTACCAGTTTCTGATGATTGCACACTCGCTGGAAGATACACGCGCGCGCAACCTGGATCTATTTAAAGGGGTATATCGCTACGCGGAAGCACACGACTATCCATTCTACCTGGTGACCGCCAGTCCCGCGCGAATTGTTTCTGATTGGGAAGAACAACATAAAACAGGTTTTCAGTTTACACATGCCGACGAACGGGTGCTGAAGACGATGATTCGTGCAAACCCGGGATTGATGCTGTTGAAAGAGGGCACCGTGGTTAACAAGTGGGATGACCTCGACGTGCCGCGATTGGACCTGACAAGTATGTCCCTGGATGCCTCGTCGTTAATAAACCCTATCGATCGGAAAACCGCGGAATTACGACGATTAGGGATAGTCGCGTTGCTATTTATCGTGCCGCTGCTCTTGCTGAAAGGAGTGGATGAATGGAAAAGACAAAAAAGAAAATGATAATTACCAATTGATTTAATTAAATAGATATGAGAAAGAACATTGTAGCAGGAAACTGGAAAATGAATAAAAGCCTGCAAGAAGGGATAGAATTAGCGAAAGAACTGAACGAAGCACTGAAAGATAAAAAAGTGAATTGTGATGTTGTTATCGGTACGCCCTTTATTCACCTGGCAAGCGTGGCCGCGGCTGTAGATTCGGACAAGATAGGCGTTTCCGCGCAAAACTGCGCCGATAAAGAATCGGGTGCTTACACGGGTGAGGTGTCGGCCGAGATGGTAGCTTCAACCGGTGCAAAGTATGTTATCCTGGGACATAGCGAACGCCGTGCCTATTACGGTGAGACTCCCGAGATACTGAAAGAAAAGGTGAAACTGGCCTTGGCTAATAACCTTACTCCTATCTTTTGCATCGGGGAGGTGCTCGAGGAACGAGAAGCAGAGAAGCACTTCGACGTCGTAAAGTCACAGATCGAGGCATCTCTTTTTGAACTTTCTGCCGAAGACTTTAGTAAGATCGTACTAGCATACGAGCCGGTGTGGGCCATCGGTACCGGTAAGACCGCTTCGCCTGCACAAGCGCAGGAGATGCACGCGTTTATTCGTGAAACGCTGGTTGGAAAATATGGAAAGGAGATTGCCAATAACACCTCAATCCTCTACGGTGGAAGTGCCAACGCGGGCAACGCGAAAGAGCTTTTCTCGAACCCTGATGTTGATGGTGGCCTTATAGGTGGTGCCTCCTTGGGAGTAGATAAATTCATGCCTATTATTGAAGCATTTTAATAGGTAAAAGTTATTCATTAATTATGAAATATTACTTGCCCTTTATTTTGTTATTGATCGCGGCCACGGGCTACGCGTTTGGCCAGTCCACTCAGCATAATGAGATCCTGAAGGAGTTGAACTCCACCACGGGCAGAGGGCGGGTCACTGTTTACGAAGACGAGAATATTAAACACGTGCTGGGACGCCCGATGGCTCCACCCCGCACGGTTTACACGTCGCCCGATGGTTCCACTCAATTCTACCGCATGCGGGGATACAAGGTGCAGGCCTTCTCGGGCAATAACCAGCGTACCTCGAAGGACGAAGCACATCGAAAGCAGGCTCAGATTAACGAGGCGTTTCCGGATCACGAAACAGTAATCCTGTTCGAATCGCCCTTCTGGCGCCTACGCGTGGGCAATTTTACCACGAGGGAAGAGGCGGAAGAAGCGATGCAGGATTTCAGGAGCACGTTTCCTTCGTTCGGGAAAGAGATGTATATCGTGGTGGATGAAGTGAAAATCCCAATTAACCAGACGGGCAACGATAGCGAACGTCATAACAACATCCAGAACTGATGTCGACAGATGAATTAGAAAGAAGCCGATCGGTTATTGCCGATCATACGCGTGATATTCTCTCGCTTCTGGGTGAAGACCCGGAACGGGAAGGATTGTTGAAAACGCCCGAAAGAGTGGCCAAGGCGATGCAGAACCTGACCAAAGGATACTGGCAGGACCCGGAGGCGATGCTCCGATCTGCTCTTTTCAAGGAAAATTACCGGCAGATGGTGATCGTGAAGGATATCGACCTCTTCTCGCTATGCGAGCATCACATGTTGCCCTTTTTCGGGAAGGCGCACGTGGCGTATATTCCGGACGGCTATATTACCGGCCTAAGTAAAATTGCCAGGGTGGTGGACGTGTACGCAAAGCGACTGCAGGTGCAGGAACGGCTCACTACACAAATAAAAGAGTGTATCCAGAAGACGTTGAACCCGATGGGAGTGATGGTGGTCATCGAGGCCCAGCA
>CAYFMZ010000063.1:0-9897 GCA_964344275.1 uncultured Proteiniphilum sp.
GACAAGAGCCGGTGGGCCGGACAGGTCAGGGAGATTCTCTTCTCGGCCATGGAATCTTCACGTTCTTGTTCGATCCCGGGGTGCCGCCCGACAATAACGCCTCGGAACGCGCCATCCGGAACATAAAAGTCAAGCAGAAAGTATCGGGCGAGTTCCGCTCCGACCGGGGAGCGGATATCTTCGCCGTCTTCCGCTCCATCGTGGACACCGTCTTGAAGAGGGGAGGTAAACCGTTACCCGCGTTGACCCTTGCCCTGAACGTGGCAGCATGGAAAAACGATTTCATGGCGTCCTATGGATAATACCACGTGAATAATTTACATGAATAAAAGAAAAAGGGTGAAGAGACCTGAGTAGTTACCGCCTTTTTAATAAATGATCTTCGTTCCATCCTTATTCAATTTTGTTCTGTTTTATAATTTTCAAAATGTCCGGCAATGTCGGCTTCCAGATGATCTCCCGAATGTACCAGTACACGATATCTCAACTTAATTTGCTCTCCTTTAGAAAGTTTTATTTGTTCGTTATCTTCTGGCCAATACATAGGTGTGGGCGAGAAAAACCCGTAATCCCTAGTAAACCAAGGCGCGGGATACCAATCGTTTGAAGGGTGTTGCAAAATCGCGATTCCCTCTGTTTTCCCCATTCTTTCGCCGTAGCAGTCCATCCAAGGGGAACGCTTCCCAAAGGTAGCCTTCTCTCCTTGTTCCCCTTCGGCGTTAATCATGGTTCCTCCGCCTACTACTGTAAGATCTGGAGCTACCCTCCCGCTGAAAAGCGAGTGGTTGGTTTTGAGAATGACCACATCTTCGAGCATCTCCATTACAACATCAAAATCTATTTGATAAACCGAGGGTGAAGGGACTGAGATAGTGATTCTTCTTTTGTCTTTAATGGGTGAATCAGCACCTGGACGCCTCCATATACACTCATTCTCGATAACGACGGCCTCGCCTCCCGATTCAATGATATCGGCACGTAGCGAGATAATCTGTCCTCTTTCTAATCCTTCTTGCCAGTAATTACCACCGTTCACTCTGTCGCATCCAAAGAAAAGAGAACTATGGTGCGGGAAGTTCGCGTTTCTCATGGACGTAACGGAAGCGTTCGAAGGTCCGTTAACTGGATAGAAAAAGGGATACTTTTCATAATCCGATAAAATATAACTAGTGAAGAGATTGCCATTGATGCGGCATTCGATCTTGTCTCCCACTTTTTGAGCAGTCACTTTCGTTTGCGCGAAGAGAGGAGAAAAAAACAGCGGCATCATCGCGAATAAGACGGCACCTATTATTGTTTTTCTTGTCATACTATTTGAACTTATTTATTGATCTGAATCTTAGGCTGTTTAGCGAAACTTTGCCAGTATTGTTCGGCCACCTCGGGTTCAATTTCACCGTCAAATACAACCATTCGATAACGTAATGTATATTTTTGAAATGGTTGCAACTCCCACGGCTCGTATCGGATGGGAGTAAACTCGAAGAAAATGTCTCCCCTCCCCCCATTAGCGTCGATAGGCCATACACGCATCGGCTCCGGGTGCATACGGTTCGCGGGATGACTCAGGAACAAGATTCCCGATCTGCCCAGCTCCGCGTTTGTTTCCCCATCAACCACACACCAGCGCGCACGACTCCCATCTGCATCGATTCTGGTTTTTCCTTCTGAAGTGAATACACTGGAATTATCCTTAGTCCAATTTTCTGTTGCTCTGAACCCAATACCTCCTCCATAGCGATAAGCTTCCAATAAAATACCCCCTTTCAAAGGAGTAGTCATGGTGGAGGTGTAATCGATGATCCATATTTTCTCACCAGTGTTCCAAGCTCGGATATCTAATATCTCATTGATCGCGGTTTGATCGGGTCCTTTAGCCCCGAAATCAATGTGCTCTTGCAGAGCCTGAAAACCCGCGTAAACAGGACCGGATACTTCCGACAAAAACTTGGAAAAAGCAACCGTACCCTCCCCCGACGCGAGATTCCAAAAATCAACTTTTCGATCCTCAATCCGAGTCATCGTCCCCAAACCATCTCCACGTTTTTTGCAAAAGCATCTTCAGCAATCATTAATTATTCGCAAAAAACTCCAAAACAAAGGTATTCAAATCTCACCATCTCAAACAAATCTTATATTTGCAATAAATAATATTATTTTCGCATTAAATCTGTTTAGCTATGGCAAAAATAATGCACGAAAAACTTAACTTGAGTAGTGGATCACCCATTAAGATAAAGTGGTGTGATTACGATTATTTCAAGTTTCCTTGGCATTTTCACGAAGAGTATGAAATCGTGTATATCATAAAAAGCACCGGAACTCGATTCGTGGGAAATAACATCGAACTATTTTCGGACGAAGATTTGGTACTGTTGGGGAGCAGTGTCCCGCACATGTATAGAAGTGATATCGATTATTATCAAAACGATCCAAAAAAAAGAGTACATGCAATTACCCTCCAATTCTCCAATGATTTTTTTCAACATTCTTTGCAGCAGTACCCCGAATTCGCCAAAATAAAAAACCTACTCGAGGACGCGAAATACGGCATATATTTTGAAAAAAAAGCGAATATGCAAATTCGGAAGAAAATAAGTGAAGCGTTGCATTTGGAAGGATTGGACTTGCTGTTGGAAACTTTACGCATCCTTTCATTGATGAGCCACTCTAGAGAAAAGAGACTGCTAAGTGACGAGATGGAAGAGCATATGACTGACACTGATATTAATGATTCTCGCATTATAAAAGTCAAAGCGTATCTTCATCGTGAATACACTAGAGACATTTCTTTGAAAACGGTCGCTGATATTGCTGGAATGAACATCAGTGCCTTCTGTCGATACTTTTTGGAAAAAACGAGTAAAACTTGCTTTCAGTACATCAACGAACTACGAGTGACTTACGCGTGCAAGCTCCTTTTAGAGAAAAGACTCACCATCACACAAATTTGTTATGAAGCAGGGTACAACAATATCTCCAACTTCAATAGACAGTTTAAAAAGATAACTGGGTTTACACCGACTGAATATATGCTTGAATTTAATAAGGTTTACTGATATTTTGTCGAATTGTTAAGCACGTGCGCAATCAACAAAGGGTTACTCATGAAAAGTAACCCTTTATTATTAGAAATGTGGTCCCACTTGGGCTTGAACCAAGGACCCCATGATTATGAGTCATGTGCTCTAACCAGCTGAGCTATAGGACCGGCTTTATCGTGTATGCGCGAGAGCTGGAATAAAACGGACTGGAATAAAAACAGGTAAGTTTCAATCGCCTCGGCATTTCAAATAAACGCGGGTGCAATATTACTACATTTTCGTGAAATTTACAAGCAAAAAACCGATTAATTCTTCATAATACATGATCGTGGTTTCAACTGTTACTGCACTTCGTTCGAGACCGAGGTCTAGGTCTGACACGCCACTAAGCACTAAGTATCAAACATTATTGATTTAAGTTGGTTTTACTTAACGGAATGTGTTCTCTTTTTTTAGTAGCTTCGCGTCCACAAAATTAACAAGTATAACATGAGTATGATGAAAACTCCTACTTCCCTGGGAAAGGAAAAAGTAGGGAAACTATTAATACAGTATGCTGTTCCAGCAATTATCGCCATGACAGCATCCTCGCTCTACCACATCACGGATAGTATTTTTATCGGACATGGTGTAGGTGCACTGGCCATTTCGGGGTTAGCGATTACATTTCCATTAATGAACCTAGCGGCAGCTTTCGGTTCACTGGTCGGGGCGGGGGCGGCCACCCTGCTTTCGATACGTATGGGACAGAAGGATTATGAAACCGCGAATACGATTCTGGGAAATGCTTTAACGCTGAATGTGATCATCGGGGTGGGATTCTCCATCGTCGCCTTTACTTTTCTTGACCCTATTCTCTATTTTTTTGGTGCAAGCGACGCAACACTTCCCTACGCGCGCGATTTCATGGAGGTTATCTTATTAGGCAACGTGATAACCCACTTATTTTTAGGCCTTAATGGCATGCTACGGTCGTCGGGAAGACCGGAAAAAGCAATGTACGCTACCATAGCTACCGTGGTGATTAACTTGGTGCTCAACCCTCTGTTTATTTTCGTGTTTCAATGGGGTATAAAAGGGAGTGCTTGGGGCACGGTCATCTCCCAAACGATCATGCTGATGTGGCAATTGAAATTATTCAGCAATAAAAACAATTTCATCCACCTGCAGAGAAAAGCTTCTAAACTCCAGAAAAAAATTGTAGTGGATTCGCTTTCAATCGGGCTCTCTCCTTTTTTAATGAACGCGGTATCCTGTTTAATCGTTATAGTCATCAACCAAGGATTGTTACGTACAGGAGGAGATTTAGCGATTGGAGCATACGGCATCGTGAACCGCATCGCTTACCTTTTCATTATGATTGTTATGGGTTTAAACCAGGGAATGCAACCCATTGCCGGTTATAACTTTGGGGCCAAGCTCTACAAAAGGGTGAACGAAGTATTAAAAAAATCGATTATTTTGGCTACTGCCGTAACTACATTCGGGTTTTTAGTGGTGTACTCTTTTCCAGAGGCAATCGCGGGCATGTTCACGAGGGACAGTGAACTGATAGAACTTTCCAGGAATGGGCTACGCATCGTGTTTTTGACATACCCGATTATCGGTTTCCAGATGGTTACTGCCAACTTTTTCCAGAGTATAGGAATGGTCGGGAAAGCGATATTCATGTCACTAAGTCGCCAATTATTATTCCTCTTGCCCTGTTTGCTTATCTTTCCCGGATTTTGGGGTATCGACGGTATTTGGTACAGCATGCCCGTGGCCGACCTGATTTCAAGTATCGTGGCGGCTGTTTTATTGATATATCAGTTTCGTCAGTTTAAAACAAAACAAGTATAACAAATTGCATTTCAGGAAATTATGAAAAACAACTATTGTATAAACATTGGACGTCAATTGGGTAGTGGAGGAAGACAAATCGGCCAGCTCTTATCAGAACAACTGAACATTCCCTTTTATGACAAGGAATTGATTGCACTCGCTTCTAAACAAAGTGGCTTGAAGCAAGAGGTATTTGAAAAGGCAGATGAAAAAAAACGTTTCACTTTAACCGGGGGATTCTTGGGTTTAAAGGAACCCACGTTAGATGGGAGTTTTTCTCAAAGTTACCTTTGGAACGAGATGTTGTTTAAGATTCAGAGCGACGTGATAAAGAATCTGGCCCGTGATAAGTCGTGCATTTTCGTGGGGCGCTGCGCGGATTACATTTTACGTGACATGTCGAACACGCTGAATGTCTTTATCAGTGCTGAATTCAACGATCGGGTAGAACGAGTGAAAAAACTCCATCAGCTTTCGGATAAAAAAGCCAAGGATTTAATTGAAAAAACGGATAAGAAACGAGCCGGTTACTACAACTACTATAGCAATAAAGAGTGGGGCGCGGCTGAATCGTACCATCTCTGCATCAATTCGTCCATACTGGGCCTTGAGGCAACAGCCAATTTCATCAAGGACTTTCTATTTCAAAAGATCGGTCAAGAATAGAAGTATTTGACGTTTGCCACGAAGGTTTCCGGGACCTACAGGGATGTAATCTACAGTACCGATAATCAAATACCCTTAGGATTAATTACTTTCCGGCTCAATCCAATCCCCGTGATCCTTGATCAGTTGAATCAAATGCTCAACTGCCTCGGCTTGTGGTATATTTTTCTCCACCAATTCCTTCTTACGATACAAGGAAATTTTCCCGTGTTCAGCACCCACGTACCCGTAATCGGCATCGGCCATTTCGCCGGGACCATTCACGATGCATCCCATCACCCCGATTTTCAAGTGTTTCAAGTGAGAGAAATGCTTTTTAATCATGGCGACGGTGGTCTGCAGGTCGAAAAGCGTACGCCCACAGCTGGGACACGAAATAAACTCGGTCTTACTGGTCCGCACCCGTGCAGCTTGAAGTATGCCGAAAGCGTATGAATCCATATCCTCTATATCGATGGCACCTTCGTTGCTTATCATGATACCGTTCCCGAAACCATCCAACAGAACAGTGCCGAAGTCCACTCCTCCTTTGAGTTGTATATTTTCTGCTTCGTCCTCGGCGTACTCCCTTTGCAAGATCACCGGCACACGGCAATCAGCGTTCAGCAGCTTATGGAAGAACGCGCGTTGTTCCCCCACTCCATTTTGATGGTTGGTCGTTAGAATCACCGCCACTTTAGGAGTAATTTTCAGGAAGGAAATCAGCTCGTCCGTTAATTCAGGATAGCTCATCCGTAGGAACTTCACCGGTGCGTTGCAGTCGCCCATCTTTTCGAGCGACTCCACCGTGAAGAGCGGGAAGTTATCGATTCGCTCCTCCCATCCCGCGTGATCGACGATCGATTTCATCCCTTTTGGGAAATTATCCGGTACGCGGCTTCCCACGTAGATATAATCGGGTATAAAGTGAGCATTGATAGACATATCAGTGATCTTGCTCCTATCGGAAATTACCACCGGTAGGTGCTCTCCCCCGATATTCCAGATCGGATGGGTTTCCCTTTTATCCATCGAGTAGGGAGAAAAACCGGGATAGGCCTCTCCTTCTATCGGCTGATGCCCCGCGCGCTGCGACACGTAGTCGACCAGCTTTCTCGCCACCGGCACCTCCGCTTCAGGCTCTTCACTCAGTGAAACCCGTATTGTATCACCCAAGCCGTCACTCAATAATGCCCCGATCCCTACTGCCGACTTCATCCTGCCATCCTCTCCGTCACCCGCTTCGGTCACCCCCAAGTGGAGTGGAAAGTGAATGTTCTCTTTATCCATGGTCGCCACCAGCAAACGCACTGCCTTCGTCATAAGCAGCGTGTTAGATGCCTTCATCGAGATCACGATATCGGTAAAATTTTCGTCCATCGCGATACGCAAGTACTCCATGCACGATTCCACCATCCCCTCGGGCGTATCACCGTAACGCGTCATGATCCGATCCGACAGTGACCCGTGGTTCACGCCAATACGTACGGCGGTGCCATGCTCTTTACAGATCCGTAAGAACGAAACAACCTTGGCTCGTATTTTTTCAAGCTCTAGGGCATACTCCTCGTCGGTATACTCCACGTGAGCGAACGTTTTTTGTTTATCCACGTAGTTACCGGGATTAATACGCACTTTCTCGGCTATGGTAGCGGCCACTTCCGCGGCACGGGGGTTAAAGTGAATATCGGCCGACAGCGGAATAGTGTACCCCTTGTCTCTTAATTGTTGATGGATCTCACGCAAGTTATTTGCTTCCCGTACACCCTGGGTTGTCAGTCGAATTAAATCGGCACCGGCAGCCACAATTCGCTCACATTGAGCCACGCTGCCATCGGTATCCAGCGTATTGGTGTTGGTCATTGTTTGTACAACGACCGGGTAATTTCCGCCCATAAAAAGATTGCCCACCCGTACATCTACTGTGGGCCGACGATTATAATTAAAAAAATCCATCTTCTTTATTCTTTGAAATTATCAGTTTTTAGCTGCGGCATCGTTCAAAAAACTCCGATTACCTCTTCAAAGGTAATACTTCTATCCAATATCCGTCGGGATCAATGATAAAATAGAGTCCCATCTCTTTGTTTTCGTAGCAAACAGCTCCCATCTCCTTGTGGTACGCTCTAATCTCATCATAGTCACCCTCAACCCTTAGGCAAAGATGCTGCTCGTTGTCCCCCATATTATAGGGTCGATCCCAATCACGCAGCCAAGTAAGCTCAAGGGTAAAACCGGTGACTCCATCTCCTAAAAAGACCAAGATAAAGGAGCCATCGGATGCTTCTTTCCTTCGTACCTCTTTAAGGCCAAGTGCCTTATCATAAAACTGAATACTCTTCTCTAGATCGAACACGTTGATATTATAATGATCGAACCTTGCTTTTATCTCCATATGATTGAATTTAAATTATTATATATTTTTTGTATTGAAAGACCCTTGCCTCACCCCTGATGTTATGCTTTCATGATCAAAGATACTATATTATAACGAAAATGATTGCCCAGGATGGAATAACGACAGGTAGGTTACACCGTATTTGGCAGCAATATCCTTGAACCGGTTGGCCGATTCGTACGCATCACCAAAATGCATTGGCAAGAAATAATTTGTTTTGATACGAGACACGAATTGCTCTGCTCCTTTCATAAAATCCTCCCCCAATCGGGGGTCCACGGGAAACATGGCCACATGAAGATCGTCGGTCTTTTCGGATAGCAACTCCAATTCACACAAGTAAGAATTTTCAAAAGCCAAGGCCTCTTCTTTGGTTACTTCCTCGTTCCAATGCCAATTATTTAGGTCGCCCGCGTGAAATATTAGCCGATCTTCACAACCTAATAAAAAAGATCCGCCAGCGTCCGTGGAACCGAACGCTTTGGCTTTAATGCGATGATCCCTAAAGGACTCTTCTTTACGAAGGAAAAGTGCCGCGTGAGATTCCACCTTTCCACTCTTCAACAGCTCATCGGAAAAGATATACCGGATATTTTTCTTCCTTTTATTCCATAATAATATCTCCGGATTGAAATGATCGGCGTGCGAATGCGAACAGAAAACGTACAAATCTTCCTCCTTATGTAACAGGTAATCTTTGATCCACCACGTTCCGTCTTCGCGTTCAACATCTTTATAGAAGTCGAATAGCACCGAAAACTCATCAAATTCAATCAAGTAGCAGCTATGATATATATAAGTGATTGTCATAATAAAACTTCCTACCATTAAAACAATCCCTCTTGAAAAAGTTCAACTTCCATCACATAAAAATTGGTAAAACATCCAAAAGCCAAGCATAAAGAATCGCCACTGCATCCTTGCGTTAGGCCGATTATTATAAATTCTTTTCTAAGTTTGTTTGATAAAAACAGGGTTGATTGTTGGAAACGAAACGATTAATTGAAGCAAAACAGAAAGAAATGGGGAGTTACACCTCATTTTTCGTGTAAGTTTACATGAAATTGCAATATTTTTATTTTCTTTACAAAACAATATATGAGCCCACTCTGAAAACCGCATTTTGATAATTTCACCCTCCTTACAAGGTATTGTGATTAGGGTGTTTCTCAAGAAAAAAATTTCGGAATGGACTCAAGCATGTCTCACAAAAAATTGAAAATCATGAAGAAGTATGTAGCAGAACTAGTAGGTACCATGGTACTGGTATTAATGGGTTGCGGTGCGGCAGTATTTGCCGGCGCGGGGCAACCGTTTGATCCTGTAGGAACATTGGGTGTTGCTTTTGCTTTCGGTCTTTCGGTTGTTGCAATGGCGTACGCGATCGGTTCCATCTCGGGATGTCATATCAACCCGGCCATCACACTGGGTGTTTTCCTATCGGGTAGAATGAGTGGAAAAGATGCCGGCATGTATATGCTCTTTCAGGTTATTGGTGCCATTTTAGGTTCTTCCATCTTATGGTTCCTCGCGAAAGACTCCGGTTCCACCACCACGCTTACCGGAGCAAATGGTTTTGGAGAGGGACAAATGGGAGTGGCTTTCGTGGCTGAAACAGTATTCACTTTTATCTTTGTACTTGTTGTATTGGGCGTCACGGCAAAGAACGGGTTAAATAAGTTTGCTGGCTTAGCTATTGGTTTAGCACTCGTTTTAGTGCATATTGTTTGTATCCCCATTACAGGCACTTCGGTAAACCCCGCCCGCAGCATCGGACCGGCCCTATTTGAAGGAGGTGCAGCATTAACCCAACTCTGGTTATTTATCGCTGCTCCTTTACTGGGTGCTGCAATCGCGGCCATTGTATGGAAAGGCATCACGGTGGAAAACGACAAAGTGCAGGTTGCATAACCCATCTTCTCCCTTCCCATGCCAATTTTTTACAGATTTATAGCAGATTTAAAAACATATTTTCGAATCAGGTGT
>CAYFMZ010000063.1:9997-11961 GCA_964344275.1 uncultured Proteiniphilum sp.
GCCAATTTTTTACAGATTTATAGCAGATTTAAAAACATATTTTCGAATCAGGTGTTTACTTATTGCACATTTTTTGTAAATTTGCGCAGTTTTTTCAGTGATGAATCACAGCAATATTAAACATCAAGTTATGAGTCACAATTTACTAAAAGGAAAAAGAGGAATTATTTTTGGTGCGTTGAACGATATGTCCATCGCTTGGAAGGTAGCGGAAAGGGCGGTAGAGGAAGGGGCAACCATTACGTTGTCTAATACTCCCGTGGCGGTTCGCATGGGCGACACCAATAAGTTAGGAGAGAAACTCAACGCGGAGATACTTCCGGCTGATGCAACCAACGTAGAGGATTTAGAGATGGTTTTTACTAAATCGATGGAAATATTAGGAGGGAAGATCGATTTCGTGCTCCATTCCATCGGCATGTCTCCCAACGTTCGTAAAAAAAGGACGTACGACGACCTTGACTACGACATGTTGCTGAAGACACTTGACATCTCTTCTATCTCGTTTCACAAAATGTTGCAAGTCGCCCGTAAACTGGATGCCATTGAAAGGGGTGGCTCGCTGCTTGCTCTCACGTACGTGGCGGCACAACGCGTATTCTATGGTTACAACGACATGGCCGATGCCAAAGCGTTGTTAGAGTCGATTACCCGTAGTTTTGGTTATATCTACGGCCGCGACAAGGGAGTCCGGGTAAATACCATCTCTCAATCGCCCACCATGACCACTGCCGGAAGTGGAGTAAAAGGGATGCTTGACCTGATGGATTTTTCCGAACGAATGGCTCCTTTAGGCAATGCCGACGCTGACGATGCAGCCGACTACTGTATAGTTATGTTCTCCGATCTTACACGAAAGATCACCATGCAAAACCTGTATAACGACGGTGGGTTCTCGAGCATGGGTATGAGTATTCGCGCGATGAAGCAATACAGTAACGGCTTGGACGAGGAGCAGGACAAGGAGGGAAAAGAAATATACGGGTAGCTTTTATTAGTGACCTGTTACTATAAAGCTTCGATCTATTACCGGATCGAAGCTTTTTATTTCGGATGACTATTCTGATGGAATACACCTCGTTTTTCGACCTGTTCGCGTGATAATCCATTTTAATCATGTATATTTGCAAAGGAACTGTTGAGAAACCCTTTCAAATCAAATAAATACCGATATAATTGAACTGAAAATTATCCCGCTCTCCTGATGGATAAGATCAAAAAACAAAGATATGCTTCTAAAATTATATAACGAAAACCCCAATCCCCGCGAGATCGAGCAGGTGGTTTCGGTTCTAAGAGATGGGGGTATAGTGATCTATCCGACCGACACTTTATACGGTATTGGCTGCGATGCGCTGAATGTGCGTGCCGTGGAGAGGATTTGTGAATTAAAAGGAATCAATCCTCAGAAAAGCAACCTCTCCATTATTTGCAATGATTTAAGCATCATCAGCGAGTATGCTAAAGTAGATACCCCTACTTTTAAGCTAATGAAGCGAAATCTGCCGGGGCCTTTTACCTTTATTTTGCCGACTACTTCGTCGCTGCCCAAAATTTATAAAAACAGAAAAACCGTCGGGATCCGCGTACCCGATAATAATATTATCCGAGAGATAGTGGTTCAGCTGGGAAATCCGGTACTAAGCACTTCCGTGAAGGACGAAAACGACGAGATTGAATACACCACGGACCCTGAATTGATCCATGAGAAATGGGGAGAGATTGCCGATATCGTGATTGACGGCGGGGTCGGAGGCCTTGAACCCTCTACAGTAGTTGATTGCACCTCTCATGATCCGGATATCATACGTCAAGGTAAAGGAGAGTTAAACTTCTGAAAATTTGTCCCCCGCATTAAATTCTTTTCTACTTTCACGGTCTTATTAAGTGGAAAATATGATTCGTATCGAAACCTCACGCGAGAATCGATGCATTAAAAATGAATATTCTATGAGAAAATATAT
>CAYFMZ010000064.1:0-1728 GCA_964344275.1 uncultured Proteiniphilum sp.
TATAGGTTTAATAACGTTATTTTTCCATGTTTGTTTATCGCACTTGTTTATCGCCCTATTGGCTTTTCCCCAGCACGATCTTTGTTACGGTGGCTTTACCGGGTTCCATGAAGTAGATCTTCACGTTTTTCATCCCTCCTTGATACCCCTGAATCGCGGACAAGTCTACCTTGTGAACACGGCTAGTCCCGTCTGAAATAATGGTCTGCTTGGTGGCAATGGGCG
Source organism: uncultured Proteiniphilum sp. (assembly GCA_964344275.1). GTDB lineage: Bacteria > Bacteroidota > Bacteroidia > Bacteroidales > Dysgonomonadaceae > Proteiniphilum. The sequence continues at coordinate 226 of CAYFMZ010000064.1, forward strand.
CTTTTGAGGGAAATTCTGCCGCCTTTCTTTTTCTCTCTTCTTCCACGCTAAACGGCCCTTCACTCCAGTTTAACCAATCGGTGAGATCCGACTTAGCGAAAGGTTGTATCTCCACGAGCAACTCCAACTCTCCAGTTTGGGTAGTGAATGCCCCTTCGATCTCCAAAGAGGGAGCGTCGGAAGATTGCCAAAACGTTTCGGGTCCTACCAGTGCCGCGTTTCTATTGAATTGAATGTCCAATCCCCCCTTGATAGGGAACCCGCTATCTTTAGCATCTCCTTGATAATACCAATGATCACGGTCTTGCAGGAATTCCCACTCCATGGTCGATTTTCTCAGTCGGTTTTCTCGCGCGTACGACCGAATATCATCCACTGTACCAAGTATCAGTGAGGTGGTATACGTCAACCGTATGTTATGATCGATAATCTGCTTACCCACCGGCGCGATATGGCCTGTTTGTCCATCTTTTTCTCCACCGTACCCTTTGAATGAATCATTCGGGTGGAACCCGCCGTTGAAGTTCATCACCTCGGGTTGGAAAACGCCTATCCCGTACCCGTTATCATCTATCAATGCAGCCCAATTTTCGGGGGTATAGAAATGGACCCATGGCCACCCTTTTTGATCGTCTCTCTGAACGATGGTAGTGGTGGGCTCGCCCGTGAATGGCTTATCCCCGAGATAGGTGACTAATTTATACCATGGTCCGTTTGTGTAGACTGCCGGCATCTCTTGGGCTGAAGTGGGATACTGGGTCTTATCGGAGCGGTTATTCACGAGGGTTGCTTCCATGGTGATCACGTTGCCCTCGAGCGTGTAAAGACATTCAAAAAAGCATTCACCTGCTATACCGGTTTTGTGTGGCCACTGCATGGGAATGCTTCGCACGAAAATAGAATTTTCACCTCTTTTTTCGTAAAGTACCATTTTGGAACGATTGTTCCCGGCATCGCCTGATTGAATGGGATTCCATCCAAGACCTTCCCATTCAGGAGCGGGCCTCTCACCGTTAGGACCAATATAGGGCCAAGGGCCACTATAATATGACATTTGAATTTGTCGTCCCCAATCGAAGCTATTGATCATATTCTTTCCCCCGTTGGCCTCGTCAGAGAGATAGGTAACCGCTCCACCTAACGTTAGGTCGACACCTAGCTTTACCCTCTCGTTTGCAATATACAACATGGTGGAATCATCCGATACCGTCACTATCGGGGGTGCGTCGTGCGTTTTACAGCCGCTGCAAGAGACCATCAGGCCAAGAAAACAGACCCCTATTAGAGTTTTTATTGTACTGTTCATTTTTTGATTCATTTGATTCATCTGGTTCGTGTGCTCTCTCGACGAGTAAACACGAAAGTTCTGTTATTAATTCAAGTGCTCGTTCGCTACAACTACAGCCAGTGCTTGCTTCAAGCACTCGAGGTTCGTTATAGAAACAACTATAAAAAAGAACTTCGAGTACTTGTTAAACAGCATGTTACATCAAGTCTCGAAGT
>CAYFMZ010000064.1:1828-6518 GCA_964344275.1 uncultured Proteiniphilum sp.
CTCACGTCAAAGAAGCGATGTTCTTCAAAAGCCAATTCTACTTGTCTTTCGTTGCGGTAGCGCACCTGAAACTCCTCACTGGATAGGCCTGTTGGTAGGGGCGGCATATCCGCGCGTGCGCGTACTATATTCACCGCTTCTCTTGCAGAGAGGGCCCCTACTCCACTTGCTTTACCTTCCACGGCCGCATCGGGTCCCACCGAGTTGTATGCAGCTTCCGCGAAGTTCAAGTACAACTCACCGAGCCTGAAAACCTTCATCAGCCCGTCGGCATCCACGTTCACGTTAGAGCGGTAATCGTTGAATTTTCTCAAGTAGTACCCGGTGCGTGTAAATCGCGTTTGGGTGATGTCGTTTGAGATTCCGCTATTGCCTCCCACGAAAGTTTCCACTGGCCTTGGAGCGGGGGGTGGCGTGAAGGTCTCTACCTGAAAATCTCGAATGGTAATTTCGAAGCCAGGGCCGGAGGTGATGTCAAACCGGAGAAAATGATTTTCTGGTGCGGCACCTCCACTCGAGTTCACTCCAAAACCGAATCTCTCGACCGCGTCGGAGAGATCGAATTCAAACCTCGTCCACTCCGAAGCTTGAGGAATGGGGATGTTTGCTCCCGAAGAAACGCCTCCCTGGGGCCCACCGGCCACGCAGTAAAAGAACTCGGCGTCGTTTACCGCGATATTGCTCTTGTATTCGAAGCTCACCACGGTCACTTCCGCTTTGCCGAGTATCCGCCCCAGGGTGGTGGTATGTATCCATGGATCCCCTCCGGTACTTACCAATGTAGTTTCACCGTCAGTAGACGACACCGTGATATTATTCACTACTGATTCAACAAAATCGATCGGGTAGAGCTCTTTTTCTATGCTTCCAGCCAATGCACGTGGAGAGTTGTTATAATAGATGGAGGCATAGAAGCGCGGGTCCCTCCCCTCGTAGGGGTTCTGAGGGTCGTAACCCGAAGCAGAATTAACAATAGGGACCAGATGTTGATCGTCTGAATACCCCAGTATAGGCATCTGTCCGGTGGACTGCATTCCATAGGCATCTACCAGCTCTTGCGAAGGACCGGCACCTGCTTTTTCAGCTCCTTCCGTGATGGGTGTACCCGCCCACTTCCACACGTTAGTGCGACTAGCGGTGGTCTCGAAAATGGTCTCTTTATCTACAGAACGGCTCGGGTCGGAGCGGTTTATAAAGTAATACGCGTAGGAGTTCTGCGCGACTCCTGCCGGAGGCGTGATATTGAATAACTCGAAACCATTGGCCAAGCATTGATCCAGCGCTTCTTTGGTAATCTCTGTCGCTTTTTCCCACGTGTATTTACTGCCCGTGGTATACCAGAGCGGGCTCGCGGCGTAAAGGGCAGCTTGAGATCTCACGGCATGCGCGAACGCACGGGTAATGGTACCTCTTTGATTATCGCTGATATTCCACCTGAATCCGATATTTGGATTTCCACGTTCTGGAATGGCCAAGGCCGCGTCGCAATCGGCGATGATGAAATCCACGCACTCTTCGAAGGAAGCGCGACGATCTTGCGAAAAATCGTGCGTTACTTCGTACGGTGTCTCGATGATGGGCACCCCACCGTATCTTTTAATCAACTGTAGGTAGTAGAACGCTCTTAACACGCGCACCTCTCCTATCCATCCCTCTTTTTCAACTTCTTCAATTTCTGCCGTGGCTAGTTCAGGGTCATTGATACTAGTCAAGAAGGTATTGCATTTTCTGATTCCTTGAAAATAATGCGCCCATGAATAGGCACCTACTGCCGGGTTATTTGCAGAAGATGTTCGGTTGTTGTACCAATCATTCACCGCGCCACTTACGCCATCACTGGCATCGTGCGCCTCATCGCTAAAGGAAGCAAGGGGAGTCCGTTGCCCTTGGTACATGAAGCCCACTTGGGGGAAATAGTTTCGGCAGGAATGGTAGTAGTTCCTTGTCCGATGGTAGCTGCCAAACATATCTTGAAGCGTTAGCCGGCCATCGGAAGGCAAATCAAGGTCTACACACGAATGTATACCGATGAGGCTAAGAGCTACGATACATATTTTAATGATATTTTTCTTCATGATTTATGATGTTAGAAATTTGCACTTATACCAATATTAAAAACTCTATAGGGTTGGAACGTACTCATACTTCCAATTTCCGGGTCAATATATTTCGAGTTCATATTGTCGATGGTGAACAGGTTTTGGATGTTCAGCCTCACCCGGATCCTTTCGGAGTGAATTTTATCCGCGAGCTCTTGAGGCAACGTGTATGCCAGCTCCACGTTTCTCAAACGCAGGTAAGAGCGATCCGTCAAAAAGAAATCATTGGCCACGTGGTTGGTAGAAGGCGACAACGAGAGAGCGGGGAAGGTGATCTCCTCACCCGCTGCATAGCGCTCGGGCGTCCAAGCATTCAAGTGAATATCATTGAATATTCCTTTTCCTTGGTTTTCGAATGCTCCCACACCGCTCATGAACTGCGAACTCTTTCTCACGCCATGAAACAGGAAAGAGAAATCCCAATTCTTCCAAATGAACCCTCCCACGAGACTAAATTCTTGCTGTGGTAAATAGGAGTAACCCATGGGTGCCCTATCTTTTTCGTCGATCACGCCGTCGTTATTTAAATCCTGATAGATAAAATCACCTACTCGGGGTGTCCCGAAAGAGTATGTAAGGTCCGAGCTATTTAACTCTTCTGCCGAGTTAAACATCCCGTTTCCGTTGCTCCTATCAATCAGGTAGCCCCAGCGTTGACCCAATGCATAACCTTCCGTACGGTAAGGATAGGCGTAGTCGTCACCCAGCGAAGGTTCATTGATATTCAGCACCTTATTTTCAACTTGCATAAAGTTGGCTTGAGCGAACAGTGAAAAATCTTTCGACAGATGTTTGTTGAAGCCCAAAGAGACCTCGAATCCCTTGTTCTCCATTTCACCCTCGTTCAACTTGGGGAAATAATTAAGCGGGATTCCTTGGTATTCAGGAATAGTGGGACTGCTATTGATAAGCATGTTGTCCACGTGGTGCGAGAAATAGTCGAAATCGATAGTGAACATATTGAGTAATCCCAAGTTGATCCCAGCGTTTAACTTCTTAATTTTTTCAGCTTGCAACATGGGATTTCCTCTTTCCAATTCATTCCCATCGGAACGAATATTATCGAGGTAGAGGAAACGCGCTCCCCCTAACTGATCGCTTCCATTGACTCCATACGATGCCCTTAATTTCAACAAAGAGATCACGTCCGATTGAAAGAAGTCCTCTTTTGAAGCGATCCATGCAGCCGAGATGGCCGGGGTTACAGTGTACCGGTGATCGGGGTGAAACTGCTCCGAACCGGAATAGCCGATATCCCCTTTAAGATAGTACTTGTCTTTGTATCCATACAGGGCAGATAAGCCAAAATTTTGTCTCATGTACGGCAACACATCACTTGATGAACCACCGGACTCTTTTTCTTGCCTTAAGTAATAGGTATGCGCGGAGGCATTGATGCTATGATCCCCAAAACGACGATTATAGTCGATTTTCCCCAAAAAGTTCAGGTAGTAGAAGAAGACGGAACCTTTATTATAACTCAAAGGAGTATTTTCGAATGTTTTGTAGGCGATAAAATTATCGAGGGTCGAAAAGTCATCTTCTCTGATCAGTCGTTTGTAGCTCTGGTTAGTTCCTGTTTCATTACGTACATAGGTCTGATAGGCCATCCCTCCACTTATCGAGAGCCCTGGGGTTATAAAATCCAAGTTCATATTCAACCCGGTCTGTGCTAAAATATTGGTCTCGATCACCGTGCGGTATCCCGATCTATTCAGCATCCCGTACACGGGACTATCCAATCCATCCACGGTAACCACCTGTTCACTCATTTCGGGATCTTCTTCGTTGATTGGAGATAGGGGGCCATACATGGTAGGGGGCTGATGAAATATCTGGTTATAGATTGTCCATCCCATATATCCCCCCGCTAGGACCTCCCGTTTCACGTTCCCGGTTAATCTCATGTAACCCGATATATAATCGTTGAATTTCACGTCCATATTTGTCCGGAAGTTCCCGATATTCACGTTTGGCGTGGGATCGTACTTCCTGTCGGCTTCATCGGCAATGATCAACGGTTCGTTTTGGTGAACGAAGCTGAGATTCGAATAGTAGCGAAACCGGTTGGTTCCTCCCGCGACGTTTACACCTACTCTTTGCCTCATAACGAAATCTTTGATGTAATCATCAAACCAGTTGTTATTGGGATACCGTGGGTCGTCGCCCGATTCAAAAAGATCTATCTCTTCTTGTGAAAATTGAGAGTAAGGCCCTAATCCATCCCGTTCTCCCGCTTCGTTACGCAATCTAGCGTACTGAGAAGAGTTCACCATAAGAGGACGGCGGGTCATTTGTTGAAACGATTGGTCGGCATACCCTTCCACGTGCAGCTTTCCTTCGTACCCTCTCCGAGTGGTAATAACAATCATCCCTGCTGACCCTTGGATACCGTAGGCCGCGGTAGCTGAGGCATCCTTCAAGACAGAAATGCTCTCGATCTCTTTGGGTGAAATAAATTCGATGTACTGCGTGGGCGCGATCACCCCATCAATCATCACTACCGGGTTGTTCCCGTTCACAGAAGAATAGCCTCTTATGGATTTACTGTAATTGCCATATCCAAAGAACGTGAGCTCGGCAATATTATT
>CAYFMZ010000064.1:6618-11895 GCA_964344275.1 uncultured Proteiniphilum sp.
ACGATATAATAAAGATTATCTGTCTCGGTAGGCAATTTGAAGACGCCATCTTTTGTAGTCCGGTAGGAAAAATCACCATTTTCTGACTTAACCACCGCGCCTTGAATCGGTTGGTTAAACTCATTCACAATCCGATTCCCGTTATCATTTGCCTCCTGCGCGTACGAAGGTACGATCAATAGCAAGCAAATAATACTCAATGTTATGAATTTTATGTTTTTCTTCATTTTCTTTTTCATTATAGATTACCATCCTGGATTTTGCCATTTTTCACCTGTAACAGCTTCTAAGGTTGCTGCTTCATTCAGAGGAAGGGGAAGAAGGAGATCCCTGTTTTGCCATCCTCCTCTTGGGTTATTGGATATATTTTCACGCTCGTAGGTGAATCCCCCGTCACTATTCTTGGTAATAACCATCGCGGTAAACCATTTGCAGGTTTCGCTTAAATCACCGGTTGGATTTTGCCAGCGCCTGAGGTCGAAATAGCGTTGCTCTTCCCAAGCCAGCTCCACCCGGCGTTCATTCCGGACACGCAAAATCAGTTCTTCCTGGGAGAGTCCTGCCGGTAGAGCGGGCATTCCCGAACGGGCACGCACTTCGTTAGCCGCTGCCCTCGCCTCGTTTAGGTGACCTGCTTCGGCGGCAGCCTCAGCCAAGTCGAGCAATGTCTCGCCCAAACGGTAGTATTTCCATCGTGAGTTATTGATCTGGTTGTTACCGCTTGCACCGGGAGTAACCATTTTTTGATGGTAATATCCCGTTCTGGACGCGCTTCTATTGGTAATATCGAAACTGAGCGCGTGGGCTCCCCCTTCGAATATCTCGATATTTACTGGGTTGTTATCGAATAGGATGGTACTGCCATTATGGATCACGGTTTCGTAAAATCGCGGATCGCGATTCTCGTACGGGTTGTTCGGGTCGTACAGGGTGTTCGACCGGTTATAGTTGGGTTGGAGGTGATTTTCATCCAAGTACGGCCTTTGAAGATCAAGAACCGGTTGCCCGTCAATTGTTTCAAAAGCGTCTACCAACTCTTGTGTAGGCGACGTACCGCATTTGTACGTGTTGGGCATATTGCTACCAATATAGCCGATATGCCAAACAAACACGTCCCCTGATCGCACCTGAAAGAGAGTCTCTTTATCACGAGGTGTCGCGGAATAGTCGGCATTTTGCGTGACCAGCTGGCGGAAGGCCGCTCCCGGTCCCGTTCCATAAACATTCGGCTGCGTGGTTTGCGTGAAGAGCTCGTACCCGTTTGCCTTAAGCTTCGTAACAGCGTCTTTTGCCACGGTGTAAGCCTCCTCCCAATGATTCTCTCCTTCATTATGTAGCGGACTGGCAGCAAACAGCATTGCTTTTGTCTTGAGCGCCAATGCCAGCGCTTTGGTTACCCTCATCGCGTCGTTCGGGTTATCGATTCTCCATGGCAGGTTGGGTTCTGCCAATGCTGCATCGCAATCCGCGATAATAAATTGGGCCACGTCATACACTGACGATCGTGTCATGGTGGAGAAATCGGCATCAAAAGGGATTGTTTCTTCTAAGATAGGCACTTTCCCAAACCATTTAACCAGTTCCATGTAAAAGAACGCGCGCAACACACGCGCTTCTGCTTTAAAGCGCCCCCTATCCGTTTCTCTATTCACTGCCGCTTCATCAATCAGTTCCATGAATTGCGTGCAGAGGCGAATTTGAGCCCATGATCTGCTCCAGTACCCCGTGTTAAGGCCGCCGTGTCCATCATGGCCATCCCTCATTTGGTGGTTACTCGCGGAGGTATTATCGGTGTAAAGATTGGTAGTGGGCACACCTTGTGATTCATCGGACGTGTACCCGTCGTCGCTTGCCGCGACCACCAAGGACTCGAAGAACCAATAACTGTATCCTTTTTGCGGAATATTCACGTAACATTGGTTCAAAAGTGCTTCCACCCGGTCGGGATCCGAAAGGACATCCTCCATTTGCATGTTTCCATCCGGTGCCATATCCAGGACATCGGTACAGCTATTAAAAGCCAGTACCAACGGAAGTATGATCAATAAAAATCGTTGAATTTTCATATCTTGGATTATTTTTGTGAGTTAAAATGTAATATTGAGACCGAAGTTAACCATCATCGTGAGTGGGTAAGCCAATGTAGAGGTTTGCTCGGGATCCACCGTATCTACAGGCATTTTCTTAAAGGTAAGAAGGTTATTCCCATTCATATAGAGCCTCATTCCTTGTACCCGTACGGACTCCATCCATTTGTCAGGTAGGGTATAGCCCACCTCCAGTGACTTCAACCGTAAGAAAGAGCGATCCATGATAAAGACGTCGTTCGGCACTTGGCTCACGCCGCTTGCCATCCCCAGCGCGGGGTAGAGAATCTCTTCCCCGTTCGCGTACCTTTCGGCGGTCCATGCTTGGTGATGCCACCCGCTAAAGAAACCCACGAGAGCGAACTCTTCTACTCCCCATCCCGCGGTATGCCTATGGGTTTGCCCTACTCCAGTGAAGAGGACAGAGAAGTCGATGTTTTTATAGTTCAAGGAGCCAGAAAAACCGTACGTGACACGCGGAATGTTGGGATACCCTATGGGCACCATATCGCGATCATTTATCACTCCATCCTCGTTTACATCCACGTAGATAAAATCTCCTAGACGGGGGGTGCCTCCCACTTGATACTCGGGCAAGTTATCCAGCTCCTCTTGGGTATTGATATAGCCGTTTCCATTGCTGTAATCAATTTTATACCCAAACGGCTGACCGATGCTGAACCCGGTAGCCCGGTTCCTGTACGCGTAATCTTCGCCGTACTGAACCTCATCGGCGAAAATCACCTTGTTCCTATTATACGCGTAATTACCCTTTACCATAAAGGAGAAGTCTCTATTTACAGCTTTGCGATACGTCAGTTCCGCCTCAAACCCTTTGTTATCTACCTCCCCGATATTCACTCTCGGGATATTCCCGAGGGGTACTCCCTGCAATTGGGGGATCGTGTTCCTGCTAATCAGAATCTTATCCCGGTTCTCTTTAAAAAGGTCTACCGTTAATGAAAGGCTGCTCAATAATTCTAGATCGATACCGAGGTTCGACTTTCTAGCCACCTCCCATTGGAGTGCCTGGTTACCCATCCGGCCTTGTACTACGCCTTGTCCTCTTCCAAGTCCCGGGAAAACGCCACCGCCCATATTGATAAAGCTCTGGTATAGGAACCTCTGGTTGCCTAGTTTATCGTTACCGGTTAAGCCGTGCGACATTCTAATTCTGAGGTTGGTCAGCCAAGAGCTATCCCGTAGGAACTCTTCATTGCTGGCGACCCATCCCACTGAAAACGCGGGGAAGGAGCCGAAACGATTGTCTGGTGCGAACTGCTCCGAGCCGTTATACCCGTAATTGAATTCGGCCAGATAGCGGTCGTCGTAGTTATAGGTAACCCGGCCTACCAATCCCACCACGTTATAAGGCAAGTCGGCGCCGTACTGATCCCAGTTATCGCGTTGGTAAAGGAACATACCGGTAAGGTTATGCCTATCGAAACTCCTGGCGTAATTCAATGAAGCCTGGTAATTAATGTAATAGCGTGTACGCATCCCTTTGGACAGGCGAATGGCCGGGTCCGCGTTTGTGATGATGGATGTATATCTACTGGTCGCGTTTGGGCTTCGAGCCACGCTAAAGCCGTAGGTATCCATGGACCTTACTCCTTGTAAAATGGTGCTCGCGTGGCTGTCGAAGGCGATCATCCCTTTCGCGGAGAGTCCCTTCGTAATAAAATCCATTCCCCAATCCAACGATAGAGAAGAGTTCAGGTTATTGGACATCTCTTGTCGGTATCCTCTTCGGTTTATCTCACCGTAGGTATTCCTGTCTTGGCCCGATTGCGCCACGACCTCGTTCGCCGGCACTCCGTACCCTGGTGCCGTGGTGGGGCCTGGATCGGTGGGAGGAGTAGCCCATGTATAAGCTATCATATTTGACACCATCTCCCCCATATCATCTCTAAACAACTCTTGCGTTTGTGGGGAATTCATCTTCTCAAGATAGGTGGCAATATTAAGTGATGCCTTCAGGTTACTGGCAATGTTATAATCTACGTTTCCTCGGAAATTATACCTATCCATGCTATAGCTGGGGTCGTACCCGAGAAAGCTTTCCGGCTCCGTTTTAAAGTTACCGCCTTGTCCGATATACCCCGCATTTAAGAAATAGGTAAATCGTTCACCTCCCCCGTTAAAATTCACGTTTACGCGTGTTTGGGGAGCCCAGTCCCTGAAATAATCGTGGAAAACATCCCTGTCCGGGTAAAACACCGGGTCTTCCCCGCTTCGGTACCGGTCAATCATATATTGAGTAAACGGCATATCGGCATCGTCTGCCCCAGGGTTGTCGTTCATATATGCCTGGTTTCGGAGCTCTGCAAACTCCCACGAGTGCAAGCGGTCTGCTTTCACTAGGAACCGCTGCATACTCTGGTCCACGGAGATATTGAGTTCCGATTTCCCGGGCTGCCCTCTACGCGTGGTTATCATGATAACACCGTTCGCCCCGCGCACCCCGAACACGGCGGTGGCAGAAGCGTCTTTTAAAATACTAATCGACTCAACCTCGTTCGGATCAATTCGGCTTATATTGCTTCTCGGAACGCCGTCGATAAGTATAAGCGGGGAAGCGTCGTTTAATGTACCCACACCACGAAGGTAGAGGTTTACAACGTCGTTACCCGGCTGCCCCGATGTCTGTATGGCGGTAAGCCCTGGCAGACGCCCCGCGAGCGCGGTCGAAAGGTTAGCTGCCGAACTCTGTTTCAACTCTTTGGTATCGACCGTTGAGATAGCAGCTGTCACGGATGCCTTCTTTTGGATCCCGTAACCTACTACCACTACCTCTTCCAAGAGCTCGGTATCATCCAGTAACGTGATGTTAATTACAGACCTGCCATTCACGTTAATAGCTTGACCCTGCATACCCACGTAAGAAACTTCGAGCCTCGCGTCACTCGGCACACCCGTTAAGGTATACTTCCCATCGAAATCAGTAACGGTTCCTTGGGTTGTTCCTTGAATTTGAATTGTGACACCGATAAGAGGTTCGTCCTTTGTATCAGTAACGAGCCCGGTAACAGTGATGTTTTGCGCGAATACCCCGAAGGAATAGATGCACAAAAAAAAGAACATGAGCCTTTTTCCTGAATGTTGTGGAAATGTCTTTTTCATTCTTTCATTTTTTTAGATTATTATAGTTTTTTATTTTTGACGATTGTTTGCATCCTGTAACGAGGAT
>CAYFMZ010000065.1:0-11834 GCA_964344275.1 uncultured Proteiniphilum sp.
CTTTGAAAAGCTGTGCTTATCCCACACGTACTATTAATACTTTAAATAATTGTCTGTATAATGAATCAAAAGCGAGTAAAGACTATGCCACAAGGTCGATTGGAATCACTGGACATACTACGTGGTTTTGATCTGTTCATGTTGGTGTTTTTTCAGCCGGTTTTCGTGGCATTTGCCAAACATGGGGCGAATATCCCTGTTGTGTCGTTTTTACTAAAGCAGTTTTCTCACGCTCATTGGGAGGGGTTCACCGCTTGGGATCTGGTAATGCCCCTGTTCCTTTTCATGGTAGGAGCAGCCATGCCTTTCTCGTTTGAAAAATATAGACAATCGCCTGATAAATCAGCCATATACAAGAAAATAACGAAACGCTTCTTGATATTGTTTATCCTTGGCATTGCGGTTCAAGGTAATTTATTTAGTTACGACATTAAAGCAATACGAATCTATACTAACACGCTACAGGCCATAGCCGTGGGGTATATTATAGCAGCAATTCTTTTATTACACCTTTCGCGGAAAGGACAAATTATAGCCACTAGCCTTCTGCTCGTGGGGTACTGGGGGTTACTTACTTTCTTGGGCGACTTCAGTCCCGAGGCTAATTTTGCGGAAGTGATAGACCGATCTGTTCTGGGGCGAGTACGCGACGGAGTGTATTACACCGAAGATGGGATGTGGCACTTTTCGGACAATTACCGGTACACGTGGGTGCTCACCAGCATGGTGTTTGGTGTTACTACCATGCTGGGCGTGTTCGCGGGACAAATCATGAAGCACGGGAAAGATAAGCTCAAAAATAGCAGATGGCTATTCCTAATGGGAGCGGCACTTTTACTGGGTGGCTGGCTATTAAGTTTTCAAACTCCCGTTATCAAAAAAATATGGTCGGCAAGCATGACGTTATGGTCGGGTGGATGGTGCTTTATCTTAATGGGGCTATTTTATTATTTCATCGACTACAAGAAGAAATGGCAAGGTATGCAATGGTTAAAAATATACGGGATGAATTCAATTGTTGCCTATACCATAGGGATGGTCATTAATTTCCGGAGCATACCGAACTCCCTGTTGTGGGGGTTAGAAAAGTACACGGGAGCGTATTATCCGGCCATTCTTACGCTTGCCAACTTCCTGATTATATTCTACATTCTTCACGTGATGTATAAACGTAGAGTTTTCGTGAAAATATAGAGGGAAAAATGCCGCCGTCTAGGATCGTGCGACCTTGTTGAATGCAAAGTGCATGAGAGCCTTGAATAAAAAATACAACAACGGTATAAAAAGGGATATTGAATTATTAATTGTGTGACTTTCCCACATTTCTAAATAAAACTCATGAGTATGAAACAGTACAAACAAAAGATTATCGGCTGGTTATGGATATTATATTGCCTATGTATATGCAGTAGTTGCCTGCATACAACTGAAGAGGATGGCTTCATACAAATTTTTGATGGAGAAACGCTTTCCGGTTGGGAAGGAGATCCTACTTATTGGAGCGTAGAAAACGGACATTTGGTTGGAACGTTAACTCCAGAGACTTTATTAGAACGTAACTCATTTATTATATGGCAAGAAGGAACGCCTGAAGACTTCGAACTTAAACTTGATTACTTGATTTCGAAAGAGGGAAACAGTGGTATCAACTACCGGAGCGAAAAGGTAGATGACATCCCCTACGCTTTAAGAGGATATCAATTTGATATTGACGGAAATAATTATTATACAGGGCAAAATTACGAAGAAAGAGGGCGAACAACTTTGGCTCACAGAGGACAGAGCGTTATTCTAGAACCATTACCCGATTCGCTAACAAATATGCCTTTATCAGTTCATGTGAAAAATAACGCTTGGACAAAAGCGATCGTAACGAATTCAACGGGTAGTGATGAAGAATTGGAATCCCATATTAAGGAAAACGATTGGAACACTTGTCATCTTATTGTACGAGGGAACAAAATGCAACATTATCTAAATGGTCTCCTAATGAGTGAAGTAATCGACAATGACATACAGAACCGAAAAACCAGGGGACATATTGGATTTCAAGTACATGTGGGACCTCCTATGAAAGTGAAATACAGAAACATTAGAATAAAAATTCATAAATCACCCAATTTTCCTTAATCGCGCAGTTTATGAAACACTACCATGGGTGATCTATACAAGTTTTTTCAATGACTAGTTGATTTATACTGTTTATTACTTATCAAAAAGATTAAAATGCATGTCGGTAAAATCCATGTATCGTTCCCAATCGTAATCGGTCACGTCGTGTTTTCCCGCTCGTATATGATAACCTACATCCTTCAAGATGGGGACATGCAAGTCCGGCATTTCATCCGACTCGATGATGGATAAATCGTATAAACTATATACTGGGCCAGCATGATAAGCTGATAAGAACTCTCCTCTTGGGTCTGCCCACTGGTCTTCTTCCGCGCTGGCCACGTACACTTTCCGAGGGGCAATCAACGCGATAAGCTGATGCTGATCTACTGGAAGCGACTGTTCTCGTTTGTTATATTCCCGAAAATTCTCACAGAACCAGTGCGGGAAAGCGTTGTTAATGATATCTATAGTCTCCCCATACTCTCTCCGAAAGAGCGCGGCACCTCCACAACCCGAGTTGTTGGAAATAACCACTTTAAAACGTTCATCTTGTGCTCCTGCCCAAAGTGCCGCCTTCCCCTGTCGAGAGTGCCCCATGATGGCAATCTTATTTGAATCTATCTCTTCCTGTGTCTCTAAAAAATCAACGATCCGGCTTGATCCCCAAGCCCAAGCACCTATGGCTTGCCACTCGTCGAGAGCATTGTTTTGAGAATCGTATCCTGGGAAAAGCGGAATAATACTTCTTTCTTTCAGCTTGTGGTCGTCTGGAAATATATCGTGGTAACACATCGTGGCGATGGCATATCCTCGATCTATAATCATTTCGTATGGCCATCGGTTGGTTTGATTACCTCGTTCCCAGTCGGAATGTTCGGACTCTTTCACCAAGTGAAGCACGGGAGAATAGAGAACCGTAATATCACTTGTAGTACTATGGTTCCCCTTGAAATTATACCCCACGAATACCGGGACCTTCCCATTAGTATCGTTTGGTAGATACAATAGAAGGATAGCTTCTCTCTTTTCGCTCCCTTTCGAAAAGATAAAACGCACTTGTCGAGCAGTCGCTTTCCCTTCCATCGCGTTTGGGTTATCTGTCACGATTTCATACGTGACATCTATTTTATCAGCCGGTGTATGCCCGTAAATTAGTGAAGCGAACAGTTCCATCAGCTCAGGCCTTCGTCGCCTCTCCCACTGTTCAACGCTCTTAACCGTTTCCCCATTTTCTAACTGCAAAAGTTCAGGTAGATCATATTTTGGAACTTTCTCTTCATCATAATTCACGTTTTGCTGCGCACAAAGGATCGAGACGGCCAAGGAGATAATCCAAGAGATTAGCAATGCTGTATTTCTTTTCATTATTAATTTATCTATTTACAAATCAATAGCAAACTTATCAATTATTATTTTAATACGATGTGTTTCCGCGTGAAATTAACACAAAGATCGTACATTTAACACACTCGAGGTTGGCTTCCATTGACGGCCAAATTGACTTTCTCATTCCGTGAGAATAGTTAACTTTGTACTTCATTAATCATCCGGGTATATGTAACGAATGCTCCGCGTTAGAAAAAATAAACAATCATATGAAAAATAGCATCATTCTGATTTTCTTGGTAACTCTGGTAATCAGCTGCACTGCTCAGCCTACGAAGAGACAATTAACCAATCATGTGAATCCCTTTCTAGGAACCGCCACGTTATGGGAACCCGAGGACTTGGGGTACACGCGGACATGGAATGAGCGGACATGGGGTGCCGAAGTATTCCCAGGCAGCTCCCTACCCAATGCGATGGTGCAATTGAGTCCCGTTACACAGTTCCGTAGCGGAGCGGGATATCAATACGAAGACTCGGTGATCTACGGCTTTTCACACACTAACAAAGGGCATTGGAATCTTCTCCATGTTCCGCTACTTCCCGTTACAGGAGATATTTCACCAAGTGGATACTCATCCACATTCAGTCACGACAATGAATCGGCCCGACCGGGATTCTACCAGGTGTTTCTTGAAACTTACGGCATCAACGCGGAACTGTCCTCCACCTTGCGATGCGCGTTTCACAAATACCATTTTCCTGAAGGAGGGGACAAGAAACTGTTGGCAGATATGACACGGTCTAATAACCGGGTGAGGGAATGGGAAATCCAGAAAGTAAACGATCACACCTTCTCCGGTTTTCAAGACGCGGAAGGAAAGATCCATTTCTACGCGGTCTCAAATTACCCGATCAATGATATTCAGCAAGTAAAGGATGATCGACACGAAGTATCGATGGTTTATTTCGCGGAAGCAGACGGGAACGCCCCACTTGAACTGAAGATCGGCTTCTCGTTCGTGAGCATCGAGAACGCGAAGATGAACCTCGAAGAGGAAATGCTCGATAAAAGCTTCCAGCAAGTAGTGAATGAAGCCAACGACGAGTGGAACAAGCTTTTATCTCATATATATGTAACGGGAGGCACCGATCGACAGAAGGGGATCTTCTACTCCACGCTTTACCGTTCGTTTCTATGGCCTGCCCTGCGCAGCGACGTGAACGGCGATTTCATCGACGAGCGCGGAGAAGTGATCAACAAAGGGTTCCATTACTATACCAACCCTTCGTTCTGGGACGACTACCGCAACAAGCTGGTTCTGTTAGCTATGATTTCACCCGACGTGACCACCGACATCCTCAAGTCGATCATCGACAAAGGAGAGAAAAGGGGAGGCTACATGCCCACCTTCTTTCATGGCGATCACGCCTCAGTGTTCGTCGCGGGGAGCTACCTACGCGGTATCACCGACTTTGATCTGGAACGGGCTTACGCGTTACTCTTGAAGAATGCCACCGTGCCCGGTCGAGGCGGACGCCCCTATTTGAGCGAGTACCTCGAGAGGGGGTGGATCGCGGAGAAAGACACCACAGACGTGCCCTTCTGGGATGAATACAAGGCCGCGGTGACCAAAACCGTGGAGTATGCGTACGACGACTACGCGACAGCTCTGATTGCTAAAGAACTAGGTGACGAGGAAAACTACCGGGCATTGATGGAACGCTCCAACAATTACAAGCACCTGTTCGATCCCTCTACCGGCTTCTGGCGTGGGAAGGTGGACAACGGTAGCTGGATTGCCGATTTTGACCCGTATTACCCCTATTTCGCTTATATGTACCGAGAAGCTAACGCGTGGCAGTCGCTCTTCTTCGCGCCCCATGATGTGGAAGGTATGCTCGCGCTCTACCCTAATCACGAAGCGGTGGAACAGAAACTCGACTCGCTTTTCACCGAACCATGGGGTGGCTACGAAGTGCATAATCTCACCGGCTTTATCGGGAACTATTGCCATGGCAACCAACCCGCACATAGCATTCCCTACACCTATTACTTCATCGACCAACAAGAAAAAGCACAATGCGTGCTGGACAGCATCATGGATCGTTTCTACGATATGGGTGCCGAGGGCTTGGCGTACGCGGGAATGGACGATGCCGGGGAGATGTCGGCCTGGTACGTTTTTAACGCGATCGGCCTATATACTTATTCTCCTGCCGACCCGGAATACATTGTATCGGTGCCCCTGTTCGACGAAGTGCGGTTCACGCTGGGCGACAACACCCAATTCACCATTAAAAAAGAGGGAACGGGGAAAAAGATCGAGCGGATTTTGTACGACGGTGAACCGATCGACGGCTGGTTTATTGACCACGACCGGTTAAAAAAGGGGAAGGAGCTGGTCATCACCACCACTCGATAACTATCCGGTTGAAGCCCCAAAATAACGGGTTTTCAACTAATGCGTCCCCATTCATAACGGTTACCACCCAGCCGGTCGAGTTGCTGTTTGAGTACCCGATGTCGCGATTGTTCTAAATGAGGATCTTTATCAATAACCTCTTGGGCAATTTCTCGTGCGCGGAAGAGAATGGCATTATCTCGCACCAAATCGGCTATACGAAGGTCAAGGGGGATACCGCTTTGCTGCGTCCCCTCCAAATCGCCCGGACCACGCAACTTCAGGTCGGCCTCCGCGATCACGAAGCCGTCGTTGCTCTCGGTCATGATCTCCATTCGTTTACGGGTATCCGATGAGATTTCGTAGGGCGTAATCAGCACGCAATAGGATTGGTCGGCACCACGCCCTACCCTGCCCCGTAATTGATGGAGCTGTGAAAGGCCAAACCGCTGCGCGCTCTCGATCACCATCACGCTCGCGTTGGGCACGTTCACCCCTACCTCGATCACGGTGGTGGAGACCATAATTTGTGCTTCATTGGCAACAAACCGGCGCATCACTTCTTCTTTTTCAGCGGGCTTCATCCGTCCATGCATTTTGCAAACTGTAAATTCTGGGAAAGCCTCTTTTATATGCTCGTATCCCTCTTCCAGGTTCTTCAGGTCGAGCTTCTCGCTCTCCTCAATTAAGGGATAGACAATGTAAGACTGCCGGCCCGCATGCATCTGCTCACGAATAAACTGGTAGAGTGCCCCTCGTTTCTTATCGTACCGATGCAGCGTTTGTACCGGCTTTCTGCCAGGAGGCAACTCATCGATCACCGACACATCCAAGTCGCCGTATACCGTCATGGCCAGCGTGCGGGGAATGGGTGTAGCGGTCATTACCAGCACGTGTGGTGGCCGTACGTTTTTGTCCCACAATTTCGCGCGTTGCGCCACCCCGAAACGATGCTGCTCATCGATGACCACGAAACCAAGGTTATGAAACTGCACCACATCTTCTATCAGCGCGTGGGTGCCAATCAAGATATCGATCTCACCCGACTGCAAACCGCTATGAATCTTTACTCGATCTTTCTTCTTCGTGGAGCCAGTAAGCAACTCCACTCGCGCGTCCATCCCAGAAAGCATTTCATGAAACGTATCGAAGTGCTGCAAAGCCAATATTTCGGTAGGTGCCATTAGGCAAGCTTGAAAACCGTTATCAAGTGCAATCAACATACACATGATGGCAACCACGGTTTTTCCACTCCCCACGTCACCCTGCAACAGCCTGTTCATCTGCCGGCCAGTAGCTGTATCGCCGCGTATCTCCTTGATGACTCGTTTCTGTGCACTGGTCAGCGGAAAAGGAAGCTGCTGCCTGTAAAACGAGTGGAGATAGTCACCCACCTTCCCAAAAACAAATCCCTTTAACTTCTCTTTCCGGTCGGCCGTGTACCGCACGATATTGAGTTGAATATAAAAAAGCTCTTCGAACTTCAACCGGAATTCAGCGTCTCGGAGCAATCCGGCCGATTTGGGGAAATGAATGTTCTCGATAGCATCGTGGAAGGGCATCAAATTCGCTGCCTTTATTACATCGTCCGAGAGTGTTTCGGGAAGGGAACCTTTAATCAATCCAAACGCGCTCTCGATGATTTTCTGCATCGCCTTGGAATTAAGGTAATGGTTTTTCATCTTCTCCGTGGTATTGTACATCGCCATCAGTCCCTCGGGGATATCCGAATCATTCATAAAAGGATCTATCTCGGGGTGTGCAATATTCCACTTGTTGTTAAAGAGGTTTGGTTTACCAAAAACTATATACTCCTGATTAAGCTTGTATTTCCCTTCAATAAAGCGAATACCCTGAAACCAAACAAGATCCACAAATCCGGTACCGTCGGTAAAATGGGCCACTAACCTCCTTCTCCGTCCCTCTCCAAAGGTTTCAAAAGCAGTAATCCTCCCTTTCAGCTGAATATAGGCAGTCGACTGGTCAATTTCATGGATATAGTAGATGCGGCTTCGGTCGATATAGCGATAAGGATACCACCGAAGCAGGTCGCCCACGGTAAAGACCCCGATTTCCTTATGGAGTATCTCTGCTCGTTTAGGACCTACGCCCGGCACAAATTTTATATCAGTCTGAAGGAGATTCATTCAAATTATAAAACTTACATGGAGTATCTCGCGTTTATCACGTTCCATTCGTTCAGGACAAAAATAAACAAAAATGAGGAACAGTTCAAACCACTCCTCATTTGCTGGTCGTGCGATCTGACCATGCGTTTCTACCATTCTCACGTTGGTAGATTAAACATTACCACGCGAAGAGCGGAAATTGCTTCATCGTGGCATTCACCTTTTCGCGTACAGACGCGATCACTTTACCATCTTCAGGGTTCGAAAGCACAGTGTCAATCATTTCCACGATTTCGCCCATTAGTTCCTCTTTGGCTCCGCGGGTAGTGATGGCCGGTGTACCAAAACGCAATCCCGATGTTTGAAAAGGGCTGCGGCTATCAAAAGGAACCATATTCTTATTGACGGTGATATCGGCTTCCACCAACACGTTCTCTCCCACCTTACCCGTAAGGTTCGGGAATTTCCCACGCAGGTCCACCAGTACGATATGGTTATCCGTCCCACCGGAAACCACGTTATACCCTTTATCCATGAAAGCATTAGCCATGGCAGACGCGTTCTTCTTAACCTGTGCCTGATAATCTTTGTATTCTGGTTGCATCGCTTCGTGGAAAGAGACTGCCTTAGCAGCGATGATATGCTCTAATGGGCCGCCTTGCATCCCGGGGAAAACCGCGGAGTCAAGCATTGCCGACATCATCTTTGTCTCCCCTTTCGGGGTTTGAACTCCCCAAGGATTTTCGAAATCTTCCCCCATCAGGATAACGCCCCCACGAGGCCCTCGAAGTGTTTTATGGGTAGTGGATGTAACAATATGCGCGTATTTTATCGGATTATCGAGCAATCCGGCGGCAATCAATCCGGCAGGATGAGCCATATCAACCATAAAGATGGCTCCTATCTCGTCTGCTACCTGGCGAATACGGGCATAATCCCACTCCCTGCTGTACGCCGAGGCACCGGCAATGATCAACTTGGGGCGTTCAGAACGTGCCAATGCTTCCAGCTGTTCATAATCTACTCGCTGATCTTCTTCTTTCACACTGTAGGCAATGGGATTAAACATCAGCCCAGAAAAATTGACCGGAGCACCGTGTGTTAAGTGTCCTCCATGCGACAGGTTAAGACCCAGAAAGGTGTCGCCTGCTTTCAAGCAGGCCAGGAATACCGCGGCATTGGCTTGGGCACCCGAGTGGGGTTGCACGTTGGCCCATTGAGCACCGAAAAGATTCTTTAACCGATCGATCGCCAACTGCTCACTAAGGTCTACCACCTCGCAGCCGCCATAATAGCGTCTCCCCGGATATCCCTCTGCATATTTATTGGTTAGCACCGACCCCGCGGCTTGCATCACTTGCTCGCTCACGAAGTTCTCCGACGCGATCAACTCGATCCCCTTCAATTGCCGCTCGCGCTCTTTCTCTATAATATCGGAAATTTGCCTGTCCTGCTTCATCTTAAAATCATTTCATTTTGAAAATAAATACAAAGATAACACCCACTGATCAATTTCACCCCATCGTCGGCAAACAAATTTTCCTTATTAGGCAAGGTAGTACGGTTATAAGCGTGGAATAAACAAGACTTTATTTCCTATTCAATTTCCTAAAGTAGAATATCCTTTTTATATTTGTACCTGCTTCATACAACAATGAGGAAAGAAATCAAGCCGCCATCATGGCCATGTAACAAGTAACAAAATGAACGATAAAGAGAGTAAAATATATGTCGCTGGACATCGTGGGCTGGTGGGTTCCGCTATATGGAACAACCTTCGTTCCAAAGGGTATACTCGATTAATTGGCAGGTCACATCAGGAACTTGATCTGCTAGATGCATCTGCTGTACGCTCTTTTTTCGATAGCGAGAAGCCGGACCAAGTGATACTCGCTGCTGCACACGTGGGAGGAATTGTCGCGAACAACACCTACAGGGCAGATTTTATTTATCGCAATCTCCAGATCCAGAACAACGTTATCGGAGAGAGTTTTCGTCACGACGTGAAGAAATTGCTTTTCCTTGGCAGCACATGTATATATCCCCGTGAGGCACCTCAGCCGATGGCCGAGGAATCCCTGCTCACCGGCCCACTGGAGTACACCAATGAGCCTTACGCCATCGCGAAGATTGCCGGGTTAAAGATGTGCGAAAGCTTCAATTTACAGTATGGCACTAACTTTATCGCGGTGATGCCCACCAACCTATACGGGCCAAACGATAATTTTGATCTGGAAAAGAGCCACGTCCTTCCCGCGATCCTCCGCAAAATTCACCTAGCAAAGGCTTGGATGAAAAATGATTGGAAGGCCATCCTACACGATCTGGAGAAACGTCCCGTGGAAGGGGTCAATAACAGTGCTTCGAGATCGAGAATAGAGGAGATTCTACAAAAATATGGAATTTCAAATGGAAGCGTGGAATTATGGGGAACAGGCAATCCATTGAGGGAGTTTCTCTGGAGTGAAGATATGGCAGACGCGTGTGTTTTTATCATGGAAAACGTTGATTTTCCTGAGTTGACAGGAGATAAAACCGAAATAAGGAATTGCCATATCAATATCGGGACTGGGAAAGAGATTAGTATACGCGACTTGGCAGCAGTCATCAAAAGGACCATCGGCTACGAAGGCACTATCAGATTCGATAAAAGCAAACCAGATGGTACACCGCGTAAACTAACCGATGTTTCCAAGTTGAACGGGTTGGGTTGGAAACACACGATAGAGATCGAAGAGGGAGTAAAAAAAATGTATGACTGGTATTCCTCACCTTAATCCCGATGCAAATCCCGTCGCACCCACTCCATATCGTGACGCACCATTCGTTTTACCAATTCGTCGAAAGGCGTCTCTGAAGGATCCCATCCCAGAAGAGAGCGAGCCTTCGTTGGGTCCCCCAGTAATTGCTCTACCTCTGCTGGACGGAAATAGTTGGGATCTACTTCCACCATCACCTTTCCGGTCTCCACGTTAACTCCACACTCATTTACACCCTCTCCTTCCCATCGAAGAGTAATACCGGCCTCTTGGAACGCTAGGTCACAAAATTCGCGCACGCTATGCATCTTACCGGTAGCAATCACAAAATCCTCGGGCACATGGTACTGAAGCATCCGCCACATGCACTCCACGTAATCGGGAGCATAGCCCCAATCACGTTTCGCGTCTAAGTTACCAAGGTAGAGTTTATCCTGTAGTCCTTGGGCAATCCGTGCAGCCGCCAACGTGATTTTGCGGGTGACAAAGGTTTCCCCACGCCGCTCGCTCTCGTGATTGAAAAGAATGCCGTTCACGGCAAACATACCATACGACTCGCGATAGTTCTTAGTAATCCAGTAACTATATAACTTCGCGACCCCGTATGGGCTTCGAGGGTAAAAGGGAGTATTCTCGTTTTGAGGGATCTCTTGCACTTTACCGTATAGCTCGGATGTGGCTGCTTGGTATACTCGTATTTTTTTTTCGAGGCCAAGGATGCGGACTGCCTCCAACAAGCGAAGTGTACCCACTGCATCTGCTTCCGCGGTATATTCAGGCACCTCGAAACTTACCTTTACATGGCTCTGAGCTGCTAAGTTGTAGATTTCGTCGGGTTGTATGGTTTGAATTACCCTGATAAGTGAACTGGAATCGGTCATATCCGCGTAGTGAAGATCAAGGGAACGCTCCAGTTTCATATCACGCACCCACTCGTCAAAATACAGGTGTTCAATACGTCCGGTGTTGAATGAAGAAGAACGGCGTAAGGTGCCGTGCACTTCATATCCTTTCGAAATCAGTAATTCGGCTAGGTAAGAGCCGTCTTGTCCGGTGACACCGGTAATCAAAGCTACTCGTTTCATAATGGGGTAATATCA
>CAYFMZ010000066.1:0-5139 GCA_964344275.1 uncultured Proteiniphilum sp.
AGAATAATAGAAAACTAAAAAAACATGTCTGATAATATGACGGTTAGAAGTCAAGAAAAATTAAAACCAGTTTTTATCGGACGGCAATGTTTCCATACAAAGGTTTTAATGTTTGTTGTGACACGTAAAAATGTATGTGTTTGTTGTGACAAATATATGAATTTTCTAAAATTAGGGCAAATGGAAGTCAAGGTATTTATTGAAAATTGTAGGAAAGCATATGGTGAGGCATGCAGCTTTTCCATGGTGTTCTGATATTCCAATACTCCAGTAAGTGGTTAACTTGAGAAGATAAATGGGAGTTTCTTTAAAGAATTTGGAAAACTAATGGACGGGGAATCCATCAGCCTGAACAACGAACGAGTAGGTTGCATGGGGGAAAGCAATACACGGGGTTTACCGGCATGAACGAGAGGATGCCGAAGTTTGTTTCCTTGAAAGAAAAATATAAGATGGGCATTTTATGATAATAAAGCGGATGACGTGGTGACGACTAAATTTGGTTCCGGCTGTTCGGCTATCTTCACGGAAACGGTTGTTGAAAACAATAAAAATGGAAGACATACTTTCCTCGGATGCTTCGATCCATTCATTCGGCGATACATGCAGCCGGATATTTTGAGTTTCGCAATTCCTATGTCTCGATTCAAGGAAATGTACTACACGATGCGTGAATGCTGTCTATTTGATACTCCTGCCTGAACACGAGTTCTGGCTCGGATAAATTCAGAATCCAATTTCATGCTGGTGTAACTTGCAATGTATCGTGTCTTTATTTTTCTAAATAAATTAGCCCTTCACCGGCTGTAACTGCCAGTAAAGGGCTAACGGTTTAGAACTACACCAAGGAAATTTGATAAGATCCTCGACTCCTACAATTGCCAGTAAAGGGCTAACGCGTTCGCTACAGTTGCTGCAGAGCACACGTTGCTTGTTGATATGTGCAACTTATGTTTACAACTCCTTTATCCGGATGTTTCTGAAAGAAACAACAGAATTGTGCCCTAAAAAGGCGATATGCCCCTTTTTGTAAAATAACGAAGCTGGAATTTGGCCAGTGAGAGCCCCTTTTGTTGCTTCCCTTAAATTGCCGTCTACGATTACCGTTCCGTTCAGAATGACTTTGATATCATCGCCGTTGGCGACTACTTCCTGATAATTCCATTCTCCTGCCGGATTTAAGAATCCTCGCTTCGCGGGTATCCATCCATATACCGATCCATGGTACTGATACGGTTTTAAATCTTTATACACAGCCGCCTCATTGTCCAGTATCTGTAATTCCATTCCATCGTATCCACTTGGCGTAGTTACCATCTTATGCCGCAATCCTAATCCGCTATTGGCTTCAGGTGTCAATAAAAACTCGAAACGCAAAATAAAATTGTCAAACTCCTGCTTCGTGTATAAATTACCATGCCCCGTTTTCGGGTACATGACAATACAACCGTTTTCCAAATAATACTCATCTGTGTTGCTGGTCCATTGTGACATGGATGTACCGTCGAAAAGAATTTTATATCCCTCTTTCTTTTCTTCTTTTGATAGGCGAAACGTGGATGCTTTACCGGTGGTAGCTTGCCGAGAACCGCTATCCTTTGATACATGACAAGAGGCAGCCGTGAAATAAACAAGCAAAATGACAAAAATAATCTTTACATGTTTCATCTTCATTATTTTTTTATCTTGAGTTTCTGTGCGTCCCATTCAATTGCCTCCTTCCGCAAATAGCTTTCATAACTGAGTAGGGCGGGGGCGGCGGTTCTAACGGCAAAAAGGACATCTGCCGTTAATGGTGTATTATTTCTTATTCCGTTGATAAAGTTGAAGTGGTGATCATAATGTCCCCCTCTGTACCCTTTTTCCGCGTGAAATACAACCTCGCGGGAGGAAACTTTCTGGGGGATATCCATGCCCTGGCCTAATGATTTGAGCACTTCAAAATCGTTGAAATTGATATCGGCGGTGGTTTTCAGGACAACTTTATCCCATCCGACATCCAACGTGCCTTTTGAACCGACAATCCTGAAATCCATGCTTCCCCATTTCTTGGATACACCGTCCACGTAATTGGCTCCTAATTGTACTGTAAAGGCTCCCAAGTTATTTTTGTTCGGATAATCGAAATATCCCAACATCACATCGGGGGTATCACGTAACCCATCCGTATAGTGACGAATTCCCCCGGTGGTATACACCCTCTCCGGACCTATTGCATCCATGATATAATGAATGCTGGACAGAACATGCACAAACAGGTCGCCCGCTATACCCGTTCCATAGTTTTTCCAGTTTCTCCAGGCAAAGAAATGCTGTGGAGTAAAGGGTATTTTAGGTGCATTCCCCAGAAAACGGTCCCACCATATAGTTTCTTCAGAGGCATCATCGGGGGCGGTAAAAGCGTTTAACCTACCTGGAGCCGCGGTAAACTGCCCGTCAACAAAATTGACTGGTCCTATGATTCCCTGTTGTACCAATAACCTGGCCGCCCTGTTGCCTAATGAGGCCATACCTTGGCTGCCCACCTGAAATTTTACCCCTGTTTTCTTCTGGGCTTCTATCAGGGCTTTTCCCTCTGCCAATTTATGAATAACCGGTTTTTCACAATAGACGTGTTTTCCCGCGTTCATTGCCTCAATGGCTATCTGCTGATGCCAATGGTCGGGAGTAGCGATGATTACCGCATCAACATCACTACGGGAAAGGATTTCCTTATATTCCTTGGAAACAAAAAGGTCATTTCCCCATTGTGTCTTGGCATCATTCAATCGTTTGTCATACAAATCACAAACGCCCACGAGTTTCACTCCTTCAACAGATAAAGCGGTGAGGGTATTTGAGGTTCCCATACCTCCCTTGCCTATCAAGGCAATATTGATAATAGAGTTGGAAGATATCGACGTTTTCGCTTTTTTTGCTAGTTTTCCTTCTCCTGACAAAAGTAACGAGGGTACAGAATTAAGAGTTACGGTACCTATCGCCATTTTTTTGAGAAATTCGCGTCTGTCTTGCATATTTGTTCAATTAATTAAAGTTCGGTTGTATAAAAGGAAGATGTTTGAAAAAGAGGTCTCTTCCAAACATCTTCCAGGCAATGTCAAACTACTCTTCCCCTAATACATTAAATTCGGCTATATCGCATCGCGCACCGTTTGCAGGATCGGTAGACTGATTATCATACTCGAATGCGCTAGTGATTACAAGTCTGATATATCGAGCCGAAGAACCATCCTGGGTAAAAGAGTGCTCTCGTGGCACATTGCTGCTAACACTCCAATCGGACAATTTCGTCCATGTAACGTTATCAGTGCTGATCTCAAAATAGCCATCTTTAAGGTTCCCCCTCCAAGAGTCGTTTGGTTTAGTAAAACTAATGCTGTAAATTTTATACTCTCTCTTCATGTCGAAGATAAAGTAATAAGGAAGTGGTTTGGGAGCATCCCATTTTGATCCCCAGAAAGTGCCCACGTTCCCATCGAGCATATTCTCGGGAACCCGGTTAAGTGATACATATTGAGGTTCTTCGCAAATGCATGAATTCCAATCAATGATTTCCCAGCTTGCGCGGTCGAGAACTCTAGGGTTTAACGCGACTATTATAGCTATCTCCGCGCTAACAGAAGGATCAGCGTTGAGTGATACAGTAACAACAGCGGAACCTATACCAACTGGTTCGATCACGCCATCCGTCACTTTCACAATGGATTCATCGGAAGAGTTCCAAACGAGGGAAGGGTCTCTAACCCCGTAGTCTGCTGGGAACAGTACCGGGATCACAGTGTGCTCGTTGTTCAGTGTCAAAATCAAATCTTTTTCTACTTGAATGGAAGTTATAGGATTCTCTAAAACTTCAACAGGAATAACTTTCTTTACAGATGGTTTACCTGCCACACTAACTGTGATTTCCGCGTTACCGAAATACACGGGCGTTACT
Source organism: uncultured Proteiniphilum sp. (assembly GCA_964344275.1). Classification (GTDB taxonomy): domain Bacteria; phylum Bacteroidota; class Bacteroidia; order Bacteroidales; family Dysgonomonadaceae; genus Proteiniphilum. The sequence goes on from CAYFMZ010000066.1 coordinate 3,935, forward strand.
ATTCCACTTTCATCAACCGTTACTATGTCGGTATCCGAAGATTCCCAAATGAGGTCGAAAGCAACTTTTTCATTATATAGCACCGGTATGGGGCTGGCGGCTAATTCTATGGTTTTACCCATTAACATGGGGATATGATCAACAGGTGAAAGATTGGCTTTGTTGACCACGTCAATCCCTTCAAGCAGCAGTAGTTTTTCTACGTCCACGGGTATCGATCTCTCCAAGCCTTCACTACTTGTTATATTGATAAAGCAAGCACCATCGCTGATGGCACGAACCAATCCCGTGGAACTGACCGTGGCCACCCCCGCGTCAGTAGTTTCCCATGTAAATGTCTGAGTGGTTGGACTCGCGATAATTTGAAATTCCTCGCCTTCTAATAATACTATTGAAGATTGAGTAGAATAAATTGTATATTCTATATCTCTTTCCGGTCCATCCACACAAGACGCGAGCATCAATAAACTGGCCAAGATGAATGAAGCCCTATATAAAAATCTATTCATGTTTTTTAGCTTTTATCAGTTCTTAATTTGTCAGTTGTCTTCTATCCGTATCAACCTTTCCTCGACCTCTCTCCATGCAGTAAATGTTCCGTTACTTTGCATGAGGCGAAAACGGTAGTTTAAGTAGAATACTCGCTGTTTGCTCGTTCCCTGTACGAGATCGGGAACATACTTGTTATAGCCATTTACATTATCAAGCATTTCTACCTCCATCGAGCCATAAGGAGTAACCGTGAGCGAATTATCTTCGTTTATCTGAACCACCACGGATAGTCTTTCAATATCGGCCTCCGTGGTTAATGTTCCATAGACTTCATTGCCGATAAACATCCTCACCTTGTTGCTATCGAGAGGTTGCACTAATTTTGTACCACTCAACACGGTGACCGGATTTGTCATCGTACCGCTTTTCACGTAATAGGTAGGGACTAATTGTTCGGCATAATCGTTTTCAATTGCAACACGGAAGAGTACATCACTTTTGTCTTCGTTTACATCGTAACGCGATACACTTTTAATTCTCAGCGGAATGAAATAGATCGAATCCGGCGATAAACCCAACGGCCGCACTTTTACAGGCATTCTCGCGTAATGATAATCTGAATTGGCGGGTAGCGTTACCGAGTATGACTCGATTTCATACCTGTCGGCAGGTAGCAGTTTGGCATACTCGCTTTCGTAATTATAGTTCAAACT
>CAYFMZ010000066.1:5239-11794 GCA_964344275.1 uncultured Proteiniphilum sp.
AATTCAATGGGAACAAGAATTAACTTTTTATCCACTACCCTGTTCCTGGCTACCGTTTGATTGACAGGAACTATGTTGTAAAACGCCAATCCGTCTGAATCCATATCCATACCTTGGATGGGTTCTCTTTCCGTGGTTTCGTACATGCCCCAGCGGCGCACATCCCAAAAGCGCGCGTTTTCATGGAGTAGCTCTACCATTCTTTCGCGTTCTATCAGGCTCTGCATGGTTTCTTGTGAGGCAAGCTCTTCTTCACTCAAGCCCGGTAATCCGGCTCTATAGCGAACCATGTTGAAATAGTAACGCATTTCATCTACATCCCTCGATAATTGATAACCTTGAACAGTATGAGTTGTGGTTAAATTATTCAAAGCTTCCACATACGCGAGAAGAATTTCAGCATACCGGATAATAGGATATGCTTTTTCTAACCGCCTGGAGTTCTCGTATCCCGTACCTTGACCGGGGGCACCCCATGAATCTTCAGGATGCACGAATTTTCTCAACGTGTAACCTGTGGTATTGACGTTGTAAGGTAGATTTCGAGTTGAATTTTTTCCGGCGTTCCCATTCAAATTATACCAAAACTGGACATTCCTTTTGCTCAAGTTTGAAGTGGAAAGCATGGGCCAGTGTGCTCCGCTAAATCCGATACTGGCATAGAACCTCATTTCACGGTTTACATACATTTTATGTACATCTCCTTTTAATGTATAGCCTGAAAAAAACCGATCTGTGCCGTGCCAGATGCCATCGGTTAAGTAGGGGTACTCGTCGCTTGAATTTTCGATGGTACGTCCATCCGCCATCCGATAGGCATCAATCACTTTTTGCGGTACAGCTACTGTGCCATATCCGTTGTATATTTCGTAAGGAAAAGCGTGCCTCGAATAATTTTCTAAACCGGATGATCGTTGTGCCCACAAGTATTCTGGATTACGTGCAAAAGGTGACTCTCCCGTGAACATATCGGAATATGAACGGAAGGGGTCAATATTTCCTGCACCCAAAGGGAAACTATGTTGAGATACATTTTCGGGCAGCGGAGCGGTATCGGGCATTTTTTGTACGGTGTGTAGAGCAAAGATGCCCATGTCAATAATTCGCTTGCAAACAGCAGCTGCTTCAGCCCATCTACTTTCGTCGTAGGTTTGTGAAACATAGTTTACTCCGTCGGTTGACCTTTTCCACGTTCCATACGTTCTGCGGGCTGCCGTTCCTCCATTCCAGAGAGGGCTGGCCTGAATCAGTCGCAGACGTGCACTCAAACCGAGAGCAGATCCGGCGGATGGACGCCCGAAGTAACTGGGTGTGACGGCGTCAGGCATAAGATCGGCCGATCGTTCCAACTCACTACAAACATAGTCCACCGATTCGTCGAATGTAGATCTTGGACGGTCGTAATAATCTTCTGTTTCGTTTGTTTCCATCACGTCGTCGCCTATGATCACGATGGGACCGTAATGCATGACTAATCTGTAATAAGCGTACGCGCGCATGAAATAGAGATAACCCATAAGCTCGCTCTTTTCCCTGCCGACCAAGTCGGTTGCCTTATCTATATTATTAAGGACCGTATTGACTTTACGTACAATGATGTACATGCTGTTCCAAATATTAAACGATCTGAGATTCGTTGGGGTTATATTCCCCTGTATATAATCTAACGAGGCATAGTCGGAAACCATTATCGAAAAAGCCTCATCAGTGGCAAACGAACCCAGTTTATCAAATTTATAACCTTCATCAGGAAACTGAGAGGCTATATTCCATACATAACGTTCGAGGTTTGTTTTATTTACAAAAATTGAATCGTATTTAAAGGCCTCTTCGAAATTATCGGCAACGTCCAGGTAATTGCAAGACGACATCGTCATGATTGCCACGAGGCCACAAACTATTGTATGCTTAAATATATTTTTCATTCCTTTTTATTTTAAAAGTTAAGGTATAGTTGCAGCGTGTATCGCGAGGGAATCGGATAAGCGCGTCCGTTTCTATATCCCTGTTCCGGATCCCAGTCTTTCAACTTGTCCCAAACATAAAGATTGTTTCCAACTAGTTGTATGTCCGCGGATGTTAACCCAAAACGTTTGAGGAAATTGGCTTTTAAATTGTAATTGAGCGTTACTTCCTGTAGACGCAAATAGCGAGAATCGTTCTTCCAAAAAGTGGACAGCTGTGAATTATTGGCGTTGTACCCGTACGTGAGGCGCGGGAAGCGGGCATTCGGATTTTCTGCCAACGCGGGATCAATACCGTTTTCAAGCGCGTATTCCATCGGTACCCAGCGGTTGGAGGGATCTTTTGCCGCGGTTAGCACGTTACCGACTCTTCCATTGTTGAAAGGTACGTAACCCGCTCCATTGCCGCCATATCCCACGTGATAAAAATCGGTTTTACCGGTTCCTTTGAACAATACACCTAACGTGAAGTTTTTATATTTCATCTCCCCACCAAAGCCATACATTAATCGCGGGTAGGTAGGATCTGATAGAAACACCATGTCGTCTGTATTAATCACGCCGTCTCCGTTAATATCCTTGTATTTGATATCGCCGGGCATGACTTTAAAGCCACCGAAAGATTGGGCTGCACTAAATGCAATATCATCTTCGTCGGCGAACAGTCCGGTTGCTATATAACCGCGTAACGCTGATAGAGGAAATCCGTTATACGGTTGGTATGGATACCGTGTGGGGGGTTGTTCCCAATTGATAATTTCGTTTGCCGAATAGGTGTAATTACCCCGTATTGTAAAATTCCAGTCATCATCGATTATGTGTGTATAGGAGATATTACCGTCTGTACCGTAACTACGCATACTCCCCACGTTACCATAGGGACGTGCGGAGTGGACCAACCCGACATAACCGGGGATGGTTTCCCTACGCTGGAAAATGTTTTCGCGTGTATCGTTAAAGAAATCCACTACAAATGATAAGCGATCATCCAGCATGTTTGCTTCGATGCCTATATTAGCCTTGAGTGCTTTTTCCCACATCAGGTTATTAGCACCGAATTGCAATTCGCTCACCCCGTTAAGCGTGCTGCCCCATCCTACAGGCTGGTTTTCTCCAATGATGGTCATGAATGGAAAACGGAAATCGGCGATGCGGTCACTTCCAACCGAACCGTATGAACCACGTATTTTAAAATGGTTGAGCCATCTTACATTATCCATTACCCATTGATAGCTTGTAGGAACCCAGCCGAGTGCCAACGAAGGGAAGAAGCCGAACTGTTTTCCAGGTTCAAAGTTTTCGGAACCGGTGTAACCGAAGTTGAAATCGATCATATAGGTGTTTTTGAACCCGTACGTGAGCCGACTGGAAACACCCTGATACCTTTTAGGTAACGCTTCTAATGCTCGTCGACCCGCGCCGGCAACATCAGCATCTCGGGTGTCTTGCTGGTCGCTCATGTAATAATAGACAAGCGCGCTTGCGCGATGATCGTCCGCGATAACTTTGTCCCATGTCAGCGTGGTTTCGAAATGGTATTTTCGAGACTGACGCTGGTAATTCGAATACTGGGGACTAATAGGATCGTGTGTTCTTGATCTTTGTAATTCACCCCAGTTAGTACGTCCAGTCGCCAAGTACAATTCGGGCATCACGTAACGAGTTTCGTCTTTCCACGAGAGGTTGTCGTAGGCCCCTTGCATTCGCAGCTTAAGATCTTTGATTAAATAGGAAAAATCATGCGCCAAGGCCAAAGTTGCCTTGCCTACATAATGCTGATTGGTTGTTTTTCCCGTGTAATTCAATAGCACGTAGGGGGATATATTGGATCCTGCAGAACTGTATGCCGGCAACTCTCCTGTTGAATATCGGATAGGAACGGTAATCGGGGTAAGCATCGACTGCGCTTCCCACAGGGCATCTGTATTGGTGAAACCAGGCTGTGTCCTCAACGACATGAAACCATCCGTACCGAAATATATGGTGGTGGTTTTGGTCAAATCAATATCCAGGTTGATACGATAATTATACGTGTTGTATCCAACGCCCGATCGAATGGTGTTTTCCGGAGCTACCTTGTAAGCGGCATCTTCCAACGAAGTGCCTAGACTTATAAAGTAACGAGCCGCGTCACCTCCGCCCTGCGCACTCACGTAATAGGTTTGTTGGAAACCGTGTCGCTTCATAATCTCATCTTGCCAACTGATGTCGGGATAAAGATCATCATCCAAATGGTGTTTGATAAGCCTCAGTTCCATATCATCATAAAGAATCTCTTCATTACGTACCGTCCTTGCTTCGTTCGCTAAGACCGCGTAATCGTATGCTCTTAGATATTCAGGCATACGGTTCAAGTACGACAACGTGTAATTGGCTCTTGCCTTAATTTGCAGCCTCCCGCTTTGTCCGCGCTTTGTGGTAATCAGTACCACTCCATTGGCTCCACGAACCCCGTAAACAGCTGTGGCGGAAGCGTCTTTTAGAATGGAGAACGATTCGATGTCGGCAGGGTCTACAGAATTAATATTGCCCTCTAAACCGTCTATTAATACCAACGCCGAACTACTCGCGCCAAAGGTACCTATTCCACGTACCCAGAATTCAGAAATGTTTTTACCCGGTTCTCCGCTGTCTAATACGGTAATCATACCGGCAACACGCCCACCCAACATGTTGGCTATGTTTGTAGCGGGCGTTTGAAGTTCTTCCACGTCTACTGATGTAATGGCGCCAACAACACTGATCTTGCGTTGGGTACCCAAGGCGGTAACAACTACCTCTTCCATCTCAATGGCACTTGGAATCATGTTGATTTCAATATTTTTATTTTCTGCATCAACAAGATATTCCAGATTTTCGTATCCTACATACGAGAACACGAGAACATCTCCTTTACTGGCCCTTATACTAAATACACCGTCTATGTCGGTTACCGTCCCAATCATTGCTTGTGCCTTCAGAAAAATACTAACTCCTGGAAGGGTCTCACCATTTTCGTCATACACGGTGCCTCCCATATTAAGTGACTGCTGAGCGGCTGCTGACAATGGAATCAAACAGAGCAAATAAATAATCAGAATATTTTTACATTTGATTTGCATAATAAACGTTTAATTATTGATGGTAATTATTCAATAGTTAACTTTCGGACAACATTGTTTCCGAGGTCTGTGATATAGATGCTGCCATCCGGTGTTACCGCGACGCCTCTCGGTTGATTGAAAAGGGCGTCTTCGGGATTACCGTCCTGGTAACCGGAAACACCTCCTTTGCCGATAACAGTAGAAACCATGCCACCACCCTCGTCGTCAAGGGTAATCATGCGGATGCAGTGGTTACCCCTATCTGCTAAATAGAGATTGCCATCGGGAGCAACGATTAACTGGTTGGGATTAGTAAATCTTGCTTCTGATAAGGGGCCGTCTTGCCATCCTGCCTCGCCATTTCTGCCGGCAAAAATGGTGTGTTCATTCGTTTCGAGGTTATATTTGCCAATGCAATGCAAGTGATGATAGGCGATGTATAAAATATTGGGATTCACCGGGTCAAAAACGAGGTACGAGTCAGATGAAGTGAGTGTTTCCGCGACTAAAGTTCCCTCCCTTGTATTAGGGTCAACCTTGATAAGATGCCCATTAGCGTAATAGCGTGTGTACAGTTCTCCTGTAACCGGATGAGCTGCAAGACTATGTGCTGTACTGAAAACAAAAGGGATGCCATCCTTTCCAGCGGGTAAAACTGAGCGTTGCCTTGGCGTCCAAGCCTCAGCTGGATCGAACGTGAAAAAAACTCTACCTCCATCGGATATCGCGGAGACTACCCCATTTGCATCTACCGTGGGCGCACCCAACGCGTAGGTGGCATCTGTAGAGCTTCCAGGCAATAGAGCTTCCACAATATCTTCACTTTCGTTGATTCGAACAAAACAAAATGGAACGCGCCAGTGAGAAATAAAGATGTTGCCTTGATCGTCCGCCGTTATGGTGGACGGTTGATGGAATTCCGCTTCTGACAATTTCCCTCCTTTGAATTCAGTTGTACCTTTTCGTCCAGTTATGGTTTGAATGACATACATTGTACGGTACAAGTATTTCTTTTTCGTAAAAGCAGTGGAGTCGCCGTCAACTACTACAGATATAACGTTTTCTCTTCCTGGTTGCCGTGGAGTAATCGTGTAAATATGATTCCCGTCAGATCCGATAACCGGTGCGGGAACATCATTGAAATACACTTTAATCTTGGATACATCAGAGCCAAAATTACTTCCCGTTATAAACACTTTAGTGGACATCCCCCCTGAGTCGGGTTCGAATCCAGTGATTTCAACCGGTTTGGAGGGATCGTACTTTTCCCGCCCGAAATTATCGGATTTATCATTTTTACATGATCCAATAAAAACAATAATAACGAGCGCAACGAGATTGATAATAATTAATTGTTTCCTCATGTTAAATAAATTAGTTTATAATTCAAAATTGCATATTTCATCAGTAACTTTTACTTAATTTTATACTATTGCTATTATACTTGTCGTGCAAGAAAGAAGGAAAAAAAGAAAAAAATCATAAGGACACCAAGTAACACCGTGGTT
>CAYFMZ010000067.1:0-11069 GCA_964344275.1 uncultured Proteiniphilum sp.
TTTTTCGGCCATATTGGTATATGCCACCGATCTTGTTCCGGGGAAAGTGGGAATGATCGCCGGACTATTCTTTGGATTCGCCTTCGGGATGGGAGGTATTGCTTCCGCGTTTTGGGGGTGGCTGGCCGATAAAACAACCATTGAATTTGTATTCAATATCTGCGCTTACTTGCCCCTAATAGGAATTATAACAGTTTTTCTTCCGAATATCGAAGGCAGAAGAAATAAAACCTAACACCAAGACAAACTCAAAATAGCGATTGAAATCCCTCAAAATCGACCGGCAAAAGATGGAACGAATGATGGAGTTCAAATATATTTTATTCAGACTCCTCTTGTTCGAGAAATTGGCTCCGGAATCCGCCTCGTTGGATCACTTCCTCGCTGTTCCAGACAAAAGCTCGGGGGCTCACACACGTCATTCAACCGGTTTTACCACGGTGTACTCCTCTATTCCCCACATGTAGGCAGCGACAAGTTCACTGTTGTTGAACGCTGCCGCATTCATCTTATTGATTTCTCCGATCAACCCCTTTGCTTTCACCGGATCAACCTCCTGCACAATAATGGCAGAGTTGTAACCTGGCCATACGGCGGTATTTTGCCGGGGTTCTCCCCACCGGCTCATGGCTGTCACCTGTTCTATTACCTGATAATCGGCATACTCCATTTCATTGAGCAAAAGTGTCAGGGTTTCCAGCATACTTACGTTACATGTAATATAGATAAACTTCATTTTAAAACTATGATTAATGTTTATAGCGGGAGGCGCAATCTTTCATCGCCCCCCACTACAAAAACAATGAGTGATTAATTTGTCCTATTCTCTTCTGTTTTATCTGTTCCCTTGCCCAACCGTATCGAGATACGATCCTTTATCAATGTACGGTGATAGAGCGCAGTATACATGGTGGGAACCAGTATCAGGGTGGTGAGCACCGATACGAACAGTCCCCCAATAATCGTGACACCCAGCGGGGCGTACATCTCTTTTCCCATTCCTGTACTGAGCGCCATGGGCAACATACCAAGAATGGTGGTAAGCGAGGTCATCAGTACGGGGCGCAGACGGGAGCGACCGGCCTCCATCACGGCATCACGAAGAGAATAGTTCCGTTTACGCAGCATATTGGTATAGTCGACCAGCACGATTCCGTTATTCACTACAATCCCTACAAGCATGATCAATCCGATGAAGGTGACAACGCTTAACGTGATATCGGTGATAAAGAACGCCAGGATAACTCCCACAAGCGTAAAGGGAATAGCAAAAAGAATAATAAAGGGGTCTTTAAACGATTCAAATTGCGCCGCCATCACCATATACACCAGCGCTATACCCAAAAAGAAAATCAGATAGAGCGATTGAAATGATGAAGACTGGTCATCTACCTGTCCACCGATCTCAACGGTTATACCCTCCGGGACGGTGGTTTCATCGATCAACTGCTGGGCCAGCCGGGTAGCTTCACCCAGGGAGATATCATTTAAATTGGCGACAGTTTTCACATATCTCTGTTGTGACAGGCGCTGTATCTCAATCGGACCGCTCTCTTCCACAATATCGGCAACCGACGAGAGGGGTATCTGTTGCCCCAGCAGGTTGGTAATCTGCATTTCATGGAGTTTCGACACTTCATTGCGGTACTCCGACGCATATTGTATCACCACACCGTAATCGTTTCCCTCTTCGGTAAACTCACCCGACTCGGTACCGTACAGGTTCTGTCGTACCTGCATCCCCACCATGGCAACATTTAATGCCATCTGTGATGCTTTCTCCTTATCGACCCGTACCTGTACCTCTAACTTGCCGGGATCGACAGTGGTTGAGACATCCGTAAACGATTTCTCGGCAATCATTTTTTTCTCAAAATCAAGAGCCACTGCTTTGATTTTATCCAGATCATTTCCGGAAACAATAATTTCGATGGGTTTTTTATTTCCCGTTACGGCAGTAGCCAGGGCGCTCCCTCCCTGTATACTCACTTCCTCTATTTGCGGGATCGCTTCCACCCGCTGACGGATAGATTCGGCCACTTCGGCGGCAGAGCGACTCCGTTGCTCAACCGGCACAAGGTGACAAAGTACCGTCCCTACGTTTTTACCTTCTTTGAAACCTACGGTTGTAAGCGCCCCGTCACGTGTCTGACCTGAGATAGACGCGATAGCGCCGTCGGCTATTTCAGGTATTTCGTCGAGCATAATTTTTAATATCTGCTGCCCGACGCTGTCTGTTTGATTTGCCGCCGTTCCTACTTCGGTTTCGAACACCACGGATACCGTTCCCGCATCAAAATCGGGAATATAGTCGGTACCTATTCGTTTGCCTAACCACATCGTTAACACAAAAACAAGCAGTGCCACGGCCAACGTCACGCCTTTATGAAAAACCGCCCATCCCAGTACCCGTTTGTACCCGTCTTCGATCCGGTTGAATATCTTTTCACTGGCAGTATAGAGTTTAGAACGGCGCTGCTCTTCCTTATCGCGAGGAGTCCTCTTCAGCAGCTTCGACGAAAGCATAGGAGTGAGTGTAAGCGCCGCGAAGAGCGACATGGTCATGCAGACGACCGTAAGAATGGCAAGCTGTTTAAACATAATTCCTACAATCCCCCCCATAAAAAGGAGCGGGAGAAATACCACCAGCGTTGTCGCCGTTGATGCAATAATAGCCATGCCCATCTCCGAAGTTCCAAAGATAGCCGCCTGTTTGGGATCGGCTCCCTTTTCGATATGCTGCGTGATATTTTCGAGCACCACGATCGCGTTATCCACCACCATCCCTATGGCAATCACGAGCGACATCAACGAAAATATGTTGATGGTATAGTCCATGATATACATCGCTATGAATGCGGAAATAAGAGATACCGGCATGGTGATGAAAACAATGAAGCTCGATTTCCACTCACGCAGGAACATAAGGACAACCAACGTTACAAAGACAAGGGCGTACCATATAGAAGAGGTGAGGTTCCTGATGGAACCGGTAATGATCTCTTCCGAGCTGAGCACTTCGTTCACCCGGATATCTGCAGGCAGTTGCTGCTCAAGTTCTGCCATCTTCGCACGGACGGCATCCACCACCTCCACGGTATTGGCTCCCGACTGTTTCTGTACCATCAAAGCCACTCCTTCGCTGATGTGATTACGGGCAAACGATTCTTTTTCCTTGAACGTATCCTCGATGTCGGCCACATCTCTCAACCGTACAACCTGACCGTTGAACGCTTTCAACACCGTATTGCCTATTTCATCCACCGATTCGAATTTCCCGGGCACACGCACAGAGAAATCGTACACACCCAGATTGATGTTTCCCGCGGGGATATTGATGTTATTGGCTTTAAGCATTGTAGATATCTGCGATGTTGACAGTCCGTATGCCTTCATCTGTTGCGGATTGATATTTACTTTTATCTCACGTTCGGGTTGTCCCAAATAAAGCACTGTCCCCACCCCTTCCACTTTGCGCAGGGCAGAGGCGATATCTTCCTCCACAATATGCTCGATACCGTTGTAATGGGCATCGGCATTGATGGCATACGCCAGAACCGGCATCATCGAGGAGTTGATCTTGTAGATAATGGGTTGTTGTGCTGCTGCCGGCAGTCGATTCTTTCCCAACTCGATCAGGTCGCGCGCATTGTTTGCCGCGGAGGTCACATCACCTCCCCATTCATAACTGAGTTGAATGAATGAGACGTTCTCTTTCGATGTCGATTTGATTTCCCTCAAACGCTCTGCGGCAGAGAGCACGGTTTCCAATGGCTTAGTGACCTGTTCTTCTACCTCGTTGGCCGAAGCTCCGGGATATACGGTGATCACCGTCACGGAAGGGAACTCCATTTCCGGCATCAGGTCAAGCGGCAACATCTTGAGCGATACGATTCCCAGCAGGATAATTGCTATGAACAGCATGGCGGTTGCCACAGGTCTTTTCACACCTATTTCGGGTAATTTCATTTGTATATTGTTTATAAGATGATCAAAAGTAGGATAAACTCCCTGTTATTTATTCACTATTTCAATAGGTGAACCGTCGTCCAATTTATTTTTCCCATCGACAACCACATATTCATCGGCACTGATTTCGGGGATCCGGATAAGGTTCCCTTTTGATTCGCCACGAGTGACTTTCCGGCGGGTGACCCGGTTCTGGTCGACGACCACAAATAGATAGTCTTCGCCCGTTCCCTGTTGCCTGTACAGGGCATTTACGGGGACAAACACGCCGGTTGTCTGCGGCATGGAGATCGAAACCCTGCCGAACATACCCGGTTTCAATTTCATTTCCCTGTTGGGAATGGTAACCTCTACCGTGGCGGTACGGGTCACCGACGACAGGATAGGTGAAATATAGCTCACTTTCCCTGAAACGGGTTCATCCGGATAAGCATCAAACACCACATCCGCATGTTGTCCCCGGCTGATGGAGTTAATCTCTTTTTCGTTCACTTCTATAATTATTTTCAGCGGATTGAGCTGGCGTATGGTAAGTATACCGCTCTGCATTTTCAGGTCGGAGCTTACCGAAGGAACAAAAGTATAATTCTCTCCCTCCTGCACCGTTATATCGGTTAATACTCCCCCGAAAGGAGCGGTAATAGAGGTATTCTTCTTCAGCATATTTACTTTGGTTTGCGACGCGTCGAACTTGGCCTTCATATGGTCGTAGTCCATCACGCTCACGCTCTCTTTTTCTTTCAGGCGGCTTATCCGTTCAAAATCCTTGCGAATCGCTTCCAATTCAATTTGTGCCTGAATCAGCATTTCGTCCGACATCTCGGCTATCACGGCTCCTTCCGGGACATAACTGCCCTTGGAGAAGTGAATCTTCTCCACCCGTCCCGGGATAGAAGCTCCGAGAGCAGCTTCCCTGTTTGCTTCGGCCGTACCTGTAAAATTCAGCACGGGAATATACTCCATCTCTTTCGCAGCATGCACAGTGACTTTTGTCGCAGTTGCCGGACTTGTTGCGGAATGACCACTGTTCTCTGTCGTTTTTGTACTGCATCCGCCCGCAAAAATGGCGAGCAAACAGGTTGTGTAAGCTATTTTATTTGTCAGTTGCATCATTGTATTGTAATGTATATTTTTTGTTTAAAATGTAAGTAAGTCTCAATAAAGGTGATTGTAAATCTCGCCTGTCGATTTATCCAGTTCCAGAAGTGTTGTCCTCATCTCCACAAGTGCGTCGATATGTTCCGAGGAGGCATTCTCCCATTGCAGTTGGGCTTCAAGCAATTCAGTCAGGCGGCTCCGGCCTTCCATCAGGTTCTCTTTTGCCATGCGCATATTTTCTTCAGCCTGCTTCCTGGAAAGCCCGGTCATCTCCGCTTTTTTCAATGCCTCACTGTATCGATAGCGATTCTGGCGAATTTGCAGGTCAATCATTTCGCGGGCTTCATTGAGTTCAAGCTGTACATTCTCCATCTTCAGCTTCGCGGCATGGAGATCATGTCGGCGTTCACCCCAGGTAAAAATAGGTATCGAGACCATTACTCCCACACTCCAATTTCCCCCGAACTCACTTCTCAATCCATTGTAGGGATTAGGATTCATCCATCCATACCCCCCGGTAAGCGCCACATCGGGCATAAATTTGGAACGTTCGATATTTCTTTTCGACTCCATGATGGCGGCCTTCTCCTTCAGCATGGCTATCTCTGCCCGGTTATCGGGAGAGATTTCCTGGTAGAAAGAAGCCGGCATGGAAAGCGGAGGCTTTTCCATATTATCCGGATCGACCTCTATCTCGCTCTCTTCCATCCCGATAATCTGTGCCAGCGCCATTTTTGAGAGCGCACATCCGTTTTCGGCCTGCAATGTTTTCAGTTTTGCTTCGTTTTGTTTTACCTGGGCTTTCAACACATCATTCCGCGTAATGATACCTTCGGCATACATATTCTCGAGGTCGGTGACCAGCCTGTCGAGCAACGCTTCATAAGCATTTGCCAGCTTCAATTTCTCCTGTAGTGACACCACACGCCAAAAAGCTTCGTCGGTCTTGGCCACGATCTCCGCCCGGGTCAGCACCTCCTTCTCTCTGGCAATATTTTCGGCTCGCCTGGCAATATGGTTGGCTTCCGTAATTTTAAAACCCGTAAAGATCGGCTGGGTAACGGTAAAACGGGCATAATAACTGTTCTTATGGTCAAAAACAAGTTTATCGGCCGGTAGCATCGCATAATTCCTGAAGATGGGATTCCCCGCCTGATCGACCATGGGCGCCCCTGTTTGAGGATTAATGACAAGCGCATTCATAGCCGTTTCAGGATCTCTTAATGCTTCCGGGTTAAATCTCCCCGTTGCGGGATCAATAGTATTGAACGGTACTACCGGAAGGAACAGGTCATTCTCCAGCGGTTGAAGAGCCTTGCCTGTACGCAACCATGCCCCTCCGAAACTTACTTTGGGAAGATATTGTGTTTGCACAGATTTTCTGGCATGGGTGGCTGTCTGCATCTCGTTTTGCGCGATACGAATTTCCCTGTTCTGCTCAAGCGCCATCATACGGCACTCATCGAGCGAGAGTTTTTGCTGTGCAGAGAGAGGGAATACAAAGAGTGTGAACAGTGTCAATAAACAGGTAAATTGCTGTTTGTCTGGATTCATAATTCTCATTTTCATCTGTTTTCATTCTACATTTACGGCTGCAAAATTATGAAACAACAGCTGACCCTGTTTTGAGAAAAATACTGAGCTGGAAAAATTGAATCTTTAAACGACAATAACGTATCTTAAAGCGATTACAGGACAACGTGACAGGGAGACGGAGACAATAATCAATATTTCCGGCCGGGAACAGCCAAAGGAAATAGCAGGCTCTTCCGGCAAGAGGAGTCGGGCGGTATTTACAACAAGAAAGATAAGGAGGTGAGAGAAAGCCTATAGGATATTATCCATGTACCAGTTTTTAAAGTCACGATTGCGCGCCCGGCTTACAATGATTCGCTCGGGCGTTTCCATCGAAAGATTTACCGCCAGCTTACCTCCGAACCAAACTGACATATCCTCTATGGCGCGATGTGATACAATATATTGCCGGTTGGCACGAAAAAATTGTGCCGGATTCAACTGGCTCATTAACTCATCGAGAGAGCTGTCCAGAGAGAATGTCTTTTGATTGAAACAAATAATTTTTGCTATTTTATATTCGGTATAGATATAGGCAATTTCATCTACCGGCAGCGGGGTGAGCTTGTCCTTATTAGGAATGAGGAAATGCCTCTTATAGAACATCTTCGATTCATGCATCGATTGCATAATTTGCGAGACAAGCTCCCTGTTATTTTGTTGTGAGGTCAATGAAGTGAGCTTGTTCAGCGCCTTCTCAAGATTCTGCCTGTTGATCGGCTTCAGCAGATAATCGATACTGTTTACGTCGAATGCCTTTAATGCATATTCATCGTATGCGGTAGTAAAGATAATGGGACTAAGAATTTCAACTTCCTCGAAAACCGAGAAAACATCACCATCGGCCAAATGAATATCCATGAAAACAACATCGGGAGAAGCGTTCATCGAAAACCACTCTACAGACTCCTCCACACTTTGCAGCACGGCCTGAATTTCCATACTTCCATCCACCGCCTGTATCATCCGTTCCAGGTTTTGTGCGGCAACAAACTCATCTTCTACAATTACTACTTTCATCGAATATGCCTTTATGTATATTTATAGATATCCCTATCTTTTATGAGCGGGATCTCAACAGAGAATACTCCGTCGGCAGAACTGACAATAATCTCTTTTCCGAATATCAATCTGCATTGTTCGTTCAGATTCGACAGTCCCAGGCCGTTACTCACCTTCTCCCCGGTTTTTATCTGCAGATTATTCTCCACACGCACCCTGTCATCCGGGAGGGTTTCAATCACGATACGAAGCGGGTTTCTCCGGCTTACGACATTATGTTTGATGGCGTTCTCAATAAGTACCTGCAGTCCTGACGGAATCATATAATATCCCTTTTTCTGATCGTCGACACGTATTTGCACATCCAATCCGTCGCTATACCGGATCTTCATCAGGTAGATATACGACTCTGCAAACTCCAGCTCATCGGACAATCGGGATACCACCCTGTTCTGCATCGTATAGCGGAACACATGGGAAAGTTGTTCGACATAATCCCTGGCACGTTGGTCATCATACCCGATCAGCCCGTTCAACGTATTCAGCGAATTGAACAGGAAATGCGGATCCGTCTGGTTCTTAAGCGCATTGTATCTGTTTTGCAGATTCTCTAAAACGAGGTGTTGATTTTCGGTCACTCTCTTTTGATTCTGATTGATAAAATAGATCAACATCGTAAAGAGAAAAGAGATGATAAGGATAATAGAGTCTTTCACATAGTGCAATGTGGAATAGGCTCCGGGCGATACTTCACCGCGAAACCACCACCACTGCATCTGTGAAAAGAGGGGACTCAGGAAGATAATCACCACAAACAGGCCCAGCAAAAGCAGCCACATTTTATACGGCCGGTTCAGGAAGTGCGTTACCGCCCAAAATTGCAGTCGGAAAAGAAAATAGAAAACCAGCGTATTGACCAGCAGCGTGACAACAGACTCCGGTGTGATGATATCAACCAGCCCTATCTCACTTTTTTTATTTAACGATATGGTGTAGTACATCGACGACGACAGCATGACGAAAGCCAGGATAAAACTGATGATAACCGCCGCGGTGAGCGCCGTTTTTTTATCGTAACTGAGGATAAAAAACCGTTCTTTTCGTAGTTTCATTTTTTCAATTACCGTTTCTATTATAACAGACTTACAAATGTACGGAAAAAGAGAGAGAGAGAAAAAACCCGATGAACATCTGTTATCTGGCGGATGTCCATCGGGATCGAAAAAATCGACTCAGGGTTCATTTCCGGCCTCTATGGCCGGATCTTGAGACAATCTCTTTGGGTTCAAACGTTCTGCTTTTGTCAGAAACGATATCCTATGCCTACGTTCACAGTTTGTGTCCGCATTTTAGCATCGTCCGAGCCGCTGATTACATTTTTCAAAGCGGTCAACTCGTCCGCCTGATTAACCAGTCCGAACTGGTACCCTGCGTTCAGTTGCAAACCACTGTTGAACTCATATCCCAGCAAGAGCCCGAGACCAAAGTCCCAACGGTTCATAGGCGTTTTCCCCGCTACTTCTTTATACAGGTCTATGTCCAGATCATCAAGTCTTGCATCAAAACCCAATCCTACGAACGGCCCAATACCTCCATAGAATAATCCGTTATAGGTTCTGTATTGACCTAAAGCATATACCGGGAGTTGCATTCCCCACTGCTTGAATGTGTCATCTTCCGAGAGAGCTTCCATTTTAGCATTTCTATAGAAAAACGACAGTTCCGATTGAAGTGCAAAATTCTCGTGCAATTCGACTCTCATGAATCCGCCTAA
This sequence comes from uncultured Proteiniphilum sp., assembly GCA_964344275.1. Lineage (GTDB taxonomy): Bacteria > Bacteroidota > Bacteroidia > Bacteroidales > Dysgonomonadaceae > Proteiniphilum. The sequence goes on from CAYFMZ010000067.1 coordinate 9,419, forward strand.
ATTAGGGCCCGCCTTCATTTTACTCGACAGCAGATCGAAGTCGCTCAGTAAAAAGTTCGACAGATTCATTTCACCTTTCACACCCCAATAGATGGGTGTTTGTGCATTTACACTTGTTGTCCCTATGGTTATAAGGGCAACTAAACTTACTAAAATTGTTTTTTTCTTCATTGTTTCAATATTTAAATTTGGACAAATTTTGGCTTTTCTTCTCTTCAAGCCTGACGACACAAAAGTAGTACACGATATCATGCCAGATACAAAAAAAGTATCCAACCGAAAAATCAGAGGCTTGAAATGTGAAAAACCAATACTGAAACGACATCTGTAAATATAATCAAAAACACTCGCTCTCGAAATAATAGAGTAAACTCAACGGGCAGGACGAAACACCTTTCGAAGCCCGTTGAGTTCTCAAGAAAAGTAGAGTTCTTGTTATTTGAGGAGATCGCCCTTTCCAATCCTCCATCCTTTACTACCACCGGTTCGCGATGCGATCCCATTGCCGGCAAGCCCGCGTGGGAGCGGTACGGATGGAGTGGAAAGGGACAATCTCTTTGCCTTCATTTTTTCCTTTTAGAAGCGATAACCAACTCCCAGGCTTACAGTTTGCACGCGCATGCTGGCATCATCTTTCATGGCATCCAGTTGGTCTATCAAGCCCAGTTGATAGCCCGCGTTGATTTGAACGCCGTTCTGGAATTCATACCCCACCAATGCTCCGAGTCCAAAATCCCACCGGTTCATGTCGGCCTCGTCGTTTACTTTTTTGTACAGATCCAAGTCCGCATCCTTATACCGGGCATCAAAACCCAGTCCCAAGTAGGGACCCACACCGGCATAGAATTTTCCATTACTCGTGTAGGTTTGTCCAAGGAGATACACCGGTACCTGCATTCCCCATTGCCTGAAATCGTCTTCCGTAACCCCGGTCTCCATCTTGGAATGGCGGAAGTAGAACATCACCTCGGGTTGTATCGAGAAGTTCGGATGCAGACCGATATTCATGAACCCGCCCAACGTGGGACCTAACTTCATCGTGCTGGTCTGATCATCCAAATCGCTAAGCAGGAAATTCGACATGTTCGCTTCTGCTTTCACGCCATACGTCACGGGGGTTTGCGCGTTCACTGTTACTAATCCTGTTGTCATCATCACGGACAAACACACTAAAAAAATCTTTTTCATCTTTCTAAATAAATTAATTAATAAACTGTTTAGGTTGTTTGATAGTGCAAAGATATAGCGTGAAAATCACGTTCGTGCCCGAAGTTTACCCAACCGTTGTTTTTGGTTGCCGAACTAAAATTTATCAGGACCAAGGGCCCGGTAAAGGATTTATTGAACTGAAAGAATTCCCGATAACCGGGATATTTGAAACAGTTTCAATAAAGCGTGTAACGAAAGCTCAGCGCGAACCCGTGAAACCAGTAGTCATTGTAGCTGTTGGTGAAGTTAAACGACGGTTTCCAATCCAACGCAATAGTATAAGGCGTTCGAGCGATACCGTACTCCAGCCCAGCCATCAAATCCACACCCAGCAGTAAATTACTTTTGTGTTTGTCCGTGTCGTGGTGTATACCTCCCACGTGGCCGCCCACCCCTACCATCCATGATAAATCGGACGATCCCGGAACGAGTTGCTGGTATT
>CAYFMZ010000068.1:0-6100 GCA_964344275.1 uncultured Proteiniphilum sp.
TAGTTGACTTTGCATGCCCACGTAAGAGACTTCGAGGTTGGCATCGCTTGGCACACCTGTGATGCTGTATTTTCCATCGAAATCAGTAACAGTACCGTGGGTAGTTCCTTGAACTTGAATGGTAACCCCAATAAGCGGCTCCCCTTCTGTATCGGAAATTATCCCTGTTACTGTAATGTTTTGCGCGTAAGTGCAAATAGAAATTGCCCATAAAAAAAGGAGCAAAATCTTCTTTTTAAAATTGATAAGTTTTTTTTTCATTACCTTTAGATTAATAGTTTAGATTTGTCTAGAAAGCTTTTTGATTGTCATCTTAATTAATTTGTCTTTAATGTTTGATTTGATGTTGATTTTTTAATAATGCTGTAATAAATTACGAAGTTAAGTACGGGCATTATACACCGAACCAGTCAAGTTGCTTAAAGGTGGATGGATTGTGGTTCCTTAATTAGTAAGCGCTTACTCGATTCGGCGCAATATTGCAAGCCTTCTTTACAGTGGCATTTGCAAATAATCCTGCATATCTGATTTCTTCATAATTTTAATACAATGCAAATGTAAAATTATTATAAACCACTCGTGGTATAAAAAATGACATGAGAGCCAAGTAAAATGGCATATTATGTTAAATGGATCCGACGTGCACTGGAACGGTTTAGACTCGAAGTGGTAGTTTCATGAAGCTCTGAATTGTAATTTTGGTTGCAATTCTATTTTTTAAAATAAAAAAACTTGTGTCATGGAATATAACAGAACAAAGCAGGTACTCAACACCGCGAGTACCTGCTTTGTATGACGAGTGGAACACTCACCCGGTATGTTGTAAGGAACTACCTTATGATTTTCACCTCATCTGGAGCACTGATCTCGCTCTTGACGGTTCCGTCGGCTTGTTTTGTATGCTTCACGTAGATTTCACCGTAAGGGGTGGGGAATGTACCTTTAGCAAATTTCAAGCTGCCTAAGTTAGGGCTCACGCGAACTACTTTCGCTCCTGGTTCCACCACTTGAATACCTAGCACGTGCGCGGTTAACCAAGCCGTTGGTCCCGAGGCCCATCCATGGCATAAACTGCCACGTAATCCCACGTAACAATGGTCGCCTCCATCGGAGTGAATATTAAATCTTGATGGGTCGGGCAGCTCATCGATACCTACCGCGTTCACGCGTTCGTTGTAATTGAAGTTTTCCCAGAACGTGGTGGCTCCTAAGTCGAGCATCGCACCCCAATAATCGGAAATGATCCCCATCGCTTCTTCGTATTTTCCGTCTTTTGCCAGTGCTTCAAGCATGTAATACCCATAGAAAGTGGCAAAATCATTGGCACCGCCGTTTAGAATAACCTTCGAGGCATCTTTAGCAGGTACGATATCGGCCAATGAGAGTAGGGCAGCCGCTTGTTTGTTGTTGTGAGTGGAGGGGGTGTGCTTGCCCAAGGAGCGAAGTGCTTCGTTGCATTTATCTCTCAACCGCGCATCATTGATCCAACCAGCGATATCTTTTCCAGCTTCAAAGGTCATTACCATTAACGACTGAAGCCCGGAGTGTATCACGTCTGGATCTTCTGAAGTAGGCCAATCCAAAAAGCGACCACCATCTAGATTTTCTTTACCGTTGGAGTCAATCTTTGAAATAAGCTGATCAACCAAGTCCGACAAATAGGCGCGTTGCTCTTTGAGATAATTCAGATCGCCATGATAAAGATAGAAATCGCGATGACTGATTACCCACCAGAGGGAGTATGATGACATTCCATTCATCCAACCGGGTAGGGGGGTGGTATCTCTACCAAAGTCGAGGCTTTTCCTTACCACCTCGGTATCGCCAAATATCGTGTTGATAGACATCACTTCTGGATGCACGTCACCCAGCCACACCAAGCGATCTCTCTTGATGCCATCCCACAAGTAATCTTGCATGTTCAGGTGGACGGTGTAGGCACCCGTGTTCCATATATCGTTTAACCTCTCGTTGTCTGATTCAAACGAGCCCACGTAAGGGAGGTCTCTATACCGCAAGATACCCCTTACGGAGCGGATGGGTAGATCTACCTCTTGATCCAATAGGTCGATTCGAACAAACCGGAAGCCCGAATTCCCAATCTCGATCGTGCCCAACCAAGGTATCTCTAATGTAAAGTCACGCATGGCGTGATCATTGGTAGCGGATCCCATTCCTGGTACGCTGTTATCGATTACATCACTCATCGCTTCTGTAGCCGATTCTCCAAGACGAACCCGAACCCTCACGGGTTTTTGCTCTCCCCGGATTGCCGCGGCTATCTCTATACCACCATAGATCTCTTTACCAAAATCGAGTAAAACGGAAGCTTGTCCCTCATCGTCGGAGCGCAAAACGCACATCCCTTCCCCATGGGTGGTTAGTTGGCCATCGAATGGAGTCAATAGCACTTCCGAGTTCTTGACATGTTTATTTTGATTGTCAGATTGCCAAATAATATCTACCGGCGTGAGGTAGGCGCGGGTAATTTCATCTTTTACGAGCTGATCTTGGAACGCTCGTTCTGATAGATACCTTTGTGCGGAAACGCTCTTTGGTAACAAGAAAATAAGTAGTGTTAGGAGTAAGTAAGCTCTCATTTTTTGCATTGTTTGTTTAGTTTATTGTTTACGATTCCTATAATCCTCTTCCGGATTATAATTTAATTTTAGTGGTTTTTTATCTCTTTACCATGAAGGTCCATTTTCCTGAACCCACATTTTTGACTACCGAGAAATCTCCTTCTCGGGTATAGGATACCGGTTCTCCATTCATTGTAAGCGTTTGACGCCTCGAGAAGAAAGGAAGGTGCACTTCCGCGGTAGTATTAGCGGGGATCTCGATTTCGAGTTGAAAAGAGTTATCTAGCTGATTGATCAAGCTCACCAACACGCTTCCTCTGATAGTGGGATGTTTTATCTTTGCCCACTCCAATGAGCCGGGCTGCGGTTTGATCCGGATCTTTTCGAAACCGGGAGTTAAGGGCTCTATTCCCATTAGTTTTCTCGGGATCAAGTTCGCGGGAGCAGCACCCCACGCGTGATTCCAATCTTGGTTGGGTTTGTATTTGTTATCCCATGCTTCGAGTGTAATAGTCGATCCCACGCGAATCATATTGTACCAGCTTCGTTCGCCCGTGGAGGTGAGTAATTGCAAGCCGTATTCGGCATCATGAGCATTGTATAAGCCATCCAGCAAGAACTGGGAGCCAAACACGCTGCAGGCCATTCCCCTGGAACGAACAAATTCCAATACACCTTCAACGCGATTAGCCGGAACGAGTCCAAAAGCAAGCGGGAACATGTTGGCGTGTAACGACGCGTGATCGGTACCGATGCCATCCATATAGACTCCCCGTTTTTTATCGAAAAGATGCGCGTTGAATGATCGTTTCAGCTTGGCTGCTTGGTTGGAGTAAAAAGTGTGGTCATCTGTTTTCCCCAATACGCGAGCAACCTTGGCCATCAACGTTAATGCCCTGTAGTGATACGCGTTCACCACCGTATTGATATCAGTAAATACGTACCCATCGGTCTCCCCGCCTTCTTCCTTTTCAAGCCCGAGGATTCCCGTATGGGGCCAGTCTACTATATCTCGCAACTGGCCATCGAAATGGATAGACTTGAGCACCTCGGGGGTTACTTTTCCCGTGCGTGTACTGATAAACCCGTTCTCGTCGGAGAGAGACGTTAACGTTTTGGCTTGCAAATCCTCATAAAAATGTTCCAACGAGAGAGAGTTACCCGTGTACAAGTAATCCTTCCAGGCAATGAGCACCGACTGGATGATCCATTCCGTTGGCCAAGTAGGTTGATGAAGTAGGAACTCGTGGGTATAACGCGCCATGCTGTAATCTCGCGCCACGCCATAATGCGACAATTGATTGATTACCGCGTCGCCTTCGTATGCAATCCGCTCCCTGTCACCATCAATATAAACACCCAAGAAAGAGGTTGCTTTGATAGAATACTTACTGATATCCCATACCTGGTTTAATATGTTGTCGGAACTTTCAAAATATGAGTCAAGTTCATTGAAAGGATAAAAAGCGGTTTCTCTCACCAAGTCGTTGGTCTGCAGCGGACCGCTGTAATTTTCCACTTCACAGTAGCGGAAAGGGGTTACTTCGCCTATATATTCCGGGATCAGTATCGCGGGAAATCTCGTATTTCGTCTGTCTGGTCTGATGGTTATCACGTACGTGTTCCACCCTTTACGGGGAGAAACAACATAATGTGAATAGCGAATAGTACCTCCCGGGGAGCGGTTGATCCGGCCGTTCTCTACGGCTTCTCCCAAGTGAATCGAGACATTGTCGGTTCCCGTTTCGGAGTAAAGGTTGATTCGCAGCCTGCCAAAAGAAGCCTTCCCGAAATCGGCAAAGTAGACACCATCTTCTAATTGATTAAGATAGACAGGGTAATCGTCCTCTTTTTGAATGGGGTACCTATCCGTGGCATACTCCACCAAGTTGTCTGCTGTCTTGAAGCCTTGGCTTTCAGAAAAAGGTGATTCATTGCCGTGATTGTCCCATGTTTTCACTTTCCAGAAATAGAGCTCCCCTGGCTCAAGAGGTTTCCCCTCGTAGGCTATGTTAACGGATTCCGCGCTGATTGTTTTTCCCGTGTCCCATACGTCCGCGGAATCTCGCTCCAGGATATCCTTACTGGAGGCAATCAACATCCGGTATGCCGTTTGAATTGTATTATCCCTCGTGGAACGTACCATCCAACCAAAGGTGGGGTGCTGGGTACTTATCTCCACGAACTGGTAGTTTTCTCTATGAGACACCGCCTCTTCTAACGGGGTGGGGGTGAGGTAACCATTTAGAAAAACTTGATCTGTATTCGTCAACAAGTTAACTGACAATTGGTAAGGAGAGGGTATTACACCTTCCGTGGCCTGAAGCGTAGCCACTACGAACCCTAATATCACTAATGATATACTACGTTGAAGCATCATCTATTTTATTCTTCTTAAGTTTCTGTATTCCATGGGAGTGTGCCCAACACGTTTCTTGAAAAACGATAGGAAGTACTCGTAGGAGCTAAAGTTTAACTCGTACGACACCTCCTTTATTGAATGGTTGGTTTCTGCAAGTAGCTCTTTGGCTTTTCTCAATTTTAACTCTTGAACGTATTGAGCGGGAGCGTATCCGGTATATTCTTTAAATGCTTTTCTGAAGAGCGAGTAACTAATCCCAAGGTTGGCAGCAATTCCTTTGATATCAATGTTTTTATGTAAATTCTCTATCATGATGACCTTAGCTCGTTCAATCTTTTGGGAGGACTCCTTCGATTCGAAATTTCGGTTTTGAGCCAACGATAGTATAGTTCCTAGGATATTAAACGTGATGCCCGCTAAATATTGCTGCGACGCTGTTTTATCTTCTTTAGCGACCTTGATGGCATTTGAAAACAGATGGACCAAGTCTTCATTAATCCCCACGTTGAGAATAGGGCTCTCGGGGACTATAAATCCGTTTTCCGCGATGTTATCGATGATCATTCCTTCAAAACCGATATAGTACTCGTTCCATCCCGTCTCTTTAAGTGGGCAGTAGCTATGCCATTGCCCTGGGAAGAGGAGCATGACTTGCCCTTTGGAGATGGAGGTTTTCTTCGTTAGGCTGGATGAAAAGGTTCCTCTCCCCTTGCTGATATACACGATTTGGTACTCCGATAATATCCTTCCTTTTTTGGGATTAAAATAGTAGTTTTTTGGGTGTTCAGTAGAGGGATAAAGAGAATGGGGTGCTATGGGTTGAAACCCAACGGTGTTTACCGTTAGCCCGAATCTTTTATCTTTTTCGTTCACCAACAGGTATTTAAAATCGATACCGAAGTCGTTGTATCTCATGCCGTCTCTACTTAGTGTTAACAGGTTATCCTCGTTTTGAACAGTAAACATACAAAAAATTCTTTGATATCGACTAAAAACTCTGTTAAAGAAAATAAGGGAATGAAAGTGACCGAATTGCGGTCACTCCATTCCCCTTGTAAGGTGCAGTGTAATTATTTGGTTTGCAAGGGGCTAGTAAGTATTTGTTTAACCTCCGACCGTGAATAAGTTGGGTATCACTAGCGAGAAAATAAGTACT
>CAYFMZ010000068.1:6200-10752 GCA_964344275.1 uncultured Proteiniphilum sp.
TGTTTAACCTCCGACCGTGAATAAGTTGGGTATCACTAGCGAGAAAATAAGTACTGCCATACCAATGGCTAGGTAGGTAACAGCTTTCCGACCCGAACCTTTCCACTCTTTTAGGATGATTCCCCAAACGTTACTAAATACAACGTTCAGCGACATCAGGATACTCCATGAGAAGGCCATCATCACTCCACCAGGCTCGAAGAAGCTTTGTCCCATGCCCAGTCCAAAGAACTGTGTGTACCACAATAAACCAGCGAGTGCACAAAACAGGAGGTTGTTCGTCATGACTGCTTTAGAAGAGCGCATAATCTCGCCACCGGTTTTGTTCTTCCAGTTCATGTACACGCAGTAGACCATGTTGGTGAAAAATCCACCGATGGTAACCAGCAGTGTGACTGGGTTCTGAGCGAATAGCTCCTTAGCACCCGAGGCGATTACAGCTTCTTTAACAGGGATTCCAGCACTCAGCCCCAGGTTGAAACAGGCACTCATAACACCAGATAACAGCGCGATAAGCAATCCCTTCTTGAGGGCGAAGTCTTTAATAGCTTTGAGTCTTTCCTCTTCCGACATGTTTTTGGAGCGTAAGCTACCCGCGTAACCCACTAGAGCAATACCTACCAACGTAACGGCTACCGCTACTAACAGGACTAACCCTTGTGGTGAAAAGAGGTTGGTACCGGTAAGCACGGCCGGGATGAGTGTACCGAACGCGGCACAAGTTCCCAAGGCAACCGATTGTCCGAGTGCAATACCCAAGAAGCGCATGCTAAGTCCAAATGTCAACCCGCCCACACCCCATAGAGCACCGTAACCAATGGCTTGCCAAGCGGCAGCAGAATTGGAACGGTAAATCTCGATCAACTCCGGTGCGGAGATCGTGATAAGTGCTCCCAGGATCGGAAAGACCAGCCACGCGAAAACTCCCTGTGTGAGCCAGAAATTTTCCCATGACCAATCTTTGATCTTGTTAATGGGGACGTATGAGCTCGATTGGCCCATACTCCCCACTGCAATAATTAATAAACCAAAAATCGTGTTCATCCTTTACGATCTTTTTGATGTTACTTGTTGTTCGTACTCCTGTATCTCTTTGATATAGGCCTCTCCCACCGGCACATTCTGCTGGGCGCAGTAGTAGTTGTACAGAGCAGCCCAAGGCATCGACTTGAGTTCTTCCAAGTATGCCAGGCGTTCGAAGTTCTTATCTTCTTTTTCGAAATTTCTTAACGTTTCTGTCGGTTCTAACAATGCCTGCAGCATGGCCTTCTGTGTAGAACGGATCCCAGCCACGTAAGCACCGATACGGTTAATGGAAGCATCAAAATAATCGAGTCCAACGTGTACACGATCCATTTGACCCGAGCGAACGATCTCTTGCGCTATGGCTAACAGCTCGTTGTCGAGTATAACCACGTGGTCACTATCCCATCTTTCGGGGCGGCTCACGTGCAGGTTTACCTCCGGTACGAATTGTAGGATGGCCGAGAGCTTGTCGGAGATGGTTTCTGTGGGGTGGAAATGGCCGGCATCGAGGGTCAGCATCATGTTGTTTTTCACCGTGTAACCCAGGTAGAACTCGTGCGATCCAGTTACGAAACTTTCGCTTCCGATACCAAATAGTTTACACTCGATACAATCTTTGAGGTACTCCGTGCTGATTTTTTCTGCTAATACTTCATCCAGCGATTCAACGAGTAGTCTCCTATGCTCAAAACGGGAAACAGTTTTATCCTTTTCACCATCTGGTATCCAGATATTGTGAATACAGGGATCGCCTTGTTGACGTCCAATCTCTGCAGCAATGTGTCTACAACGACGAAGGTGCTCTTTCCAGAAAGCCCGTATTTCAGGGTCAAAGTCGGAGAGTGTATACCCGCTACTTGATTTGTCGTGAGAGAAAAAGGTAGAGTTGAAATCCAGTTTAACATCATTCTCCTTAGCCCAGTCAATCCAACTCTGGAAGTGCTTGGGTTCAACTTGGTCGCGATCCACAAAGGTGCCACCAAAGTCACCGTAGGTAGCGTGTAGGCTTATGCGATGTTTGCCGGGAATCAGTTTTAGTACCTTTTCTAGGTCAGCTCTTAATTCCTCGATCGATCGAGCCTTACCTGGGAAATTACCGGTGGTTTGGATTCCACCTGTTAATTCGCCATCCGGGTTCTCGAATCCCAGTACGTCATCTGCCTGCCAGCAATGGATGGAGATAGGTACATTGTTTAACATATCGATGGCTTGGTCAACATTAACGCCAAGCGAAGCATATTGGGCTTTTGCCTCTTCATACGCGCGTTTTCTTTGTTCTTCGTTCATGATGAGTTTATTTTATTGATCTTTAATTAAATGTATGATTAATACAACTTTTACTTGATTTTGTTTATTGTCTGGTTGCTTCGTTACATATCCGTGAATACCGCCAAGTATTTTTGGTACATGTTATTCCAGTGCTCTTTATCTTCCGGTTGGAAGGTCACAAGGTCTGTTGAGGCACGAACCACTTGGCGCATGGCTTCTTTTTCTGTTATAAGGCCTGCTGCTTTCGCTTGAAGCAGGATGTTCCCTATGGCCGTCGCTTCCGAGGGGCCGGCTACCACGGGTATGCCGATCGCGTTTGCAGTGAGGGTGTTGAGCATGTTGTTTTTTGATCCTCCACCTATGATATGAAGCTTTTCGATGGAGTGTCCAGCCAATTTTTGCAGGTTAAGTAGTACTTGCCGGTACCTGAATGCCAAGCTCTCGTAGATACAACGTGCGATCTCTCCCACTGTTTCGGGCACAAACTGGTTGGTTTTCCTACAATATTCCTGTATTGCTCCGATCATGGAGGTGGGGCTAGCGAAACACGCGGCGTCCGGGTTGATGAAGCACTTGAATGGAGTAGTTTCCTGTGCCGCTTTCACGATCTCTTCGTACGTGATCGGACTGTCGTTTTCCCACTCCTTCTTGCATTGTTCGATGAGCCACATCCCGCAAATATTCTTCAATAAGCGGGTGGAGCCATCGGCACCCCCTTCGTTGGTGAAATTCAACGAGAAGGTCTCTTCGTTTATCACGGGCTGCTCCGATTCGATTCCCATCAAAGACCAAGTCCCCGAGCTGAGGTACGCGAAACGGTCGCCTTCAGCGGGAACGGCCAGCACTGCCGATCCTGTATCGTGCCCGGCAACGGCAATTACATCCACACCTTGCAGGCCACTCGTGCGTTCGGCAGAATCAGACAATGGCCCGATTTTAGTGCCCGAGAAAACCAAGGGGGCAAAGCGATCGCTACTTAATTCTACCGCTTCAAGCAAGGCCGGGTCAAATGCACGGGTACGCGGATCTATCAGTTGTGAGGTAGACGCGATGGTATACTCCGTGACCATTTTTCCTGTTAACATGTACGATAGTGCATCCGGCATGAACAGGATCTTATCGATAACAGGATATATGGATGACTCCTCTTTCAGCATCGTGTCGAGCTGGAATAGAGTGTTGAAGTTCATGATTTGAATGCCGGTTCGGCGGTATACCTCTTCCCTAGGCATCTTGGTAAAGAAGCGTTCGGGAGCACCAAATGTACTGGTGTCGCGGTAACTATAAGGTGAACGCAACGGCTCTCCATCCTTGCCGAAACATACAAAGTCTACTCCCCAAGTGTCTATTCCAAGGGAAGCGATCGGTGTATTACTCGATTTCACGACTTGCAGTGATACGATAATTTGTTGATACAAGTGAAACAGATCCCAGTATAACCGGCCGTTCACTTCGATGATCGGGTTGGAAAAACGGGTGATCTCATCCATCTCCAACTTGCCATTTTGTATTGTTCCAAGGATGGCCCTGCCACTGCTTGCACCGATATCGATAGCTAAAAATGATGTTAACTTTCCTTCAATCATAATGAGGTTGAGGCATATTGATTTATATAATGTTTTGTGACGCAAATTTAGAGCTTATAACGACTCGCTTCGGTGAAATAAATGATTTAATGACTGTGTTTTTTGACATTGATTTATGGCAGAATTACTTCACGCCTCATGCGCGTAGCGGAAGAGCCTCGCTCACCGGATGGCGGCGAGAGAAGTGTGATTAATTGGTAACGCGTGAAAATATTTCAAAATAGATAGAAAATAGGTTTAACATACGCGCATGGCAATTCAACTAGTAATAATGTCATATTTTACAGTAGTGTGATGTGATATTCAGTTACTTTTGTGTTGTGAATTATTCATAATGCGGTGAATAGCTGTGTCTGTTTGAGAGAGAATAGTAAACAACTAACCAAATTATTACGATTATAAAAAACACGTTAATTAACTTTGGTTTTCATGATTTGTGATTTTGATAAAAAATAGTCATAAAAACTAGGAAATGTAAATCAAATTGTAAGGATTTTCTGTTTTATACTTGAAAATATCACAATTATAATCTTAATATGAGGTGAAACTTTAAAAATTCCATCATGTATACTTGTTATTTATCGAATGTTTTACTTTTTTACTGTCGTAGTTTCGTATCCTCGTTACAGGATGCAAACAATCGTCAAAAATAAAAAACTATAATAATCTAA
>CAYFMZ010000069.1:0-10531 GCA_964344275.1 uncultured Proteiniphilum sp.
AGAAGTAAGGATTAATAATACAACTAATAATTAAAGAAATGCTTGTCGAAGTATCTAAAAAAGAATATAGGAGATTTTTTCCTACTGATGGCAATCCTTTCATTAGCGAAGCTTTCATTGAGCTTAATGAAAAAAAACAGGATAGGGTAATACGTTTGATAAAAGAGGGTGATTATTCAATGGGACTGTTAGTAGGTTTGAAAGACGGAATCATGCGTTCACCATTTTCTGCACCTTTCGGCGGATTTCATTACCGAAATGAGCAATTAACCTACAACTTGGTGTATGAGTTCCTCTCTTCTCTGAAGAAATATGCTTTGAAAGAGCAGTTGAAAGAGATTTCAATAACACTTCCTCCAGAGCCGTATCAAGTAAATATGAACGCGAAGCTGGTAAATGCATTTATCCGGCTAGGTTTTAAAATGGAAACACCAGATTTGAATAATGTGGTGAATTTAAAAGATTTTAATGGAAAATGGGTAAAGAGTGAAGTTGCACAAAATTGTCGAAAAGCGATCAAAAACGGCCTAGTATGGTCTAAAACAACTGATATAGATGAAATGAAAGAGGCATATGACGTGATTCATAATAACCGTACAGGTCTAGGGCGTAAGATTCACATGACATTGGAAGACATTCTTGATGTGAAAGAGGTTTTACCAGTAGATTTCTTTATTATCCGAGATGTGGATGAGATCTGTGTGGGAGCTGCAGTATTGTACCGAGGACATGAAAAAATTGTACAAGGTGTCTTCATGGGGGGAGATTTAGAGAGACGTAACCTTGGAGTTATAGATTACATGTATTTGAAATTGTACAATTATTATAAAGAGATGGGATTTGATTATCTTGATTTGGGGGCCTCTAGCCTCCAAGGAGATCCAAATATGGGGTTACTTCGGTTTAAAGAGATTCACGAGAGTGAAACTTCGCTCAGGTATACGTTTACTTGGGCATCTTAAAATAAAAAATATAAAATCATGCTACGACAATTTGAATTGTTTGATGGAATGCTAGAAGACCTGTCTCCTGGCAAGCAGTTGATAACCACGTTGAATGCCCATTCATTTAATATGCTCCAGCAAGATTTGGTGTTTCGTAGGGCACTGAAATACAGTGATAAATTGCTGCCGGATGGCATTAGCGTGGTATGGGCAAAACGATGGCTACAAGGGAAAAAAATAAAAAAGATAGCTGGTGACGACTTGTTTCGATACGAAATGCAAAGAGTACAGGAGAAAGGAGGTAAATGCTTTTTCTTAGGTAGTTCAGCGATGACATTATCTCTAATTAGAGAGCGAGCGCAAAGGGAGTATCCTCGTGTGCAAGTGTATAGTTATTCACCACCATACAAGGAGGAATTTACCAAGGAAGAGAGCCAAGTAATGATAGACTTGGTAAATGAAGTGGAACCCGATGTGCTTTTTGTTGGAATGACAGCTCCAAAGCAAGAAAAATGGGCCTTTCTACATTTTAAACAAATTAAAGCCGGACATGTATGCTGCATAGGTGCTGTCTTTGATTTTTATGCCGGTACAGTGCAACGTGCCCCAGAATGGATGATTGATGCGGGCTTTGAATGGCTCTATAGATTAGTACGGGAGCCGAGTAGAATGTGGAAAAGGTATTTGATCGGGAATACCCTTTTCGTGATATCAATGCTGAAAGCGAAGTTCAGGCCTCCGAGAGTATTGGACCTCGTCCCTCTATCCTCTGAAACGGATACTTTATTGGATCAAGTGAGTGAAAACGTCCAGAATTACGTGCCATTGACACCGAAAATTAAAAAAGTGGAACAGACATAAGAAGTGTGTTTCCTCAAAGCCACGAACTGTAACGCGTTCGTGAATATTTATTGACTTTCATACAATAACTGCATATGGATGCAAATCATTCCGGAGTACGATTCTTTTTTCTACTCTTCGACTTATTGCTCTTGAATATATCGGTTTTTATGGTGTACCATAACAGCCCGATGTATGACTACGTGGACCTTCCGGGAAGAAACCTCTACATCCTTCATGCCAATATAGCTGAACTTTTAGCATATATTTTGTATTCAAAGAGGAATTATTTTTTTACGGATAAATATGTAGACCGTGTCAAAGCGTTTAGCGTCCGCTTTATTATATTAATTGTCATTTTATTTCTGTTGGCGGAGGTGTTTCTACCTGAAGGATATCATAAGGGTTTTCTATTGGAATATACTGCTTTTTTCTTCGTGGTGAAAGTGATCGTCTTCTACTTTATTTATAAAGCACATCAATATCGATACGAGAACGGAATAGCGAACAATAGGGTAGCAATTTTGGGGGCTGGAAATTCAAGTTTAGAGTTAGGTAAGCTGTTGAATAACAACCCATCACTGGGATTTCGGTTAGCGGGCTATATTAATGATATAGATAGCTGGTCGGAATACACTCCTCTGGGTATGCTTGATGATCTTCCATCGGTATCGGAACGGTACAAGATCAACATGCTCTTCGTGACTGATCCCAAGTATTTTACAAAAAATAAAACAAAGGAGCTGCTTACACTCTGCAATGAAACAGGTATACGCCTGCGGTATGTCCTTATGGAGGGGTATTGGAATAAAACGATTCAACGAAAGGTACAGTCAGCCAGCTTCTTTGAGCTATTTAATCCCAATAAAATTCCGTTGGACGACCTAACAATGCGTTTCGGCAAACGAATTTTTGATATTGTGTTCTCTACGGGAATTATTTTGTTCGTGTTCAGTTGGTTGTTTCCCATAATTGCCTTTATGATCAAGTTGAATTCAAAAGGTCCGGTGTTTTTTATGCAACAACGAACCGGAATCAACAATAAAACATTCATGTGTCTTAAATTCAGGACCATGACGGTAAATTCGGAGTCCGATAGCAAACAAGCGCAGGTAAATGATTCTAGGATCACTTCTATCGGTAATTTTCTACGACGGACTAATATTGATGAACTACCCCAATTCATCAACGTGTTTCTCGGTAACATGTCGGTAGTAGGACCACGGCCTCATATGCTCAAGCATACCGAACAGTATTCAGCATTGATCCAGCACTATAAAGTACGCCATTTCGTGAAGCCTGGAATTACTGGATGGGCACAAGTAAATGGATACCGTGGGCTTACCGACGAACTATGGAAAATGGAAAAAAGAGTGGAATACGATATGGAATATCTGGAAAACTGGCATTTTTTCTGGGATATCAAGATTATTTTTATGACGCTTTTCGGTAACGACGCGTATAAAAATGCCGGGTAAATTGCATAACATCAAAAAACTAATAAGTATGACAAAAGTAGCTTTAATCTCAGGGATTACAGGGCAAGACGGATCGTTTCTAGCTGAACTACTGATCGATAAAGGGTACGAGGTGCATGGATTACTGCGGCGTTCTTCCTCGTTCAATACCTCGCGTATAGAACATCTATACTTTGAAGAGTGGGTGAAAGATATGCGTCAGGAGAGGCTGATTGAACTTCACTATGCCGATATGACCGATTCGAGTTCACTTATCCGTGTGATTCAGGCCATTCAGCCTGATGAGATCTACAACCTGGCAGCGCAAAGCCACGTGAAAGTGAGTTTTGACGTGCCAGAATATACAGCCGAAACTGATGCAGTGGGCACGCTCAGGTTGCTGGAGGCTGTGCGAATATTAGGTTTAGAGAAAAAAACCCGAATATATCAAGCATCAACGTCGGAACTTTTTGGCCTCGTACAGGAGGTACCGCAAAAAGAGACCACTCCTTTCTATCCGCGTAGTCCATACGGTGTAGCCAAACTATATGGTTACTGGATCACCAAGAATTACAGGGAGTCTTACGGGATGTTTGCTGTTAATGGTATTCTCTTTAATCACGAGAGTGAGCGACGAGGGGAAAACTTTGTTACCCGAAAAATCACGTTGGCGGCTGCACGCATCGCGCACGGCGAACAGGATAAGCTTTATTTGGGCAACTTGAGTGCAAGGAGGGACTGGGGGTACGCCAAAGATTACGTGGAGTGTATGTGGTTAATGTTGCAACACGATATCCCTGAAGACTTCGTCGTGGCTACCGGTGAGATGCACACGGTTCGTGAATTTTGCACCCATGCTTTTGCTGAAGCCGGTATCTCAATCAATTGGGTTGGAGAGGGGATAAATGAAAAAGGTGTTGATATAAACACCGGAAAAGTATTAGTGGAGGTAGATCCAAAATACTTTAGGCCTGCCGAGGTTGAACAGTTGATGGGAGATCCTACCAAAGCAAGGGAACTACTGGGCTGGAATCCTCGGGCTACCTCCTTCGAAGATCTTGTACGGCTTATGGTGCGGCACGACTTGAAATATGTGAAGCAACAAAAAGCAAAAGAAGCTATTGAAAATGAATAATGATTACTGATTAATAGATACTTGAGGTAGATTGCTCAGGATATAAAAGTAGAGAGAATGAATAAAGAGAGCAAAATATATATCGCGGGACATAAGGGGCTAGTAGGATCTGCTATCTGGGAGAATCTTCTTTCTAAGGGATATACCCAACTGATGGGTCGATCTCACGCTGAACTGGATCTTTTGGACGCTCGAGCGGTGAAAGAGTTCTTTGACAAAGAAAGACCTGAATATGTTATCCTCGCGGCGGCATTCGTGGGCGGGATCGTGGCTAATAACACGTACCGGGCCGATTTCATCTATCAAAATTTACAGATTCAGAACAATGTGATCGGTGAGAGCTTTCGGCATAAGGTGAATAAACTGTTGTTCCTAGGTAGCAGTTGCATCTACCCGAAGGAAGCCCCGCAGCCGATGAGCGAGGAGGTACTTCTTACTTCCCCGCTAGAATATACTAACGAGCCCTATGCCATCGCCAAGATTGCCGGGCTCAAGATGTGCGAGAGTTTCAATATCCAGTACGGGACCAATTATATTGCAGTGATGCCCACTAATCTCTATGGGCCGAATGATAACTTTGACTTGGAAAAGAGTCACGTGCTACCGGCATTGATCCGAAAGATGCATTTGGCGAAATGCTTGCAAGAAAATAACTGGAGCGGTATTCAAAAAGACCTGAAACGAAGGTCTTTGGACGAAATGAATGGTAAGAGTACGGTTGATAACTTCGTCTTTACATTGAACAAGCTTGGAATATTCGCGAACCATCTGGAGTTGTGGGGAACGGGTAAACCTCGACGCGAGTTTCTCTGGAGTGAAGATTTGGCAGACGCGTGTGTGTATATCATGGAGAACGTGAATTTCCGGGATCTAAGCAGGGATAAGAAGGAGATACGAAACTGCCATATCAATATTGGAACAGGGAAAGAGATAACTATTAGAAACTTAGCGGCTCTGGTTGCAGAAATAGTAGGATACAAGGGGAAAATAAAATTTAATCCGGCGATGCCCGACGGAACCATGCGAAAGCTAACCGATGTGTCGAAACTGAGATCGTTGGGATGGCATCACCGGGTAGAGCTTGAAAATGGGATTGCCCAAATGTACAAATGGTATTTGGAGGATCAACAACAAATGAATGGGGCTTAATCACCTTGCTTAAATGCAATAATTTAAATTACGTATGGTCATTAATTCTTTCAGCTTTTTGTTCTTCTTTGTAATCCTATTTTTGGTTTACTATTTTCCTTTGAAGAACAATGCCAACGCGCAAAACATATGGTTACTGGTGGCAAGTTACCTGTTTTATGGCATCGCGGATTGGAAAATGTTGCCCCTGTTGGTGGTGTCAACCGTCGTTTTTTATGGGTTGGGATTATTCATTTCCCAAAGTGCCGGAAAAAAAGCATCCTTGCTGACTTCATTTGGAGTCATCGCGGGAGTGGGAATGCTCCTCTATTTTAAGTACCTGAATTTTTTTATTGACTCATTCGCAACGTTATTCACTTCCATCGGGATTAGGGTGAACCTCACAACGCTCCATATCATTTTTCCATTGGGGATCAGTTTTTTCACGTTCCGATTGATTAGCTACGTGATTGAAGTAAACCGGGGTAAAATGGAGCCTGTACGTGATTTCGTGGCGTTTGCCGCGTACATCGCCTTTTTCCCCACCTTGTTGGCCGGACCCATTGATCGTCCCAATGTCTTTATCCCTCAATTAAAGTCGCCACGTATTTTCAATTACGATCTTGCAGTGGATGGAACGCGCCAGATTCTTTGGGGAATATTTAAAAAGATGGTTATCGCGGATAATATGGCACTCTTTGTCGGGTCGGTCTGGGGAGACTTGGCAGGTCAGAATTCCACGACTCTTATTTTGGCAGCACTGGTATTCCCATTGCAGCTATACGCTGACTTTTCGGGATATTCCGATATGGCTATCGGCGTAGGTAAGCTATTGGGCATACGAGTGGCTGTCAACTTTCGTTATCCATTCTTTGCTCGTAACGTGGCAGAGTACTGGCGCACATGGCATATGTCGCTCACTTCTTGGGTAACAGATTACGTGTTTATGCCTCTCAACGTGAAATTCAGGGGGTGGGGTACCACCGGTCTACTTTTGGCCATTATAATAAATATGGTGGTGATAGGGATATGGCATGGTGCAAATTGGACTTATGCAGTTTTCGGTTTATATCATGGCTTGCTATTCATTCCTTTAGTGCTTACTGGATCGTTTGCCAAAAAGAAAAAATTAATAACTAACAGGTATGGTTTGCCTACTGGGGGCGATTTCACCAAGATGGTTGGGACCTATTTACTTGTCGCTTTCGGTTTGATTATTTTCAATGCTCCCTCCGTAGGGCAAGCAGGAATGTTTATAGAGGGTTTGCTAAATTTTTCAAACATGGCCACTATCACGGCCGAAGGGCTTCGCATGCTCGTTTTGTCGTTGTTTTTTGCCGCATTAATGCTTATCGCCGAATGGAAGCAGCGCGATAAGGAATACGCGTTGCAAATTGATACCATATTCCCCAAAAAAGTGGTTCGATATGCTATTTACTGGGTTTTGCTGATTATATCTGTGCTGTTTAGTGGCGAAGAACAGGTGTTTATTTACATGCAATTTTAAGAAGGTATGAAAAAGTATTTGTTCGAGATGTTTTTTGTCTTCCTATTGCCGATTAGCTTAATCGCGGTGATCGCGGAGTACTCGCTGCGAAAAATACCTAACGATTACGCGTTCAAGAATCAATGGCTCACGGAAAACAGCCACGATGTAGAAGTGCTAGCCCTAGGAGCATCTTCAATCCTGCATGATATAAATCCACACTATTTACATAAAAAGGGATTTAATGCAGCGCATTTGTCGCAGTCATTAAAATACGACCACCTAATATTTAATAAATTTATCGATCAGATGCCATCGTTGGAGTACGTGATCATGGGCATTGATTTTTGGACGCCCTTTGGGGATATCGAAGAAAGCCCCGAGTGGTGGAGAGTGAAGTATTATAATATACATTATGGTGGTAAACTGTATCGATGGCAAGGCAGGTATAATTACGAACTTTACTTTCGTGATATCGCTACCTTTAAAAGAGCGGCCAATGGTTTATTAACCTTATTGGGTATGAAAAATGAAACCCATATCACGACAGACGATCGAGGGCATGGGATTAATTACACTTTTGATAATAGAGCCGCTGAATGGGATAACGGGGAATTTGAGGCTTCTCGACACAACGCCTTGATCACGGATATAATTGCCAAAAGTCGAATTGAACAAAACAGGCAATACGTGGAAGAGATAATTAATAAGAGCGCGGAGAGAAATGTAAAAGTGATATTAATTATCGCACCGTTGTTCCAATCGTACAGAAACAACCAGCAGAGGGAATTCGTGGATCAACAAAAAGAATTTTGTCACTATTTCAGGGACAACTATTCGAATGTTCTGTTTTATGATTTCTCGGATGATCCACGATTCATGGAGGATGATTTTTATGATGCTAATCACTTAAATGAGAGAGGCACGGAGAAATTTACGCGAACGTTGGACAGCATCATGAGTAATGATTCATCTCGAATTGTAGTAAATAATACAACTGTTGTAATAAAATGATTAGCAATCTTACTACCCTACAGAAAAATCTCAAAAGAGATTCATCGATTCTACCAATGTTGAAAGTGGCACTGGTGGGTGATACGGCTACCCAGTTTCTCGCTGTTGCTTTAAAAGGGATAGGTATAGAAAGAGGATTCAAACTCGATCTATTCGAAGCCGATTACAACCAAGTTGAGCGCCAGTTGTTGGATGCAAGTTCCGAGCTGCATGTTTTTGATGCCGATTACATCGTTGTGTTTCAATCAACCCATAAACTGTTGTCTGGGTTTAACAAAATGCCGCTAGAAAAACAACATACATTGGCAGATGAGCGAGTGGAATTCGTTAGAACCATTGCATCTACAAACAAATCAAGGCTTATTTATTTCAATTATCCCGAGATTGATGACACTGTTTTTGGGAGCTATTCCAATAAAGTGGAGAATTCGTTTAATTATCAAGTTCGTAAACTAAACTTGATGTTAATGGATAGTAGTAGAAGTTACTCTAATCTCTTTATCTGCGATATTGCTTCACTACAGAATAAAATAGGTAGAGATGCTCTATTTCATCCAGCGGTATATATTGGCAGTGAAATGGTGCTGTCTGTTAATGCCGTGCCATACGTTGCTTCGAGAACCATGGATATCATCACGGCTATTCAGGGAAGGTTCAAGAAATGCTTGATTCTCGACTTGGACAATACCGTGTGGGGCGGTATCGTGGGCGACGATGGCTATGAAAAGTTAGAGCTTGGGCATGAGTTGGGAATAGGTAAGGCGTTCACGGAATTTCAACAGTGGGTTTTGAAATTAAAAAATCGAGGAATTATTTTAGCGGTATGTTCCAAGAATAACGAGGAGACGGCAAAAGAACCCTTCGAGAAACATCCAGAAATGGTATTGAAATTGGATGATATCGCGGTCTTCATCGCGAATTGGGAAAATAAGGCCGACAATATCCGACGCGTACAATCGATATTGAATATTAGTTTTGATTCCATGGTGTTTCTTGATGATAATCCCTTTGAGCGAAATATCGTGCGTGAAAATATACCGGGTATCACGGTTCCGGAGCTTCCCGAAGATCCGGCGGAATACTTGGAATATCTCTATGGGTTGAATCTTTTTGAAACAGCCACCTATTCCAATGCCGATGCGGATCGGACCCGTCAATATCAAGTAGAAGCACAACGGGCCGCCACGCAAACACGTTTTACTAACGAAGCCGATTTCTTGAAAAGCCTAGATATGGAATCTGAAGTAAGACCGTTTAATTCGTTCAACACCCCTCGGGTATCGCAACTATCGCAACGCAGTAACCAATTTAATCTACGTACCATTCGTTACACGGAGGCGGATATAGAAAGGATGTCCACGTATGACAATTATCAAAATTTTAGTTTCACGCTAACGGACAAATTTGGAGATAACGGGTTGATTTGCGTGGTGATACTGGAGAAGAAAGACAAAGAGACGCTTTTCATCGATACTTGGTTCATGAGCTGTCGGGTTTTAAAGCGAGGCATGGAGCATTTTACGTTGAATACCCTTGTAGATTTCGCACAACAAAATGGATTTAAAAATATAATTGGAGAGTATATACCAACGGCCAAAAATAGTATGGTAAAAGAGCATTACCAACAGTTAGGCTTCCGTCAGATAGATGATCCTACTCGTCAGCTCTTCAATCTCGAAGTGGAGAGGTATGAAATGAAAGAGTGTTATATCACGGCAATTTAAAACAATAATAGAGTTATGGAAATGGAAAGTATACGAAATCAAGTAGAGGATATTTTCAGGGATATCCTCGACCTGGAGTCATTGACACTCGCCGACGACACCCAGGCTAGCGATGTGGATGGATGGGATTCTTTAACGCATATACAGTTGATTGTAGCGATCGAAAAGGAGTTTAAGGTGAAGTTCTCTTCCAAGGAAATTCTTTCATGGAAGAATGTGGGTGAATTATTAGACAGCCTTCAAGCAAAAGTTGTTCCGCGTTGAGCAGCTATTCAGCAAATTATAGTAGATGTAGTTTCAAATATTATACAGATGTATTATGGAATTTAGAACAATTATTGATATTCAATTCAAGGAATTTGATCGGAGAGTATTCGAGATGTCATTAAAATGGTTGGATGATCCCGAAATTAAACGGCTGACCAATACACCCGATACGGATATAGAGTCGAGGGAGAAATGGTTCCAGGGATTAAAGGAGAGGAGCGATTATTATATAACTACAGCATGGAGGGATGATGATCCAATTGGAGTTGTTGGTCTCAAGCATATCACTTCCACTGATGCGGAAGCCTTTATATATATAGGGGAGAAGAAGTATTGGGGAAAGGCAGTAGGTATAGAGATGTTGAAGTATGTAATAGATTATGGTCGTTCATTAGGGCTAACATCTTTGTATGCTTTCATTCTCAAAGAAAACATCAACTCTTATAAGCTGGCTACTCGATTCGGATTTAAAAAAGAAAAAGATAAAGACGAAAATACTATAATTATGCGGTTTTATTATTAGAACAGGTTTTATG
>CAYFMZ010000070.1:0-10433 GCA_964344275.1 uncultured Proteiniphilum sp.
GTTGTCCTGCTCCCCTAAGTACAGTCCCACCCGGTTGAACTTCTCTTGGTACGCCCCCGTGTGGTTATCCTTAAGTCGTTGGAATCCTGTATTTCGTGCTTCGGCGAGCAACCTCTCCGCGATCGCCGTGTGCCTCTCGTCCAGCATATCGGTAGCGGTAGAGATAAAGATCACGGCCTCGTCCGCCTCCGCCACATTAAGTGAGCCATCTACCGCGGTGAGTTGACCGCCGCGGTTCACCACCTCCATCCGTGTGATATAGCGTACCCCTTGCTTCCCGTTACGGCCGTCGTTAAGCTGCCCCTCCATGACGAGGGTTTCCCCTTCGGTCCGTATGGACGCTCGCTCCGGGCGGGATAATCCCGCTTCAAAAGAGATTGAGTGCTTCTTGTCGGCGGTCAACCGGACGATCAGCACATCGTTGGCATGCGAAGCAAAATACTCCCGCGTATAGGTGGTGCCGTCCTTGCTAAACCGTGTGGTAGCGATGGCGTTGTTCAGCGACAGCGTGCGTTCGTACCCCGTAACGTTATCCTCCTCCATCAAATCCTCTCCCGATGATATATGCTCTCCCGATGAAAACCGGTGGTATAGAGTGAGTTCTCCTAAGGCTTGGAAGGCGCCGTACGGTGCATCTTTCCCGTTACCGAACGCAGAGCCCTGTCCACCGCAGCGAAAGTGGCGGTACATCATCTCCTGTGCTTCCAAGTTTTTCCCCTCCAGCAGCCGCCGCTGTATTTCGGGTAGGAAGTCGATCGCCTCGGGATTGAACGCTTCGGGATCTTCGCTGCCCGACCACATGGTGATGTCGTTCAACACGATCCGTTCGGTCTCCAGTCCCCCGTCCGGCATCATCCCTATACGTCCATTACCCAACGGGAGGGTTTCTTCCCACACCGTCGCGGGCGAGTGATAGCGTAACGTCATCTCCTGCTGCTCGGTCGCGGGTTGGCACGAGGCGAACGATGCTATAATTGCTATAGAGGTGATATAAAGCGCAATTTGTATCTGTTTGATTTTCATTTCAATATATCTGTATTGGTGTCTATTTGCTTAGTCGGCACTCACCGCGTCGTGCGCGGAGAGTTCAATTCGTACGTCGGTTTTGGGATCAAATCCATTCTCGAAATCGTTGTTCTGGATCAGGACGTTGTTTACCTTCTCGAAAAAGAATGGGTGCTTGTTCCAGTGGAACGGCTCAAAATCGTTGTTGTAAACGATCCGGTTTTCTTGGAAGATTAACCCGTCGGTCGACTTCGCGTAGAGGATGGGTCGGTCGAACATCTCAAAGGTGTTGTTCTCGATCACGATGCCCGAGTGGAAAAACTTCTCCTGCCCCTCCAAATCCGGGATCTCGGGGTAGATCGAGATCACCGCGTTGGTAAACTGGTAGTTGGCGGTGAGGGCATTGACGAAGCGATTGTTTCGTATGGTTACCTCCCGGCAAGCACCCGTTTCGAACCAGCCGTTGCAATCGCCGCAAAGTAGGATGGCCGTGCCGTGCGTGTGATCGAACAGGTTCTCTTCACAAACCACTCTACGTGGGGTACTGAAAAGGGCACCGCGGGCACGGTTATTTCGTATGATGTTGTTCGAAAAGATCACCTCCGGCGTCCACGTCAGGTTCTCTATTCCGTATTTACCCGCCTCGGAGATCTCCACGGGGAGCGGTTCCGCGAACCGGATCTCGAACTCCTTCGCCCCGAATTCGCTGGGTTGATCCACGGCTTGGATCGAATGGACGGTGTTGCGGTGTTCCCCCACGAGTTCCATGCGCTCCGACTCCACGAACTGCACGGTGTCGCCTGGCTCTCCCCATAAGAATCCCCATGCTTGCGGATGCATGTACCGAGCTTGTAGAGTATGGTCGTCCACCCGTCGGGTAACCCTCAAGTAGGTCCCGTGCACGTTGATGGCATCGTCGGCCATCCCCTCGTACACCCCGTTTTTAGAGATTATCACCCCTTTGCATGCCGAGAAGTGCGTTGCATCGGCTTGCGTGGTAAAGTAGCGCGGATCCTCCTCGCCCCGTAGGCGGACCGAGAACCCGTCCAGCGTGATGTTCTCGCTCATCTGTGCCAGCAAGCCCATTCCTTCGGCATAGTGAACCGTGATGTTCTCGAGGAAGGTGTCCTTGCACTCGCTCATAAAGATGCCTGGGGTAGGGCGGTGGTAGGAGCGCAACGCGAACCGCTCGCCCTTTGAGGTGTAGGACGTTTGTTCCCAGCCGGTGATAAGCAGCGTGTCGGGGGCTATCTCTTCGATTCCCGAAGGAGAAAAGCCCACGTCTTGGCGACGGTACGCCAGTCGCCCATCCTCCCGGAACGGCATGGCCACGAAAAGTGGGTTTTCGTATCCTTCCCCCACCGAGAAAAGGCGGTTCCCCTCCATTCGGTGGCTCCCTTTCGGGTAAATCTCCGCGGTCACTTCGCCCGCTTCTTGGTCCACTTCCAGTATCTCCAGTTGCCGAAAAGCCGGCAGTTCAAAGTCGACCGTGAAGTTCTTCAGTGCAATATTTTCCGTGTTCAGCAGCGCGAACGGGATCATCCGGCCATGAAAAATAAACTCAGAGCCCTGCCCGTCCATCGTGATGTTCTTTGCTCCTTCCAGGGCGAACCCTACTTTTTTAGGGTTATCCTGATCATGGTTCGAGATATAGTACACTCGCTCCGCAGCACTGTCGGGGTAGAAGTCATACCTCCCTTTCGGGAATACCACCGTGAGGTGAGCGGTATCCTCTCTCGCCTTTAGGTATTCCATCAGCTTTATAGCGGCCACCGAGGCATCCACTCCATCATCCGGTTTTACACCAAATTCGTCGAAAGAGAGGGATGTTCGAGAGCGGGAGCAGGCACTTCCGATAACCGATAATACAACCAAAATAGCAATTTTCAGATTTATCATCTCAACACTTATTCAAATTATGTCTCGTTGTTATAACTATTAACTGGAAAGTTACTATTTTTTTTTATCGTAGCAGAACTATTTTACAAAATAACGCGACGAATGGCTATGAAAGAACAAGTGAGCACACGTGCGTGTTAGAGTGGATTGGAAAAAGTAACCGGATGGACTCTTCACAGAGGCCATCCGGTGTTTGGAAAATCAAAAAGTCATATAAGAAATAGAACTAAATTTGTTGTGGTTTTATTCTTGTTTTTAATAGTATTCATCTGATGAGATTACAGGGATGGGCATCTCGGTATGTGCTGACACTACCGGTTGATTATACCTGTATACTACATCATATTTCCTGTTTTCTACTTCATCCATATTATTTACTACCCACTCTTTTACCTCTATTGAGATATTCACAGAATCGGCATCGTCCACCCGCGTTGGTTTTAAGTCGAAGCAAACGAACCCTTCGTACAGCGTCTTATCGTTTGAACTATCGTAAGAGTTATGCCTGAATTCGAGTGGGATTGCATCAGGATCACTGCTGGATGAGAGGTTGCTCTTTACCAGGTTGATCGCGTGGGGTCGTTCACCCCCGTAATTAAACATGAACGAGACATTTAGGTAGTCGCCGCCCACCCAAATATGGTTTATCCGGACAGGATCGTACCCTATACTGTCTTCATTTTGGACTGTCAGTTCAATCGCCTCTTTCGTGAGGATGTTCCAAATATCATTTACTTTTATGTAGTGATCAAACTCTCCCATTTTCTCCGATAGAATGGTGTAGTTTAAAAACACACGCTGGTTATAAGATGGCTTGTACCAAACCGCGGTAGCGGCTGGCCAGAGGCGCTTCCCGTTATCGAGCAGCAAAGAGTAGGCATTGTCGCCCTCGGGAACTACCGTGCCAATATCTATCCTAAAATCTCCAAGTGATCGAGAATTATCGTCACATGAGATGGATATTAACAGGATTCCAATCAAAAAAGTACTAAATGTCCAATATGTTTTCTTCATACCTCTTTGCATTTGCTATATGGTAGATGCAAGAAGTTGAAAAACGCTGCATGAAAATTGGAGTAAAAGGTGTATTTAATAATAATTAACAGGAGGTGCCGTGAATTATTGTTTTTTTGTTCAGGTAAGCCCGGCGAACATTTATTGGTATAGTTTCTTTATCAGGTCGCTTCTGCCCATTCGTTTCAGCCTCTTGATGATGCCATTTCGTTGCTTGGGGTCGTACCAGAAGAAAAATTGGGATTGCGCTTTTTTCTGCTCACTGCTTTTTGCAGTGTAAACCGGTTCCAGTGTATAGGGATGGTACCCCGTGTAGTAAATTTCGGTAGCCAGCGTCATGGGGGAGGGAGTGAAGTCCTGGATCTGTTCGAGCCTGAAATTTAATTGTTTGGTAATTACAGCCAGTTCCGCCATATCCTCCTCGGTACACCCTGGGTGCGAAGAGATAAAGTAGGGGATAAGCTGCTGGTTCAGCTGCTGTTTTTTATTGATCTCATCGAAAACTCGCTTGAACCGCTGAAAGTGATCGAACGAGGGCTTCCGCATTATTTTTAGGGTCGAATCGGACGTGTGCTCGGGAGCTACTTTTAATCGGCCCGATACATGATTTTTGATCAGTTCCTGCTGGTATTCCCGGTTTGCCGCGTTGGTTTTATCATCACCGCTGTCGTGTAGAAGCATATCGTATCGGATACCGCTCCCGATAAAAGACTTCTTTATTCCCGGCAGTGCATCCACTTCTTTGTAGATATCTAAGAGATCGGAGTGATCGGTATTCAAGTTAAAACATACTTTAGGAAAGATGCAGGAGGGCTTTTTGCATTTCTCACAAATAGAGAGATCCTTTCCCTGCATTCGATACATGTTGGCAGAAGGACCTCCCAGATCGCTGATATATCCTTTGAAGTCCGGCATCTCCGTGATTTGTTTTACCTCTTTTAGGATCGACTGTTTAGAACGCGACGCGATGAACTTTCCTTGGTGCGCGGAGATAGTGCAGAAAGCGCATCCTCCGAAGCAGCCCCGGTGGAGGTTTACAGAGAACTTGATCATTTCGTATGCCGGGATATGTTTCCTTTTATATTTAGGGTGCGGGAGGCGGGTGTAGGGAAGGTCAAACGATGCATCGATCTCTTTCTCTGTCATGGGTGGATTAGGTGGGTTGATTACCAACATCCTGTTATCTACCTCTTGAAGAATCCGGGCAGCAGAGAGACGGTTGGATTGTTCTTCGACCACACGGAAATTTTGTGCTTGTTTTCGTTTGTCTCTCACGCACTCTTCGTGTGAGAAGAGCTGCTCCTCTTCTGCAAAACGGTTCTTGGGGACACGGCTTTTGGAACACAAGAACGCGGTCTGTGGAATATCATATATTTCCGAGAGCTTCTTGCCGTTCCGCATCTCCTCTATCAACTGTTTAAGGGGAAGTTCCCCCATCCCGTAAATTAACAGGTCGGCCCCCGTCTCTGCCAAGATAGTCGGATGAAGCTTGTCGTCCCAGTAATCGTAATGAGTCACCCGTCGCAAGGAAGCTTCAACCCCTCCTAATAGGATGGGGACATCGGGGTAAAGCTCTTTCAGGATGCGGGAGTAAACCGTGGCTGCCCGGTCGGGCCGCATATCCGAACGGCCGTCCGGGGTGTACGCGTCGTTCGATCGGATACGTTTGTTAGCGGTGTAACGATTTATCATGGAGTCCATCACACCGGCGGTAACGGCAAAGAAGAGACGAGGTGCCCCCAGCTTCTTGAAATCCCTCAGGTCGTCTCGCCAATTGGGTTGTGGTACGATAGCCACCCGCAATCCCTCGTTCTCGAGTAGGCGCCCTATCACGGCTGTCCCGAATGAAGGGTGATCGATATACGCGTCTCCGGAGAATAGAATTACATCGAGCCATTCCCACCCCCTGAGTTTTACCTCTTTCATCGTGGTAGGAAGCCAATCCGTAAGTGAACGCTGTAGTGGTTCCATTATGCTATGAATGTCGGTTACGTTTTCTCCATTCAGCATCCAGATATACCGATCGTTCTACTGCCAAATGAATGTTGTCGCAGATATTTTCGGCTCCAATGATTCCTGGGATCTTAGATCGCTCTATCTTCCCTCGAACGCCATCTTTTACTCCCGAGAGGATGATCTGGATCTTCTCTTTCTTTGAGTTGCGGCACAGTGCCTCCAGATTATTCAGTCCAGTGGAGTCGATGAAGGGCACCTTGCGCATTCGGATGATACGTATATGGGAGTGTCCGCGTAGGTCTCGCATCACCTCATCGAACTTATTGGCAACGCCAAAGAAAAAAGGGCCTTCAATTTCGTACACTTCCACGCCCGGGGGAAGGTGTAATACCTCATCTTTTATTTCACTCGAGCGGGATTCCATCTCTTCGGTCATATTGATGCTCCCGGTGGTGCGGGAGACCTGGGTTGTCTCGTTCATCCGTTTTAGGAAAGCGAATACCGCGAGTATGAGTCCAAAGCCGATCGCGATGGTAAGGTCGAAGATCACGGTAAGCAGGAAAGTGGTGAGCAGAATGGCTCGAGTGTCTTTGGATTGCTTCACCAAGGAGATAAACATGCGCCATTCACTCATATTATAGGCTACGATCACAAGCACGCCCGCCAGGCACGCCATAGGAATATGCCGCGTGAGGTTACCTAAGAAAAGTACCACCAAAAGGAGTACGAGGGCATGGATGATTCCGGCGACGGGCGTCCTTCCACCGTTATTAATATTGGTCATGGTGCGTGCGATGGCACCCGTGGCGGGGATACCACCGAAAAAGGGCGCGACGATATTAGCAACGCCTTGCGCCACCAGTTCCATGTTGGAGTTGTGCTTTTTGCCGGTGACCCCATCGGCTACCGTAGCCGATAAAAGGGATTCGATTGCCCCGAGCATGGCAATGGTGAAGGCCGCGGGAAAGAGAATACGGATGCTTGCCAAGCTGATGGGGATCTGTTTTATCTCTGGAAGTTCACTATTGATCTCGAACCGGTCACCAATAGTCTCGATGCCGGTAATACCGCCGTACTCTTTAAGAAGGTATACCGCCACGGTCATTACCACCAGGGCGACCAGGGACCCAGGAATCTTGCGAGACACTTTGGGGGTAAGCACGATGATGGCTACACTGAGTATAGCGACTAAGGTAGCCCACCAGTTGACACTACTAAAATGTTCGAAGTAGATGCCCCACTTTTCAACGAAACCGGAAGGCAACGTGGGAGTGGTGAGCCCGAAGAAGTCCTTTATCTGGGTAGAGAAAATGGTGAGCGCGATACCGCTTGTAAAACCCACCACGATAGGGAAAGGGATAAACTTGATGACCGCGCCAAGCTTCATAAAACCCATCACCAATAGCATGAGGCCTGCAAGAACCGTCGCGATGGCTAGTCCTTGTACACCATACTGTTCTACGATACCGTAAACGATGACAATGAAAGCACCCGTCGGCCCGCCTATTTGAACCGTGCTTCCACCAAGGAAGGAGATAATAAAGCCGGCAATTATGGCAGTATAGATTCCTTTCTCCGGCGTCACGCCGGAAGCAATACCAAACGCGATGGCCAGAGGCAGTGCCACGATACCAACGATGAGCCCAGCCATCAGATCGGCTAGAAACTTCTCTTTATTGTACGTTCTTAATGAGTGAAAAAGTGCCGGTTGGAAATCCCGAGGAATATTTATTCGCATAAATCAAAGTGAAATAGACGCGAAGATACTAATTTTACGCGAGATATTAAAAAGGGCGCAATGTGGCGATCGGATATATGATGTTGTGCCGATCTGAGTTTGAGGTCGGAGGCTCAGGAATTACAAGTGAGACCCTGAATTCATACAGACCCCTGTTCCACTAGCACGCACACCCGTTCGGTAACCCGGTCTTCGCCGTAAGGGTTATACCTTGTTTTAAGGCTATTCCCGAATAGCCCCGCGAATACATTGTAAGTCCATGCTTTAAAGCTGCCCATAAAGGCATCAATGATATGATATGAGGAGGAATTGGTCTCTCGGTCTACCAGTTTCATCAATAATTGCCCTTGCGACCGGGTGAGTTTTTTCATCTTGGGCGTGTACTCGTCCATCAGGTATTTCTCCATCTTGTTAAGATGCTTCTGTCGAGCCTTGTCGTCGGGTAGCGTCTCCATATACTCGTACGTTTCAGTTATGATGCCAGCAATCTCTTTCGCGTAAGGCAGGGTACGCTTTACATCCCGGATTAACCTGGAGTAGGCCGTTTGGTCCTTAGCGCTACGGAAGGTGATGGGGGAATATTTGATGAAGTCGCCGAGCCACATACAGGCGATGGTGTCGCCCTCCTGAATAACAGCAGGGTACACGTTCGGCATCAGGAAAATCGTGGAGACGGGCCCACTGCTTTCAGGATTCATATTCACAGCGTAATACTCTTGAGCCTTCACCGTCAGAGGTAAAAGCGCTAGGAGTGTAGCGAGAAGTATGAGAAAACGTCTTTTCATAACTACACAAAGATAATTGGACAATTTCGAAATTGAGAAGAAAAACTCGTTAAGTGTAGTTAATTAACTTCCGAATGGTTAGAATGTTAAGATAAAAAAAGTTCTTTTTACTCACCATATATCCGCGAAAATAGAGTAAAAAGAGGCAGATCATGCACGATTTGCAATAATTTAGTGTAATTTTGGAATGCTAAAACGTAAAACAATGACATATTATCATTTAGGAGAACTTGTTCATCAACAAGCGGAAAGACTGAACAGAAAAACGGCATTGAAGTACCAGGACGTCGAAGGTAACTGGATAGACATGTCGTGGAGTTATTTTTCTGACCGGGTAATGAAGGCAGCGCAAGCCATGGCGGAGCTGGGAGTGATGCCTGACGACAAAGTGGGGGTCTATTCGCAGAACATGGCGAAGTACTTGGTGACCGATTTCGCGGCGTACGCGAACAAAGCGGTGATGGTGCCGATGTATGCTACCTCTTCGCCGGAACAGGTGACTTATATCGTGAAGGACGCAAAGGTAAAGCTTCTCTTCGTGGGTGAACAGTTTCAATACAATAATGCCTTTAAGGTGCAACAAGAGAGTGAAGTGTTGAAAAAGCTGATCGTGTTCGACCGGAAGGTGGTGTTGCAAGCGGATGATAAGAGTTCGGTCTATTTTGATGATTTTATTACTACCGGCGATAATTCGGAATCGCTGGCATTGGTGAGTGCACGTCGTAGGCAGTTGAAGGAAACGGACCTGGCTTCTATTATTTATACATCTGGAACCACGGGTGAGCCTAAGGGGGTTATGCTTACCCATTCCAACTTCATAAAAGCGTTTCAGATTCACGATGAGCGTTTAACTACTTTCTCGGAGAAGGACCTTTCCATGTGCTTTCTTCCGCTGACCCACATCTTCGAGAAAGCATGGACCTATTACTGCTTGCACAAGGGGGCGGTGGTAGCGGTGAACAGAGACCCAAGCGTGATCCGGAAAACCATTAAGGAGGTTCGGCCAACCGTGATGAGTAATGTGCCTCGTTTTTGGGAGAAGGTTTACGAGGGTGTTAAAGAAACGATGGAGAATGCTCCCTCTCCCCTTAAGTGGTTGTTTGCCGATGCGGTAAAGTGCGGGCGGCGACATACCCATGATTTTGTAAATATAGGGAAGCGTGCCCCTCTGGGGAATAGGGTGAAGTTTTTTCTGTACAAACACTCGCTCTTTTATATCGTGAAACGAGTAGTTGGTATTGATCGAGGTAACTTCTTCCCGGTGGCAGGCGCTCCCTTATCGGATACGATTAACGAGTTTATGCAGTCGATTGACGTACGAATCATTTACGGGTATGGTCTTACGGAGACTACGGCCACGGTAAGTTGCTTCCCCGCGAAAGGTTTCACGATTGGAACCGTCGGCAAGGTGATGCCGGAGGTGGAGGTGAAGATTGGGGAAAATAACGAGATTCTCGTACGAGGGGAAACCGTGATGCATGGTTATTATAATAAGCCGGAAGCTACTAAGGAGGTCTTTACAGAGGATGGTTTTTTTAAGACCGGGGACGCGGGTCATCTTACGGAGAAGAATGAAATCGTGCTTACCGAACGAATAAAGGATCTCTATAAAACGTCCAACGGCAAGTATATTGCTCCACAGGCAATCGAAACGAGGATAGGAGAAGATAAGTATATCGATCAGGTGGCGGTGATTGGCGATGAACGGAAGTTCGTGAGTGCGTTAATTGTGCCTAATTTTACTGCCTTGGAGTCGTACGCGCGGGAGCATAATATCTCTTTTGGAAGTACCAAGGAGCTGGTGGGAAATCGAGATATTCATGACTTTATTTTTGGGAGGATCGAGCTTCTGCAGTCCCGTTTCACGAACTACGAGAAAATAAAACGGTTCGCCCTCTTGCCGGAACCTTTTAGCATGGAGGCCGGGGAATTGACCAACACGTTGAAGATACGAAGAAGGGTGATCTTGGAACGTTATGCCGATATTATTAACCTACTCTATCAGGATTGATTAATGTGCCAATGAGATTAATGTG
>CAYFMZ010000071.1:0-10381 GCA_964344275.1 uncultured Proteiniphilum sp.
TCAATTCGTTGCGGACCGATGGGGACTGAAATGTAAAAAGTTCCGCCGCTAACAAGTATCTTGCTAATATTGTCGATCGCTTTCAAGTACCCAAAATAATCGATAGGATCGCCATACCTTCCCAGGCCGATGTGTTCAATGACGTGCAGGGAAGATACCGAATCACAATAATTCATTAAGTCTGAAGGTAACTCCATCAGGTTTGCCTACCTGAAGGATATGTTCTTCACCTTGCTTGAAATATTCCTGATATCGATTAATTCGATGTGCCTGAAAGATGCCACATGGGCGACAAACCCATCGACCCGTGAGCCTATATCCAGATGTTTTTCAGGATTAGTTTGGTGAATTTTCTTGGCAACATATAAATCCTGATGAAAGTAATGTCCTTTCATGACTCCTCCTTCACTATATTTGTCGGTAGCTATCGGATACATTGTTCCGAGCTCAAATGTTTGATCAGTGCCTTTTTGTTCTTTCAGTTCTTTCAGATCACGGTAAATCCATCGTGTTGATTTCGGTTTAATTGCTTCCATAAATTTTTTCGCGTCAAAACCGTAATACGCCATTTTTCTGTAGATAGCACTCATTTTTTTCTTCATGTGAATTTCCAGTTATCTGTTGGTTATATTCTTATATCCAAATTATCCATTCGACAAGGGTGTCTTTTTTTCTTAAGCGTTCTCCTTCTTATCTTGACGTTCCCATAAAAAAAGGATAACAAAAGGAGGATTTATATTGTCAGATTTTCAAATGCCTTTGAATCCTTCGTCTTACTTTTGCCCAAAACGAGTTGGTTTTACCATAATACCTTTCAATTGATCTTCGTACGGTATGATTTTCCTCGATGGATGGAATATTGATAGACAGTTTCTTGGGATATAGGTTGGTCGCATAAATATCTTGACTGCTGCTGTGTGTCCCGCTACCGTCGAAACCAATATTTTCCACTAACGATTTTCCGGCATTGACAGAAAGCATATCGTTTAGGAAAAGAGAGGCACTCCAGCGTATCGCCCACGAATTATTTTGTCCTTTAACCTGCCGACGAAGCATTCGCGTATAAGGGTACTGGCCGTTGAAATCGAATGCGCGGGCGAGGCGACGGGTTTCAATCTCCTTCAGTAAAATATTACCGTCGGGATTGAACTGTCGCCAAGCTCTCTCCCATGTAGCCCATCCCCAGCTCCCCGTCCACTTTGTCAGGAACGCGTCGGGCAATTTGGGGAGGGGGTAGCAATAGCCATGCACGTGTCCAATCCGCTTCTCCTCCTCGAACATATCCAGTGCCTCGTTCATGAACGTGAGAAAATAGGGCGACGTGATTAGATCGTCTTCTAGTACAATCACTTTTTCGTACGTTTCTATGACCTGGGTAACCCCCTCTATGATGTTCTTTGCTAACCCAAGGTTAACACCGTGTTCGGTAATATGTATCTTCTTAAATCCTTTAATGGAGCGCACGAGTTGACGGACTTCCATTACTTCGTTTTTTTCTTCTATTCCCTTGTATCCGTCAGAGAATATGAACAGTTCACTTTCATTGCTTAATTCGTTTCCCAGTAGAGCGTTTAATGTTTGCCGAGTGTGACTGGGACGATTGTAGGTGAATAGCAAGATAGGGGCAAGGGACATAATAAAACTATTAACTGTTTTTCTCTTGTTGCTGTATCACTTCATGAGGTATCTTCCCAATTTCTGCAGCTGTAGCAGAGTACGAGCTGTAGTACGAACCTATAATCTTTCGTGTACGGGACAAGGCATATAGTTCCACGAGGGCATCCTGTACACCTTGGGTTGTTGAACGGGATACGGGTGACCAATCGGTGATAATACGTTCACCAAAAACGGAGATTAACTTTTTTTTCTCTTCAGGTGAGTCAGAGGCAAGATAAAAATGCACGTCACTATACTTGTTAGCCTCTTCTTTCATCCGTTGAATAAATAACTCTGTGGGACTGTTTTTGATGGAGAAGGTGTTGTCGGTTCGGCGAATGTGTACACCAATCGTGTGATTTGAGAAATTTTCACATCTCTCATTGATACGCTCCTGTAGTTGAGGAATAGGATTAAGGGATGAAAATCGTTCTTCCCGGCTGCTTGAGTAAAATTGCAAGCATGCCGATAAAAAGGTCCTTCTATTGGATAATACCCATTGACGAAAATCGAAATTGTTATATGTCTTTTGTGTTACTTCGTCCTCGTGTAAACAGCTGTCAA
The DNA here is from genome assembly GCA_964344275.1 of uncultured Proteiniphilum sp. Lineage (GTDB taxonomy): Bacteria > Bacteroidota > Bacteroidia > Bacteroidales > Dysgonomonadaceae > Proteiniphilum. The sequence goes on from CAYFMZ010000071.1 coordinate 2,221, forward strand.
AACGTATTTTTTCAAGCAAATAGGGAAGATAAAGATTTTTTTTTCGGGGACGATCATTCAGGAGATAATCTGCAAAAGAGGCATCCCTAAAAGTTAAATTAGGGACATCCAACGGTTGGAATAATTGCGCGAAAGAACAGTTTAATCCAACATGTTTAAACCAAATAGAGGTGCCGTGCGCACCCGTATCTTCCATGAGGGCTATAAGAGCCTCGATAGCTTTCATTCGGTTGGCTAACCCTCCGTAAGGTATAAGAGTTATGGATGGTTTCATTGATCTAGTTCCCTTTAAGAAGCAGTTTACAGTTCTATCTTGTGTGATAATGTATTTCTCTTAAGAACGTGAAGAGCCACGTCGCTCCCTACATTAATCCCTTTCTCTGCGAGCCGACTTTCTATAGTTTCGTAGGCAAGTTCAGGTCGGTTGTTGTCGCCGCTCAAATGGCAAAGCCAAATATTCCGAAGGCTGGACGAGTAGTTTTCGGCCAGAAATTCAGCGGTCTGCCGGTTGCTGAGGTGTCCCGTGCCGGAAGTGATGCGCTGCTTCAAGTGGTAGGGGTAACGTCCTTTGTGCAAGAGTTCCTCATCGTAGTTGCTTTCAATGATCAAGTGATTGGCCTTGCCTATATAGCGCGCGACCTCGTCGGTAATGGTACCCACGTCGGTGGCCAAAGTTAGCGTTTGATTTCCAAACTCGAAGAAGTACCCCGAATTGTCGACGCTGTCGTGAGGTACGTCGAAAGGGGTGATCTTGAAATCTTCGATCTGGAAAGAGGTTCCCTTTTCTATGTAGACGGTCGACCCGTTCAGGCTATGGCGTATCAGCGGACTGTTCGCGATGCACCGGTGTACCTCCCTCGTGGCGTAAACAGGGATATGCATCTTCTCACCTAAATAGCCGGCCGACTTGATATGGTCGTAATGGTCGTGCGTGATAAGAAGTGCCATGATGGAGGATATGTCGACACCGTGCTCGGCAAGGCGCTTCTTGATTACCCGTGGCCCAATACCGGCATCAATAAGTATCCCGTAATTCATGTTACCCAAGTAGTAGCAGTTTCCGCAACTGCCGCTACTGAGGCTGAAAAAAGAAAATCGTTCCGATGGAAAAAGTTCGTACTGCATGCGTACAAAGGTAATGAATAATTAAGAATGGAGTAATTAATAATTGTTCATTGTCCATTCGTGTTTGTTGAAATTGAAAGACAGCACTGCATGCCTTTGTGGCATTTTACAAGTTGTTAATTCCTGATTGTCGACAGTGAAAGTTGTTCAATGGTGCGGTTGTATGCTATAATCATCTCTTCGATCACCTCTTTGGCGGGAAGGATTTGTTTGATGTGCGAAGCGATCTGACCGATCTCCAACTCTCCCTCTTCAAGATTGCCCTCGAAAATTCCTTTTTTGGATCGTCCCCGGCCCACCAATGCACGCAATTCTTCAGCAGAAGCACCACGTTCCTCTAATTCTGCCACTTGCTGGTAAAATGCATTTTTAATCATCCGGGTGGGACTTACCTTTTTGAGTGATAACACGGTGTCACCTTCATTCAGGGCGATGCAGTGCTGTTTAAAGGTGTCACTTGCCGAACTCTCTTCAGTGAGCGCGAAACGTGTGCCTACCTGTGCCCCTTCGGCACCCAAGGCGAAAACAGCGGCCATGGCTTCTCCCGTGGCAATCCCCCCTGCGGCGATTAAGGGTAAATCAACCGCACTTCTCACTTGTGGGATAAGGGTGAGGGTGGTGGTCTCTTCTCGTCCGTTATGTCCCCCCGCTTCGAACCCTTCGGCCACGATGGCATCTACGCCTGCCGAGGCCGCTTTTAACGCGAACTTGGAGCTTGAAACCACGTGTACCACGATGATGCCGGCTTCCTTCAGCTGAGCGGTCCAAGTGGCCGGGTTCCCCGCGGAGGTAAACACGATAGGGACTTTCTCCTCCATCACGATCGCCATGATCTCTTCAATTTGCGGGTACATTAATGGAATGTTCACTCCAAACGGCAGTTTGGTTGCTGCCTTGCATTTTTGTATATGCTCCCGCAACGTTGCCGGGTGCATCGAGCCCGCGCCGATCAAGCCAAGACCTCCGGCATTGCTTACAGCCGAGGCAAGTCGCCAACCACTGCACCATACCATACCTGCTTGTATAATGGGGTACCGAATACCAAAAAGAGCGGATATTCTGTTTTTATTCATTTCATGTAGATGTTATCGTTTAAGCTGCAAAGATACGGTTTTAACTCCAATTTGTCCATTTTTTATTCTCCAAGCCGTTGGCTCACCAAAGTTAGGCATTCTCTTTACAGAAAATGTTCCATTTTTTTAGTAGCTTTGTGTCTTATAAAAAAGTAAAATTGCCGTATGAATGTCCTTCTTCTTGGATCGGGTGGCCGCGAACACGCCTTGGCGTGGAAATTACGTGAAAGCCGCCACTTAAATCACCTTTATATTGCACCGGGGAACGCGGGAACCGCCTCCTTGGGAACGAACGTCCCCATCGGAGTGACCGATTTTGACGCGCTGAAATCATTTTCATTGGAGAACAATATCGATTTAGTCGTGGTGGGCCCCGAGGATCCTCTTGTACAGGGAGTATATGATTTCTTTCGCGACGATGAAGATATCTGCCATATCGGGGTGATTGGCCCTTCCAAGGAGGGAGCACGGCTTGAGGGGAGTAAAGACTTTGCCAAAAACTTCATGCTGCGCCACAACATTCCCACTGCGCGTTTCCTTACGGTTTCACCCGATACTATCGAAGAAGGATGCACGTTTATCGACTCCCTTCCGTCACCCTACGTGCTGAAAGCAGACGGATTGGCAGCCGGGAAAGGGGTGCTTATCGTGGAGCACGCGGGCAACGCGAAAAAGAAACTAAAAGAGATGCTCGATGGTCAGTTCGGGGCGGCAAGTAGCCGTGTGGTTATCGAGGAGTACCTGTCGGGAATAGAGTGTTCGGTGTTTGTCTTAACTGATGGTCACTCCTACAAGATCCTTCCCGTTGCAAAAGATTACAAGCGGGTAGGAGAGGGTGATACCGGCCTTAACACGGGGGGGATGGGAGCCGTCTCTCCGGTACCTTTTGCAGATGAAGACTTCATGGAGAAAGTGCGTACCAAGATAGTGGAACCCACGGTAAACGGTTTGAGACAAGAACGAATAGACTACAAAGGATTTATTTTCTTAGGATTGATCAAGGTTGAGGGGGAGCCAAAGGTAATAGAGTATAATGTACGAATGGGTGATCCTGAGACAGAAGTGGTAATACCCTTGATACGATCCGATCTATTGGAGCTGTTTGTTGGGGTAGTGACCGAAACACTTGAGGAGAAAACGTTGGAGGTAGACGATCGTCATGCCGTGACGGTAATGATGGTTTCGGGTGGATACCCTGGGCCCTACGAGGTGGGTAAGCAAATCAGGGGACTGGAGAGCGTGACAGATGGACGGGTTTTTCATGCCGGAACGATTCACCTGAATAACGACGTAGTCACCGCGGGGGGACGGGTATTATCGGTTACTTCTTATGGACAAACATTGGATGAGGCATTAGAGTCGGTCTATCGGAGTGTCAATCAAATAGAATTTGAAGACCGCTATTTCAGAAAAGATATTGGTGCGGATCTTCGTACCGTGTAAAGTCATTGGCCGATGCATGGAGTAATAAGATCCTTTCGTGCAACTATTGTGGAGGGCAGGTTTACCCCCCTTCTCAGCACATTGGGTTTTATCGCGATACGGGTTTCGTTGTTTCTTTTGAGTGATACTTCTCGCGTCTCGGACCCGGTTAATAATTATCTATGGAATCCGGTGGCACACCTGTGTGACTATCCATGGGTCTCGTTTCTCGCGTCTACTGCCTCCGTTTTTCTTATTGCTTGGATTCTCTCCTTGCTTAATAGTCGCTATAACCTTATCCGATCACGATCTAATCTCCCTTTCATCACACCTTTGTTTCTATTCAGTTTCCACCCCTACTTTTTGGTGATGACGGGCGATTATGTGGCTATCCTGTTTGTTTTATTGGCTTTTTTTCCGCTGCTTGAGTCTTATCAAAAGCCCAATAGCTATCTTTACTCTTTCAGAGCATCTGTGTTGATTGGATTGGGCTCCCTATTTCAGGTCTTCGCGCTTGTGCTTTTGCCCTTGTGGTGGAGAGGCGAACAGGCGATGCGAGGTGGACAGGTTAGGTCTTTTATCTCTTCTCTATTTGGACTATTCCTCGTGTATATCTCGCTCTTCTCGGCCTATATCTTTCTGGACGATACGTCGGGATTCGTGCAGCCACTGTTTTCCTTTGCCTCGTTTTCTGTTCCTGATTTTCCCGTGCTCTCAACCATTGAATGGATCGGTGTGTTGCTGGTAGCCCTGTTTTTTATCATCAATATGATTCTTGCAGCGAAGATTTACTCCCGTGATAAGGTGCTCACGCTTGCTTTTATGAGATTCTCGGTCTTTCTTATCGTTATTTTGTTGGTGTTGCAAGTAGTGTATTGGGAGCATTCTCTTTTTTTCTTTTTACTATCCACCGTGTTGATTTCTTTCCTCAACGCGTACCTTTACACTCGTACTCAATCCAAAGGGCATATCTACCTCGCATACGGGTGGGGGGTGCTGCTACTACTATTTTACATGACCTGTTTTCCCCCTTTCTCTGGACTCCTCCCGTGAAACAATATTCTCTTTTCGACTGTTAATTATATACACCTTTTGATTGCCAAGGGAGTATTATATTCTGTTAAGGCAAGAGAAAAAGGGAAGAATAAAATAAAAAGGAGGATAAAGATGAAAAAAACAGTGTTTCAGGGAGCTATCCTGTTTTTCGCGATGATGCTCCTGCACTCCTGCGGGAGTACGCGCTCGGCAGCTGAAAAAGAGAAGTTAGCCTCCGAGATAGCACAATCGGTGGAGATACCCGATTTCACGTTCAAGGCGACGTATGCCTATCCAACCGGGTATCGATCGCTGTACCTCTCGCCCTATTATGATGTGAAGGTGTCGCCCGACACGGTGCGGGCATACTTACCCTATTACGGCCGAGCGTATAGCGCACCGATGGATCCCCGTGAAGGAGGCTACCGTTTCACCAGTACCGATTTTGAGTACCGGGCTAACCCCGGAAAGCGAAGAGGCAACTGGGAAGCCGTGATTACGATTAACGACTTGGATCGTCCGGTGATGTTTCGATTTGATATCTGGGAAAATGGAACGGGCCGTCTTGACGTGACCGACGTGAATCGGCAAGCTATCTCGTTTCAAGGGGATATAGAGGTGAAAAGGGAAGAGGGCCTATAGTTTTTCAACCAGATGCGTGGGTAGGTAAAAGGTGTCGTTCTTATCGATATAAACCACCACGGAGCCAATATTAAAGGGTTTTCCGTTGAGCTTGGCTACCGATGAAAAAGCTTTTACTTCCAATGAGTTTCTCCCTTTTTTTACTTGTAACACCGGGAAATCGGGATCGCTTTTGTCAATAGAGTAGTTCAAGCCTGAGAAAACATCGGCGTGCTTCGCGAAAATGCGATCAGATAACTCCTGAAGAGATAAGTCCAATCCGGTGACTCTCTGAAGGTATTCGTTTACTTGTGTGTTCTTTACGTGTCCTTTAAGGATGTCTCCTTCCGGGTGATAGCTTGCTAACAATACTTCTTCCCCGGTATGTCCCCCGGTAGTAAAACCGAAGCAGGTGCGTGAATTAAGGATGTTCACAATGTTGTGAGCCAAGCTGTTACTGTTGGAAACTTCCATGTAGTCCGCCTCTTTGTAGTTCTTGGATGAGAGAAGCGTTTGCAACTCTTCGTCCGTGATATCGATACCGGTGTATTTTTTAAACTCACTCTTAATTTCTTCGGGCTGCTTCTTGGACAGAATCGACTCCATACCGTTGGCGCTCAGTTTGTAACCGGATACCGCTCCAAATAGTTGTTCGATTGAAAGCTTATCGTAGCCCGGGCAATCCCTGGTTCCGATAGTGAATCCACTGTTGCCATGATCGGATACCACGATCACTGCCGTGTTGCCGTCCTTTTCTGCAAAATTCATCGCCTTGCTTACTGCCTCATCGAACGCTAGGAACTCGTTGATCATGGTGCCCGCGTCGTTGGCATGTGCGGCCCAGTCCACTTGGCTCCCTTCCACCATCAGGAAAAAACCGTTCTCGTTTTTGGATAATAGCTGGATAGCCTTCTCTGTCATCTCTGCGATGGATGGCACTTTATCCGGGTTCCGGTCAATATTATAAGGCAGGGCTCTCTCACCAAACAGAGCCCAAACCTTCCCATTCTCATTGTAATTGAGCAGTGCATTCCTATCGTCCTGTATCAAGGTGGTTCCGTTGCGAGTGAAGTGTTGCTTCATATCGTCGGTGAGAATGCTATTTCCTCCTCCAAACATCACATCAAGGTTCTGGTACGCGATCTGGGGCGCGATCGCTTTATAATTACCGCGATTGTAGTAATGCGATGAAAAATCGGCGGGCGTAGCGTGGGGAAATTCACAAGTGACCACGAGCCCTACTGCTTTTTGCTTCTCGATTTTAGAGGCCTCTAAAATAGTCGCGGCCGGTTGGAAGGTGCGGTCTGCATCTACCGGGTAGAGGTCGTTAGGCGACTGTTCGGGATGGATGGCTACGTTGCCCGACTGTTGTAGTACACCGGTCGCGTAGGTGGACCCGGTAGGAGCCGAGTCGCCAATCGGTGCGTTCGACGAGAAGGTGGTGACGGTTCCGGTGAGATAAGGATCCACGTGAAGGGCGTCCCCCTGCCCGTTATAATATTTATACCATCGCGCTGCCGAGTAAACACCGATAGAAGTACCGTCAGGGATCATAACGATCACGTTCTTAACCGGTTTTACTTCCTGTGCGAAAGCGAACACGTGAATGAAAATAAAGCATAAAAACAGATGTAGCTTTTTCATTTGGATGCGATTATTTTAATTGAAATCAAAACTCAAAGATACAAAAAATGGAAAGATTCGACCGTTTCTAATCTAATAAAATTATTTAAAAAACAGGAATCGTGCACCAGCGCATCGTCTAAACAAGGAAGTGTGATTACAAGAGCAAATGGAATCGTCACTTATTCTTAACGGGAATGAAACCGGTTCGTAACATTGTTTTGCTTTCTTTGTGCCCATATTTACGAAACGTTAAAATATATATGATGGTGCAGATTATCTCTTGGGATGACCGTAAGTAACGGCACCCTTAGCGATAAATAGTGTTTTGAATCTCATTAACTATTATGTAACGACTGACTTGATAAACTTTCACGGCAAAAGGAGTTTGTTAATCTCCAAAAAATGGGTTTTTTTGTGGCTCTTTTTGATTTTCTTGGCTTTGACCGATGTATATGCTGTAGATATTGAAGACTCCTCCGTTACACAACAGAGGAGTACAAGCGTAGTAGGAAGGGTAACCGATAAAATAGGGGAGCCACTGCCAGGGGCAACAATTCAGGTAAAAGGTAGCGTGCGCGGTGTGATTGCCGATATTGATGGCAATTATGAGTTTCCCGACTGTCCCGTGGGAGAAACATTAGTGGTCTCCTTTGTAGGAATGGAGACAATAGAAATAGTCGAGGTGAAGTACACGGATAACGAGGGAGTAGAACGCACGGTACAGTTTGCCGACTCACTTCTATCGGCACCAGTGCATATCACCGGTTTTGATGTTCCGTACGGAGTTTCCTACAGGACTGCTTACCTTCCCGATACGCTTGCGATCGATACCTTTTATACACCCTACACGCCCGTTGAAATTGCCATGACTGTGAATGTAGCCCTTAACAAGCCCGCGAGAGTAAGCGGGATGAATAGCCCTGGCGACTCGGCTGATAAGGCAGTTGATGGAATTATCGCGAATGATTCTCGGTGGGTGAGTCCGGCAACAGGGATCCATTGGTTAGAAATTGACCTTCAAGGGGAACATGAGATCAATGGTTTCATGACTTGGACAGGAGCAAATGGCAATATGAGCCATCCTACCAAAGAGTTCTTCTTCCAAGTGGAGATCAACGGTGAGTGGGTTAATATCGTGGAAGTATACGATAACTCCGAGCCTGTATATGGGGCATCCTTCCCGGAAGTTGTTACCGGAAAAGTGAGGTATTACGTGCCTGAGTATAGCGGCAACAGAGTTCGATTATACGATATAGAGG
>CAYFMZ010000072.1:0-10325 GCA_964344275.1 uncultured Proteiniphilum sp.
GCAAAACCAAACGATTGATAATTATGAAAAAGGGCGTTTTCGTTTGTCTTGGTTGTCACGGGTATCAAGAAACGACGGTCCTGCACGTCCTCGAGGCTATAAAAAGCAAATACTGGAGCCAACTGGGCTTCGTTAATACCATTGCTGTGACGACAATCCTTAGAAAGGGTTATCTCTTTGAAAGCATGTTCAAAATTACGAATAGCAATTGTCATCTCGGTGTCGTGCTCGCCAAACCAAGACATGACCGTTTGATAAGACTTCTGATACGTACCGTTTTTATTAACAGACATGATAATATCGTTAAGCTTCAACCCCACTCTCTCGGCAGGTGATCCTGGTGTGATATCCACGATAACAGGTTCTTTGTATCCCCAGTTTCTATTTTCACTGATCTCGAAAGTAAACCCAAGATTGCATGTAATCGCACCTCCTTGTGCGGCCGCGTTACTAGTCAATAGTAGAAAAAGCAAGAAGGCGGCGAGTATTTGTTTCATCATATTACATTTCATTTGTATCTTACAAAGATATATTTTTTTATCGTGTCTCGGCTATTTTAGCCGAGAAATGGAATGAAATCTTGACAATTTCCTTATCTTTGTCCACATGGATAAATCATTATGCAAGTTTCGCCATCCAACTCATTTGCTATGTTAGGCATCATTAAAAACGACCCTTGGTTGGCACCCTACACGAAAGCAATTGAAGGGCGCCACCAATACTACCAACAACGCCTTTCGGATCTTACGCGCGGAAATAAGATTACGCTCTCGGAATTTGCCACGGGCTACCTCTATTTCGGACTGCACAAGACAGCCCAAGGATGGGTACTTCGTGAATGGGCACCCAACGCCACTGAAATATTTCTAGTAGGCACCTTTAATAACTGGCAACGACTAGAGGCTTACCGTTTTAAACGAAAGGATAATGGGGTGTGGGAAGTAAATATTCCTCTTGACCGGATCCATCACCAGGATCTGTACAAACTCCATGTCGCCTGGGAGGGGGGATGGGGTGAACGAATCCCCGCGTGGTGCCGACGCGTTGTTCAAGACAGCGAAACATTGATTTTTTGTGCTCAGGTATGGGAGCCAGAGAATGCATATACCTTTAAGCATACCCGCTTCACGCCAGACACCTCGCCTCTTCTTATATACGAGACGCACGTGGGGATGTCTACCGCCGAAGAGAAAGTGGGCACATATAACGAATTCAGGGAGAACATCCTCCCTCGGGTGAAAGAGAACGGATACAACGCGATCCAAGTCATGGCAATACAGGAACACCCTTACTACGGATCTTTCGGTTACCATGTTTCCAGCTTTTTCGCCCCCTCTTCGCGTAACGGCACACCCGAGGAGTTGAAGGCGCTCATCGATACCGCGCACGATATGGGCATTGCCGTGATCATGGATATCGTCCACTCGCACGCGGTGAAGAACGAAAAGGAAGGTATCGGCCGCATCGATGGCTCATACGATCTATATTTCCATAGCAACCCAACCCGAAGGTATCACACCGCCTGGGATTCGCTATGCTTTGATTACGGTAAAGATGAAGTCCTTCATTTTCTCCTTTCCAACTGCAAGTACTGGTTGGAGGAGTTCAAGTTCGATGGATTTCGATTCGATGGAGTGACCTCGATGATATACTTGAGCCATGGACTGGGTGAATCGTTCACCGAGTATGGCGATTACTATAACGCGGGACAAGATGGCGATGCTATCTGTTACCTCACACTGGCGAACCAACTGATTCACGAGGTGAATCCCAACGCTATCACTATCGCGGAAGAGGTGAGCGGAATGCCCGGGCTAGCACTCGATATCGAGTCGGGCGGGTATGGGTTCGACTACCGCATGGCCATGAATATCCCCGACTACTGGATCAAGATTATCAAGGAGAAGAAAGATGAAGATTGGTCCCCCTCTTCCATCTGGTGGGAGACGACCAACCGGCGATACGATGAGAAGACGATCTCGTATGCCGAGAGCCACGACCAAGCACTGGTGGGGGATAAAACCATTATTTTCCGGCTGATCGACGCCGACATGTACTGGTTCATGTCGAAGTGGATGGAGAGCTCCGATAAGGTTGATCGCGGCATCGCGTTGCACAAGATGATTCGCTTGGTGACAGCTACCACCATCAACGGGGGGTACCTCAACTTCATGGGCAACGAATTTGGGCATCCCGAATGGGTGGACTTCCCAAGAGAAGGGAACAACTGGTCGCATAAATACGCTCGTCGCCAATGGCAACTGGCGGAGGATAGCAATCTCAAATATCACTACCTGGGAGATTTCGACAAGGCAATGATCAGGCTGATTCGGTCTGTACCCGATTTTCAAGCCACTCCCCTAGTAAAGGCGTGGGAAAAGGAAGAGGATAATATTCTGGCTTATCTTAGAAACGGCCTTCTCTTCGTGTACAATTTTCATCCACGAGATTCATTTTCCGATTACGGTATACTGGTACCACAAGGGGAGTACAAAATAGTGCTCGATACCGACAACCCCGATTTTGGAGGGTTTGGACGAAACGATGCAACTATTCATCACTTTACGCATTATGACACGCTATACGCGAAAGAGGATAAAGGTTGGCTCAAGTTATACCTGCCGGCAAGAACGGCCATAGTTATGCAAAAAATTAACCCGTGAAACAGGACAAAATTAAACATATGACAAACGATAAAAGGGATACACTCTACCCGCTTAAATTCAAACCTATCCTGAAGCCGGTTATCTGGGGAGGCTCGGATATATGCCGGTTCAAAAATATACAACCGGAGCGTGATGGCATCGGCGAAAGCTGGGAGATATCGGGAGTGAAAGGGAATGTATCGGAGGTCTCCAACGGAGACTTGAGCGGAACGTCACTCGATGAACTGATTCGAACGTATAAGGGAGCGTTGGTCGGCAATAAGATATATGAGCAGTTTGGCCCTACTTTCCCACTGTTAATTAAGTTTATTGATGCACGAGACGACCTTTCCATTCAGGTACACCCCGACGATAAGCTGGCAAAGGAGCGGCACGACTCGTTCGGAAAGACCGAAATGTGGTACGTGGTAAAGGCGGCGCCGAGTGCCTTCCTCTACTCTGGTTTTAAAGAGGAGATAACCCCGGACGAGTACGTCGAAAAAGTAAAAAACAACACTTTTACCGACACGCTGAAGCGGTACGAGGTGAAGGAGGGCGATGTCTTCTTCTTGCCGGCCGGACGAGTGCACGCGATCGGGGCGGGTTGCTTCGTCGCCGAAATACAGCAAACTTCGGATATCACCTACCGTATCTATGATTACAACCGAAAGGACGCGGCAGGAAATACACGGGAACTGCATACTGAATTGGCCAAGGATGCCATCGACTATAGCGTGCAGGATTCCTACCAAACCCCTTACGAAAAAGCTAATAACCGACCAGTGGAACTGGTTACTTCACCATACTTCACAACCCACCTGTTGGAACTCGATGAACCCATGACGCGTGATTACAAAGAGAACGATTCGTTTGTTATCTATATCTGTTTAGAGGGAAGTTGCATCCTCAATGACGACAAAGGACATTCTGTAGAAGTGGAGAGGGGAGAATCGATTCTGGTCCCGGCCAGCACACACTCAATCCAAATCCTTCCCCACGAAAATTGTAAATTATTGGAAACACGCTCCTGATGGGGCCCTCTCCCCTCACGAAAGACAGAACATCCATCCAAAGTGCATGGGGAGGTATTCCATTTAGGACGTAGGATCCTCTAAACAAAACTAAGAATGAGAGGTATCATATTAGTGAATGTAGGTACGCCAGCGAGCGTGAATAAAAAAGATGTGAAAAAATTCATCGGTGATATGCTCTCCGATCCCTTGGTGACAGGCAAAGCCGAATGGCGATCTAAACTCCTTGCTAGAAATATTATCGCTCCACTCTCCGCGGCAAAGTCGGCTGAAAAGTATCGACTGATCTGGAGAACGGAAGATCCTATCACATCTCCCTTGCAGTACTACACTCGAAAATTGGCAGATAAATTGGAAACGACTAAAGGTATCCCTGTGGAAGTAGCTATGCGATACGGGGAGCCCGACTTCACGACTGCTGTACGAAAACTAGAGCGAAAGTGCCCCTTGTTACACGAGGTTATCATTTTTCCACTCTATCCCCACTACGCTCAATCCACTACCCAGACCGCTATTGAAGATATTGGGCGGCTATTTTATAAACGTCCCCACTCTTTCCGGTTAAAATTCGTGGAGCCATATTACGACCACCCCGCGTATATTCACGCCCTTGCGACCAGTGCCGCTCCTTACCTTGAAGGTATAGACCGGCTCATTTTTAGTTACCATAGCCTGCCCGTGGCACAGGTAGAGGCTGGCTGGAAGAAAGGGAAAGAATATGATTACGTGTATCAAGTGAAGGAGACAAACCGCCTTTTCTGTGAAGAGGTGGGTTTCGATGCACGACGTACTTTCCTTTTTTACTCTTCGCAGCGAGGAGATACTTGGATAAAGCCTTTTTTGGATACCGACATCGGTGATCTGCCTGGGCTTGGGTGGAAGAATGTTGCCGTTATGGCACCCGGCTTCCCAATTGATAACATGGAAACGCTTTATGACATGGACCTCGAAGCTAGGGAGCTTTTTATGAAGGCAGGAGGTGAGAAATTCACCTTTATCCCCTCACTGAACGATGGAGAAGAGTGGGTAGAAGCCATTTGGAAAATAGTGGGTAAAGTATAGGTATCAGGGGATGCAATAGAAGTAGGTGCAATAGAAGTAGGTGCAATAGAAGCGGATGTTATAATATGGTGATACTCGATGTTTATATGTAATATTCCATAAGGTCTATCAAACCTGCTTGAAATGCAAATCTAGTGGCTTCATTCACGCTGTTGACCTCCAGTTTGTGATAGATATTGCGCCGGTGCGTGTTCACGGTATGAAAGCTTAGGTTTTTTTCAAAGGCAATCTCTTTAGTTGTCTTACCAAGGGCTATCTCTCGAAGGATGTTTTTTTCGGAAAGCGTGAGTTGATCAGGGATGCGCTCCTTGGGCACCCGTGTTCTCATGACCGATTTAGCAATGTCGCACCAATACACTTCACCCGCGGCTGTACACGAGAGCGCGTCAATTACCTGCGACGCGGTACTCTGTTTCAAAACCACGCTAAACGTGGGATCTACCAATAGAGCTTGTCGCAGGAAATGCTCTGCCGGCTCGGACGTGAAAAGAAGCCAGGAAGATTCCTTTGCTCCGCTCTTCATATTAAAAAGGTGATTCATCGATAAAAAATCGAATAGAGAGTAATCAACGATCACTACGGAACGAGGAAACTCTCGTAAAGATGATTGCAGCTCTTTATAATTCTCCACCTCAACAATATCAGCCTTATCGTTTTGATCTCTTAAAATAGAAATCAATCCCGCGCGAGTGATGTCTTGGTTGTCAGCTAAAATATAATGATTCATCCTTTTGCCTCCTCTTTGTAAGCAAAAGTAATTTAAAAAAACCGGGTTTACCTCTAAAAATACCACGAATGTGCTATTTTATGCCGTGAATATACCCTTTATATTTGTAAAAATTTTCAATGTATATAAAGCTATGACAAAAATTGCAGAAAAATTAACGGACCTGGTTGGCAACACTCCGCTGTTGAGACTCAACCAATTTGAGAAATCGGAGGGTGCCAAGGCGGCTATCGTCGCCAAGCTAGAAAGCTTTAACCCACTGGGAAGTGTCAAAGATCGCATCGCGTTGTCGATGGTTGAAGATGCCGAAGAGAAGGGGCTGCTGAGGTCCGGCTCGGTGATTATCGAACCTACCAGTGGTAATACCGGCATTGGGCTTGCCTTCGTATCTGCCATCAAAAAGTACCGCCTTATTCTCACCATGCCCGAAACGATGAGTCTCGAGCGCCGGAACCTGCTTAAAGCACTGGGAGCCGAACTAGTACTGACACCGGGCGCGGAAGGGATGAAAGGAGCCATCGCGAAAGCAAAAGAACTCCAATCGGAACTACCGAACTCCATCATCCTCCAACAGTTCGAGAATCAAGCAAACCCCAGGGTGCATTATCAGACGACCGGACAAGAGATATGGGACAACACCGATGGTAAGGTGGATATCCTGGTGAGCGGGATCGGTACCGGGGGTACCGCAAGCGGTGCCGGGAAGCGATTAAAAGAGCTCAACCCCAATGTTCGTGTAGTATCCGTGGAGCCGACCGACTCACCGGTACTTTCGGGTGGAAAACCCGGGCCTCACAAAATTCAAGGTATCGGAGCAGGGTTTATACCAGGAACGTACGATGCCTCGGTAGTGGACGAAGTGATCACGGTGGCCAACGACGATGCCATCCGCACCAGCCGGAAGCTTGCAGCCTTGGAAGGATTGCTCGTGGGTATCTCATCGGGTGCTGCCGTTTACGCCGCGTTGCAACTCGCGCGAAAAGAGGAGAACGCGGGAAAGACTATCGTGGTTATCCTCCCCGATACGGGAGAGCGTTACCTCTCGACGGTCCTTTACGCGTTCGACGAATATCCGTTGTAATTTATTTCAACACCCCTCCCAACGTAGGGAGGGAAGTAAGCGCAAACAAGCGCCATAACAAACAAGCACTGGGAAAGGAAGCTAACGCGCCTTATCCAGTGCTTCTTTTATATCTTCAAAGAGACTGTCTACGCTTTCTAATCCCACCGAAAGGCGAATAGAGTTGTCATTCACACCCATTTCCTCACGCTGTTTCGGAGTAAAACCACCGTATATGGTGCTGGCAGGATGAATAATCAGTGACTGGTTATCAAAAAGGTTGGTCGCCCGCCGGATCAGCTTCAACTCATTCAGGAATCGAAAACAGTGCTCTTTAGAGGCTAGATCGAATGCCAACATGGCCCCGGGATGCTCCCCAAACTGCTCCAAGCTCACCGCATGAAAAAAGTTTCCTTCCAGTCCGGGATAATGGACCGCTTCTACGCCTTTCAACGACTGAAGCCTAACAGCCAGTTGTCCGCAGGTGGCCGACTGACGTTCGTAACGAATAGCCAACGTCTCCAGTCCCAGCGATTGCATGTAGGCTACTTCCGGTGTCATGTAGGCTCCTATGTTTCGATGCACCTCCTTGCGCAACTTATAATGGAACGCTGAGGGTGACTCACCAGCGAAAGGCTTTAACTTAACCGAATGGCTCCAGTTGAACCTTCCGTAATCAATAATCAGCCCCCCCAAGCTGGTTCCTCCCCCCGAAATGTACTTGGTGCTTGATATTACCTCAATATCCACGCCAAATTCGGCCGCCTTGAACGCGGTGAATGGTACAATAGTGGTGTCAGCAACCAGAGGGACCTTCTTCTCACGGAGTACCTCACTCAGTGCTTTCACATCGGCCACCTCCATCTGTGGGTTGGTTATTATTTCCACGAACAAGGCGCAACTATTTTCGTCTAATTGCGCTGCCACATCCGCGGGGTCCGTTAGATCACAGAAGCGTATCTCCACACCAAAAGCGGTAAGTGTATTCACGAAAAAAGAGTATGTATTCCCGAACAGACGCCGAGATGTAACGATATTGCTCCCTGCACGGGCAAGTGTAATAAACGTATTACTGATGGCCGCCATTCCCGAATTCAGGGCTGTGACGCCAAATGCTCCGGTTATTGCTTTCACACGATCTTCAAAATGCTGTACAGTGGGATTGGTTACCCGTGAATAGGTATGCTCCCCATTTTTACCGGCGAAAGCCACTTCCATCTCCTCTGCGGTTTCAAATTCATACGCTAGGGTATGGTACACTGGCATCGAGAGGGATCCATATATATCGGGTTTGGGAAAAAATACTCCCAATAACTTCTCTTCGTAATGATTCTCTTTCATTGTTCTCTTAATGACACTATATTTCTGTATAGCAAGCTGCTCACTAAACTTTTATTCACGATGTAGAAACAGTTATTCTCCACTCGTAACAGAGAGGAGCAAAAAAGCCCCGAAGTGAATTTCGGGGCTTCAATTTTATCCCTTGATATCGGGAAAACTAAACTTCTCCATCGATGGGAGCACCCTCCTGCGGTATTTGTATAACTCACATACCCAATAAAGGATGAATCCTGCTATAATATTACGTTTGAGCGACATAATAAACTGTTTTTATCGTTTTAATATCCAAGCATCTGAATACGCGGGATATTGACCGTGTATTTCTCTTAAATAAACCTTAGCTGCTGCTTCGTCGGTGAACGAAGCGGCATACACGTCGATGCGTCCCGGGCGCTCCAACCATCCGGTGCTCGTAAATCCTCTACCCTCCAGCTCATCGGTCATTTTTTGGGCCGTAGCGTTTCCGGTAAATACCCCCATCACGATATAGTATTTGTGCAACGCTTCATCACCCGCGAGGGAGGCCTCTTCATTGATAGCCGACGTGTTGGCAGCATCGCTGGCGGGAACATGCACCTCTTCATATACAATATTCGCGGTGGGGACAGCTTCCTCGGTAATCGCTTCGAGGCGGCTTTGATCCGTGGCCGTTGTGTGTTGCTGAGAAGGAGCGGGCTTGGAACGGAACCACTCCGTTTCAGAAAGCATTTGGGCAGACTGGCGCCCCGTAGTGGTATCGCTCATGGGGAAAATCAACAGCATAACGGCGATGAGTGCTGCTGCAGCAGCACTCATGCTCGCCACACGAATTCTTTTCTGCCTCCCTTCTCGGTTCAATGGCACTACCTTGGGTTGCGTAATAACCAATGGCTTGATCATAGCCTTGGTTAAGCCAAAGAATGCAGGGCGGGTAAAGGGCGACGGTGTATAGACAAACCGCTTATCATCGTGCATCGTGAACGAACCAAGTTGCCCTAGCTCCACATGGCGATGATCGTGAAGCCGATGTTTCAAGTCACGTACTCCTTTCTCTATCTCCAGCGTGGCCGAATCATAGGAAAGGTTATATGTACTCATATATGACTGCGCCATCAACCCGTCGTTGTAGGTGAGGTCACGATTAAAAACCAACTCGCACGCCGGAGCATGAAACACGCTTCCATCCTCCATTCGGGAGTGAATCGCGTTTACCACGAAGCCACCAAAATCAGGGATAATCACGCAGTTATGCTCGTGCAATAAAAACTCTATATGCGAGACAAGTCGGTTCATAAGGCAAAGATAAAAAAAGATTAAGAGGAACTCGTCATAAAAATGAAAAAAAAATCGTTATCGTTTCACCTTGTCGGGGTGTCGTGTCGCGTAATCTTTCCAGCTTCTGTATGGCTTTTCACCCGTTGTTACATTCGACTGGTAGAAATGACAGAGTGCAGCCGCCAGTCCGTCGCTGGCATCCAGCTGTGGCAACATGTTTTCATCTGGGATGTGCAAGATCTTCTGAAGCATGTAGGCCACTTGTTCCTTGGCCGCCCTGCCATTACCTGTAATGGCCATTTTTATTTTCAAGGGCGCGTATTCAAAGATAGGAATATCCCTAGAGATTGCGGCCGCCATAGCTACCCCCTGCGCCCGTCCCAACTTGAGCATGCTTTGCACGTTCTTACCGTAAAAGGGAGCTTCGATGGCTAACTCATCGGGCAGGTACTCTTCAATAAGGCCGATCACCCGGGAGTATATTTTGGCCAGTTTCAGGTAGTGATCGCCGTACTTGCCTAACTGCATCACCCCCATTGCCTCCATCGACGGCTTGTTATCAAGCACCCGCAGGATTCCATACCCCATCACAGTGGTACCGGGGTCAATCCCCATGATGATCCGCTCCTTGATTACTTTCACCTCTCGCTTATTTGACTCTTGATGCATGACTAATTACCGTCTTAAGAAATAGTCTCCATTACGGTCGAGAAGCCGGCCAGTTTTTCTTTGAATTTTTCCAGCAAGGGGGGATATACTAATTGACTCTCTTCGCTGTTCCACCGTTCCAGCGTGTAGAGATCTGCCACCTGAAACTCCATGGCAAAGGAGTATCCTTGATCTTCCTCTTTCCCATGAACCCTTGCCAGACGAGGCGATGTAAGCAAGCCACTCTTGGTAGACATGGGGATAAACACCTGAAGCATGTACTCGATGAACTCCTCATACACTCCCTCTTCCAAGTGAAAAGTGGTATTGAAAACAATCATATATGTGATTTTTATTTTTCTGAACTATTTCAGTTGCAAATATAAACAAAATAGCTATCTTTGCACCACGAAAAACGGAGAGGTTTCTCTTTACACGTTTTCATCACGGGGGATTAGCTCAGCTGGCTAGAGCGTTTGACTGGCAGTCAAAAGGTCATCGGTTCGACTCCGATATTCTCCACTGAAACAAAATCAGCTATTTAAGGCTACCAGAGC
>CAYFMZ010000073.1:0-4938 GCA_964344275.1 uncultured Proteiniphilum sp.
AGCCGGGAATAATAATTTGAGGCTCCGGCACCTCTTCTTTACAACCGGTAAAAAAAAGGAAAATCCCGATCAACAGAAAGGAAAAAATTGATCGAGAGCTACATTGTTCTATTTTTTTTCTCCTCATGATTTTCACGTGTTTAAAATATCATGCTATATTAATTAAAAATCGTTTACCAACCAAAATAAATGGAATAATATTTAAAATAAAAAAAGAAGAGTCATAACCCGATACGCGGGTTATGACTCTATCAATCAGTTTTAACTACCACCCCGGATTTTGCCAGTCTTGGCCCGAGATAGCGATGATTTTATTTACTTCATCCTGTGGAATAGGATAGATTAAGAATTTGTCGGTATTGGATAATCTGTCATCGAACCGGAAACGTTTGTAGGTGAACGTGTCATCGTCGTTCTTAGTAATTTCCATTCCTGTTACAAATTTATCCGTTTCATCCAGGATCTCCCAGCGTCTCACATCGTAAAAGCGATGTTCCTCGACTGCCAGTTCAACCCTCCGTTCATTGCGGTACCTCTTCTCGAATTCATCTTTCGACATTCCTGATGGGAGAGGCGGCATGCCCGCCCTTTCTCTTACCGCGTTTACCGCGTCTCTCGCGCTCATTGAGAAACTACCGAAGCTAACAGCTTGGTCTGGGCCTACTGCTTGATAAGCCGATTCCGCGAAGTTGAGGTATATCTCAGCTAATCGGAACAGTCTCACCGATCCGTCCTGGTTATTATTGATATTTGAACGGTGGTTATTGAACTTTCTCAGGTAGTAGCCGGTCCTGGTATGTTTAGAGTCGGTTAGAGAAATTCCTTCCGCTCCACCCACGTAAGTTTCCACCGTTCGGGTTTGGCTTACGACGCGCATTTTTATCTCCTTTACCCGTATATTGACGTTGGCTGTTGTTCCAAAATCGATACGTAAGAAGTCATTCTTTTTCCCGAATCCAAAACGGTTTACATCGTCTGTGATATCGAGCGTGTAGGTAGCCCACTCGCTGCTAGGATCCATATTTTTTGGACGGATGGATCTAGCTTCCGATAGCGCGGCACCGAAGAATATTTGCATGTTGTTTACACCTTGTGGAGCGATGTATTCGAAGCTCAATGTCACCTGATTGGGTGTATTGATTTCGTTTTCGAATCCCTGTGTCATCATGAAAGGGTCTCCTCCGGTGGTAACCATCTGGTACTCTCCATTCCCCTCGTCGGTTACATCCAATTGATTGTAGCTGGCGATAGTGAAGTTGTAAGTATTATCTTGCGCACCGGCCAGGTTGATGGGGGCACCATTGTAGTAGATTGACGCGTAGAATCGGGGATCTCGTCCTTCGTACGGGTTATTGGGATCATACCCTGACGCAGGGTTAATGATGGGATCCAGCCTGTTGGCATCGTTGTACCCCAGTATGGCAGGTTCACCGTTAGCCATTTCGTACGCGTCCACTAAATCTTGTGACGGGCCGGGGCCTGAGCGATCCATGTTGGGTGTGGTCGGCATTCCTGCCCATCTCCACACCGCCATTTGTCCACCCAATTGGTAGATGGTCTCTTTATCCACGGCTCTCTTGTCGTTAGAGCTGGTGATATGATACAGTGCATACGCGTTGTGAGCTACCCCTGGCGAGGGCTCTACATCAAAAAGTTCATAGTCGTTAGCGAGAAGTGTCGCCAGTGCTTCAGCATTTACCTCTGCCGCGTCTTCCCACGTGAACGTACCGTCTGACCAAAGGGGGCTGGCAGCATATGTTACTGCCTGCGATTTGATCGCGTACGCCACCGCTCTCGTTACTTTCTGGTACTGGTTGTCATAAATTGCCCAATGGAAACCCTGTTCGGTATCTGGAACCTGCAGCGCGCTATCACAATCCGCGATGATTTGCTTCACCACATCGCTGAAGGAGGCCCTTGAATCTTGCGAGAAGTTATGCCCTACTTCCACGGGTTCTGTAAAGATGGGTACTCCACCAAATCTCTTGATCAGCTGAAGGTAATACAGGGCCCTTAGCGTGCGTGCCTGTGCTACCCATCCTGCTTTCTCTTCTTCACTTGCATACACCGTTGCCGTTTCTATGTTTTTTAGAAACACGTTGCATTTACGAATTCCTTCAAAGAGGTTATTCCATATATTGGGTTCCTGAAGGATATTGGTAAAGTTATAGGCAGTGACATTTCCCGAATACCAGTTGTAATAGTTAGAACCGGCGGTAATATCATCGGCATCTTGTGCTTCATCGGAGTAAGAGGCTCGGTCCATGTACGGCCCTCTCGCGTACCCGTAGCACGAGTTTAAATAGCCTCTCGTCCTGTTGTAATCATTGAATACTTCATCCAATGTTATTCGCCCGTCACTTTGTAGATCCAGTTGTTCGTTACACGACGTGAATATAATGGCGACGATAAGAATAGTAAATATTGATATTTTTTTCATTGTTGTCGTTATTAGAATTGTACATTAACTCCTATGTTGTACACCCGGTATACAGGCAAGGAATTATAATCTCCTTCCGGCCCAAAGTCCTTACTCTTCATGTTATCCCATGTAAGCAGGTTCTGCCCGCTAAAGATGATGCGAGTTTTAGAGGCTTTGAGTGCACGTGAAAACGAATCAGGCAACGTGTAAGACAATTCCACGTTTTTTAATCTCAGGTACGACCTGTCGATCTCGAAATAATCGCTTGCCTTGTGGTTGGTGTTACTTTGCGTGGATAACGCGGGATATGTAATCTCTGCACCACTTTCGTATCTTTCTGGTGTCCACGCGTTTTTATGCAGTGAACTAAAGATATTCAGGTAATACATTTCCCATATTCCCAACCCGCCAGTTATGGTTGAGTAACCGCTGGCACCTTGGAACAGGAAGCTTAAATCGAATGATTTGTACTGCACCGCACCAGAGAAACCGTAATACATCGGGATTAGGCTCCCTTTTCCGATGGGTGCTTCATCCTTCACATCGATGATTCCATCATTGTTAAGGTCTTGGTATATGAGATCGCCTACACGTGGCATATTCCCTTCTGTTTCAACCGGGAGGCCGAAGTTATCGATCTCTTCCTGGCTATTGTACATTCCATTACCGTTCGAGTAATCCACGAGGTACCCCCACGATTGTCCCAGCGGGAAACCTTCGCTTCTTTTCCTGTACGCGTAATCTTCGGTCCGTTCAGCTTCTCCCACGTTAATTACTTTATTTTTGTTGTAATCAAAGAATCCACCGAGCGACAGATGAAGGTCTTTATTGATCCTTTTCGCGAAATTGGCACTTACTTCGTATCCTTGGTTTTCGAACACTCCGCTATTTGTACTGGGGTAGTAGCCCAGCGGAACTCCTTGATAAGCCGGTATCGTGGAGACAGCGCTGATCATCATATTATCCATTTTATCGTTGTAGACATCAATGGAGAACGAAAGCATATCGAGGAAGCCGAGATCAATACCCACGTTATTCTTCGTGATTATTTCGGGATTGATGTTCTGATTACCAATATTTCGTTCGTTGATACTGTATTGCAGGTAGCCTAGATAGCCCCCTCCGCTCACTGTTACATCATCGAGGTACGCGTACCTATTCAATCCCATTATATCGTTCCCTGTTTTTCCATGAGATGCTCTAATTTTTAGCATATTTAGCCACTCAACATCCTTCAGGAACGATTCATTGGATACGAGCCAAGCGGCAGAGATTGCCGGTGTAGACGTATACCTGTTATTTCTAGGAAATTGTTCCGAACCCGAATAGCCCGTTGTTCCTTTCACGAAATACCTGTCGTCGTACCCGTAGGTGACATCGATCCCCGTGTTTACCCTGTTGTATGGGAGGCTCCAAGGTGAAGCTGTATCGGATTTGATAAGGTTATGGAATAACGCGTAGGCCAGTCCCGTTACCTTATGTTTACCAAACAGACGTTCGTAATTCAATTTCCCCATGTAGGTGAGGTGGTAATAGAAAGACGCGGCCTTACCCACACCCAAGGGCGTATCTTGGTTAGAACCCAAGGGCTGGCTGAACGAGAGTTCCGATAGATCTCCTGTACGTTGAACGCGCGCGTAATCTTGTGTTGAATGGTAATGCCCTACCGAGTTCGTTTGGTACGCGAAGATACCATCCAAGTCCAATCCTTTTGTGAGGTAATCGAGGTTCAGGTTCACGCCAAACTGCGTGGAGACGTTCGTCACCGTGTGGTTATAATACCCCCTGCGGTTGAGTTCTCCATAAACGGGGGAGCGTTGTTGGTCCGTGGCCACGACAACTCCTCCCGGATCCAGTACTTCTCCTGTTTCTTCATCAATAACAGGAGGAGTTACCGGCCCATAAATAGTTGAAGGAACAGTAAATAGCCCTGAATAGATACCTGCCACATTGTTGTTCCCCGGCGTATGTTCTCTTTTAACATTTCCACTCAAACGGAGGAAGGTACTCAAGTAACTGTTGAGCTTCATATCCACGTTGGTTCTGAAATTAAACCATAGGTTGTTGGGCGCGGGGTTATACTTTGTTTGTTCCGGATCTGTCTTGTATTGCCCTCCTTGATACATCATATTCATGTTGGAATAAAACTGTACTCGCTCGTTTCCTCCAGTTACATCCAGGTTCACCCTCTCCATCAACGCGAGGGGTTTCATATACATGTCGTACCAATTATTATTTGGATACAAGGTTCTATTCTCACCCGATCGGAAGTTTTCTATCTCTTCATTCGTGAATTGATCCCCGAGACTGGTAATTTTTCCAGCATCATAATCATTCTGGATGGCTTGGTTTCTTAGTTCTGCATACTCCCATGAGTTTATGAACATCGGTTTTGTTGTTACCTGCTGGAACGATTGGTCGAATCGCGTATTGATTTTTAATCCGCTGGATATGCCTCGCTTCGTGGTGATAACGATCACCCCGTTGGCACCTTGTATACCGTACAAAGCTTGCGT
>CAYFMZ010000073.1:5038-10184 GCA_964344275.1 uncultured Proteiniphilum sp.
CTCGTCCACTTCAAATGAAAAGTTGCCGTTAACATCTGTCATTCCCGCGCTTTTTTTCTCTCCCGTGTAGATTAAGGCACCGGTCAGTGGATTGCCGTAATCGTCGGAGACACTTCCTTCGATTGTTTGACGTATCTCCTGTGCAGAAATCATGTTACAGAAAAAGAATAACAAAAAACACAGCACATGTATTCTTGCAATATTATTTTTTTGCTTCATCATATAGAATTTATATAATTAATTACTTGTTTACCAACCCGGATTTTGCCATTCAAACCCTGTGATAGCTCTCAACCTGTTCGCTTCAGCAAGCGGGACGGGAACCCACATGTATCGATTGGTATAATTGGCTCTTTCTGTCTGGCGGACATTCCTGCGATTGTAGGTGAATGAGCCATCACTATTTCTTGTGATTTCCATGGCTGTAATCCACTTGTCCGTTTCAGCGAGGTCGTCGCTTGGATTGCTCCATCTTCTCACGTCGAAGTAGCGGTTCTCTTCCAAGGCGAGTTCTACTCTTCGCTCGTTCCTTATCCGAAGCCGTAGTTGTTCTTGCGACAATCCGGATGGGATATCGGGCATGCCTGCACGTGCCCTGATCTCGTTTACTGCTTGGGTGGCTTCTACGAGTTCACCTGCTTCCATGGCCGCTTCAGCGAAGTTAAGTATCACTTCACCCAAGCGAAATAGCTTCCAGTTTGGTCCGGATATCGGGTTGTCATTTCCCGAATTAGGATGCAAGAACTTCCGTTGGTAGTATCCTGTTCTTGTAGCCGCTCTATCGGTCCGGTGAATTCCGGTTCTTGGTTCACCTACCCATGTGGCAATTACGCGTGCCCTGTTTCCCGCGGGAGCAGGGTAATTCTCCACGGACTCCTCCTCCTCTGCAAATCCCCATAGGGCTTTTCTTTTAGAACCGTTATAGTAAATGGAGGCATAGAAGCGTGGGTCTCTGTTCTCGTAAGGATTCTCAGGATCGTACAGCGTGTTGTTCGGGTTGTAGTTGGGCTGCAGGTGCCTTTCATCGAGATAGGGGTTTGCCAAATTAAGGACCGGTTGCCCGTCGATTGTTTCATACGCGTCAACAAGTTCTTGAGAAGGGCATGTACCCGTTTTGTACCCGTCTTGTGCCCCGATTCCATCAATGTTCCAGATATTTCCTTGTCCGTCCCTTGATACGTAGATCGTTTCTCTATCGATGGGGTTGGAGGTGTGGATATTGGTATGATTAGTGAAATACTCGTTATAAAGAGCCGTGTGCTCGTTTTTATCGGGTCCCAAGAAAGCCACATCAGAAAGATAAGTTGCCGGAACGTTCACCTCGGTGTACAGTTCATAACCATTGCTCTTCAGGTTTGCCAACGAGGCTTTATTTACTTGGTAGGCTTCTTGCCAGTGGTTTTGTCCCTCATTATTTAATGGACTGGCCGCGAAAAGGATCATTTTTGATTTGATCGCTTCTGCCATCGCTTTCGTTACCCTGTGTGGTTCCATGCTTCTCCAAGGGAGCTGTGACGTGGCTAAGGCGGCGTCGCAATCTTCCATTATAAACTGTACCACTTCGTAATAGCTTGCCTTTTCTAGTGTGCTAAAATCGCTATCAAAGGTATACGGTTCTCTTTGGATAGGTAGTTGTGCCCCAAACCATTTCAGTAATTCTGAGTAGTAATAGGCACGAAGAACGTGCGCTTCTGCCTTCCATCTGGCGTGGCTTTCATCGCCGAGAAGTCCCGATTCTTCTACTTCATCGATTCTGCTTATAAAATAGGAGCATTTTCTGATTGAGCTCCAATAGGCGTCCCAATAATTACCGTTGTTTCCCTCTGTGCTAATGTTAGTGATAGGATGATTCGATGCAGAGGCATCTCCGTTATACAATCTTCCAGCCATAATCCATGATTCGGCTTCCGCGTCCGTGTCCCATGCTTCATCGCTCCATACTACCGGGCCTCTCGACCAAAAAAAGTAACGGGTTCCTTTAGCCGGCATATTCTGGTAGCAACTGTTGAGGTAAGCCCCCGCGTCTTCGCTATTGGAAAAAATCTCATCAAGCGATAGTCTCCCGTCGGGAGCAATATCCAGCACATCGGCACAAGAGCCTATGGTGAGGATGAATCCGAGGAATAAAATATATATAAATTTGATTCTCATAACTCTGTTTTATTATTAAAATGTGATGTCAAAACCAATACTATGCATTTTGGTGATGGGGTATCCAATCGGGTCATTTTGTTCCGGATCGAGGTGTGCCTCTAATTTATAGGGCGTCCATGTGAAAATATTCTCACCACTATAATACACACGGATATTCTCCAGACCAATTTGATTCAGGAAGTTTGCTGGAAGCGTGTATCCAAAAACTAGATTCTTCAATCGAGTGAAAGAACGATTCATTACAAAGAAGTCGTTTGCCACGTGGTTGGTGTTTGAGTGAGTACTTAATGCTGGATAAGTTATCTTATCCCCGTTAGCGTATCGTTCAGGAGTCCACGCGTTCATGTGGTAGTCATAGAAGCTACCCCTGTAAGTGTATTCATACACCCCTTGAGGAGCACCTGGAGCACTAGAGAACCTTCCTACTCCTTGGAAGAATATAGAAAAGTCGAATTCCTTATAGTCTAACCCAAGTGTAACCCCGTAGGTAATACCAGGGATGGATGTGTATTTTAGAGGAACAATGTCTCTGTCGTCTACCACACCGTCTCCCGTGACATCCACGTACTTGAAGTCGCCCACCCTTGGGTTACCGAATCCATAGGTGGTTGTTTCGAGGTATTCATCCAATTCTTCTTGAGAATTGAAAAATCCGTTACCGTTGCTATAGTCGATCTTGTACCCCCATCCTTGTCCCAGCGAGTAACCGGTGCTTCTATAAGGGTAAGCATATCCATTTACTGGATCTTCTTCCAAGGTCAAGCTTTTGGGTTCATCCATATATTTGACCTTGTTCTTGTTGTATCCGAAGTTACCTCGAACCATCATATTAAGGTCTCTACTTAAGTTCTTGTTGTAAGTCAGTTCCACTTCAAACCCTCTGTTATCTACCTCTCCCATGTTTATTCTAGGGATAAAGTTTAGTGGTACACCCTGTAACGCGGGCACCATTCCTCTTTCTATAAGTATTTGACTGCGCTCTTCTGTAAAATAATCGATCGCCATGGTGAGGTTCCCGAACAGTTGCAGATCCACCCCGTAGTTCTGTTTTGTTGCCTCTTCCCATGTGAGGTTAGGGTTACCCAGTAAGCCTTCATTTACGCCTCTGCCCCTGCTTAAGCTACCTAGTGGGCCTCCACCGATGGTGATATTGTCCAAATAGAGAAAACGGGTGCCTCCCATTTTGTCGTTCCCCACTTTCCCGTATGAAGCTCTCAGCTTGAGGTTGGTTATCGTATTGTTATCTCTCAAGAACGGTTCATTGCTCACTACCCAACCGGCAGAAAAGGCGGGAAAGAACCCAAATCTCTTATCTGGTGAGAACTGTTCCGAACCGTTGTATCCCATATTTATCTCTGCTAAATATTTAGCATCATAAGCGTAAGTGAATCTACTTGCAAGGCCCACCACGTTAAAAGGAAGCTCCGCGCCCGGATTTTCCCAGTTGTCTCGTTGAACTAGGACCATTCCTCCCACGGCATGCTTCTGTTTAAACGTACGGTCGTAGTTGAGACTTGCTTGCAGGTTGATATTATACCTAGAGTCGGCTCCCTTGGTAATAGAGAGCAATTCCTCGGCTTCTCTTTTCGTGGCGTACGACAATTCGTTTGTTTCTGGATTCACGTTCGCGATGTAGAGCCGCTCACTTTTCCGTCCCTGCATAGCCGTTGTGGCCCGGGTATCGTAAGAAACCATTCCTTTAACGCTCAATCCTTCGGTGATCAGCGAGCTTAAATCCCACTCCATTCCCAGAGAGGAGTTCAAGTTAGAGCGAGTCTCGTTTCTGAATCCCATTCGGTTCATAACCTCAAATGCCGATCTATCCATGTATCCTGGGTCTACGATCTGGCCGGGCTCCACGCCGTATCCTTCAATAGTGGTTGGTCCTTGCACCCAAGGAGCAATGGTTTTTGCTTGATACAGCAGGTCTCGCATCATCCAGTTGGTATCGTCTCCGTATAGCCAGGCAGATGGCATGTTTACCTTTTCTATATAAGCTCCAAGATTCAAGTATGCCTTTAACGTATTGGAGATATCGTAGTCAAGGTTTGCCCTGAAGCTGTAACGATCCATCCAAGAGGAGGGGTCGTATCCCAATTGGCTTTTCGGTTCGGTTTTTAAATTTCCTCCTTGATGGAGGTAGCTTGCATTCACGAAGTAGCCAATTTGTTTGGTTCCACCTGTGGCACTTATATTTACACGTGTTTGCGGAACGTGTTTAGCGATATACTCCCGATAGTAGTCGTGGCTCGGGTACATGTAATTTCTGATTCTTGCTTGCTCCGCGTAGTCGGGATCGTTTGGATCCAGTCCTTCCAGCGGGTTCGCGTAGCGGCGCATAGTTAGTTCATCGTACTCGATCGCGTTTCCATCGTTTATTTGTGCTTGATTCCTCAGACCCATGAACTGCGTGGAGCTCACGTATGAAGGCTCTCTCGTGAAAGAGGTGAAGCTTTGTTGTGTGCTTACACTTAACTGCATTTTCCCTTCTTCTCCCCTTCGAGTGGTGATCAAGATAACCCCATTGGCACCCCTCACCCCGAAAAGTGCAGTTGCCGAAGCATCTTTCAAGATAGAGATGGTAGCTACTTCGTTGGGGTCAATCGTACGGATATTATCCCTGGGAACCCCGTCGATTAGGATCAGTGGATCGGTACCGTTAGTAGTAGCCGCGCCACGTAGATAGAGTGTTGCATCATCTCTACCCGGCTGTCCACCCCCTGTTTGAACAGAGATAAGCCCCGGTAATTTCCCCGCGAGTGCCGCTCCCAAGCTGGCAGAGGAAGTCTGTTTTATATCACTGGTTTGGATAGAGGATACAGCACCGGTAATCGTTTCTTTTTTCTGTACACCGTAGCCTACCACCACGACCTCTTCCAAAAGCCCAAAGTCTTCCTGTAGCGTGATGTTGATAACGGATCTACCGTTCACGCTAATTAGTTGACTTTGCATGCCCACGTAAGAGACTTCGAGGTTGGCATCGCTTGGCACA
>CAYFMZ010000074.1:0-9640 GCA_964344275.1 uncultured Proteiniphilum sp.
AGAGAAGATGCTAATGAGAAATAAAACACCGGTGAATTAATCAAAACGAGAGCGTGAGCCGCACCATGTAGTTACGGGTTGCCTGCGGGTAATACCCGATGTAGTTGATGCTGCTGCCGTCTTCGAACCGATCGGTCGCCGCCCATCCGTTGGCCACGTACTTCCTGTTGAACAGGTTGTTTGCGAACAGCTGCAGGTTGAACGTTCCCAGCGCGGTTTTCTTAAACGTGTAGCCCGCCGAGAGGTTGGTCACGAAGTAGGCATCGATCGCTCGCGAGTCGTCCGACGTATTGTCCATGTACTGCTTGCTCACGTATTTTCCTGTGAGGTTCACGTAAAATGCCGAGGTGGGTTGGTAGGTGATCCCCATCGCGCTCACGATATCGGGTGAATAGGAGATGTTTGTCGTACCGTATTCCACCGATTCTTGCCCCACCCATCCGTAGTTGTCGGGACTGTCATACAGGTCGAAATACGCGATATAGTTGTTGATCTTGTTCCTGCTGAACGTGGCGTTCGCATCCAGCACAACCTTATTCTCCCATAGAGGTACGGAGGCTTCCAGTTCCAGCCCTGCACGATAGCTGTCCTTCACGTTCTCCATTAGCTTGTAGCCGATATCGGTCAGTTTTCCGGTCTGTACCATCTGGTTATGGTAATCCATGTAGTAAAGGTTGGCACTCAGCCGAGTTCCCCCGGCACCCTCGTAATGGTATCCCAGCTCGTAGTCGATCATGCGTTCCGGCCGGATGGGATTCACCGCTCCCCCCTTGATTCCATCTTTCAGGTCGGCTCGTAACGGTTCGCGTTGTCCCACTGCTGCGGAAGCGTAGAGGCGGATGTGTTCATTTATTTGAAACGACAGTCCTGCCTTGGGATTAAAGAAGTCGTACGTGAAGTCGCCCGTCAAGTCCATCAGGTCGTCGTCCATCCCGCTAAATCGATAACCGATATGACGGTATTGCAGGTCGCCGAAGAGCGATAGCTTTTCATTCAGTTGGTATTCAGCTTTGGTGAAGAGGTTGACCTCCGATTTTTCACCCACGTTGCGGTACCATTCATAGTTCACGGGAATAGTGCCCGCGTGCTTTATCCACGGCAGCTTTCCGTAGTGGTCGCCGTCGTAGTAGCTGTACATCCCCCCAAAGGTAAGATGCCAGGGCCCGCTGTCGTAGGTAAGACCTAGGCTGGCCACGTAGAAATCATTTCTCATCAGCTTCTGCCGTACAAAATCGCTTCGGGCGTAGGTGCTGTCGCCAATGGTCTGTGGTGCCAGCCCGAAGTCGGAATAGCGACGGTTATACCGGTAATTCTCGTAATACCCATATCCGTGATTGTAACTCAATCCCGCGTTCATCACGAACTGTTGGTTCAATTCCCGAGAAAAAGTCAGTTGCACGATATCGGAGTAATAGTTGTCCGTTTCGTTATCGTAGTAAAGCCGGTTGCCCGCGTCGTCGTAGTACTCCCCCGCGGGGTTATACCGCCGCCCGTGCTCCTTGTCTTCCATCTGCTCTTCCGACACCCCTTCCCACGTGATGCCAGTATGCTGCACCCCTTTGAGGTAACTCAGTCGGATGAGTTGACGGTCGGTATAATGCGACAAAGCGGCGTAGAGGTTGGTGTGGTCCACTTTCCCGTTCCGGACGTACCCTTCACCAAACACCCTTGAAAAGCGGGCGTCGAACGACAAACCGTTATCTAAGATACCGGTTCCTGCCGCGATATTGGAAAGGAAGGTCCCGTAGCTCCCCACGGCGGTAGAAGCTTCACCGTATGCCTCCGATTGGGCACCCGTGGTCTGGAGAGAGATGGAGGCGCCGAATGCCCCGGCACCGTTGGTGGACGTGCCCACTCCCCGTTGAATTTGAATGTTTTGCAGCGAGTTGGAAAGGTCCGGCAGGTTCACCCAGAAGACTTCCTGTGTCTCAGGGTTGTTCAGCGGCATCCCGTTCAGCGTCACGTTGATGCGGGTAGCATCCGTCCCCCGGATACGGAAGTAGGTGTTTCCCACGCCCAACCCGTCTTCCGTGAAAGCAACAATCGACGGTGCGTTCTGTAGAATCGCGGGAATATTGCGTGCGGCGTTCTGCTTCTTGATGTCCGACGCGGCGATGTTGGAGTAGGAGACCGGCGTTTGTTGGCCGGCGCGTGTTGCCGATACCACCACCTCTTCGAGTTGAATATGGCTCAGGCTGTCGGTCTCCATGATTGTTCCCGTTCCTTTTGCCGTTGCTTGATAACCCAGTGCCAGTAAGATTACCGGCAGAAAAAATACCTTTTTCATTTACATTGATTTTTATAACGAACAAAGCGATAGGCATTGTCCATCGTTAGTTAGTAAAATAAAAAAGGGGATTTACATAAGATATATACCAGAAAATGCAACCGGTTCGTGCATTTCATTCCCTCCGCCGGCATTATCCGGATCAGGTGATTTGGGTATGATCTCAGCCCGTGTTGATGGGGCACCCCTGTTGTAAGAAAGAACAAAGATACGCTGCTTTTGTTCAATTCCTCCCCAGTTGCCTATTATTTAACATTTAAGCCTCCCTGTTTTTCAAATATCTATTCGTTCATATCTGGATTTTTAGTAATTTCGTGACAATTTATTAACAGGTGAATTACTGATAGGGGGTACGAATGCTTGAGTGCATTAAACGCATGGATTTATAAAAAGTCTAAAGGTACATGAGTGACGAAAATAAATTGAGCGAAGAAGAGCGGATGATTGAAGAGGAGTTTCAAGGATTGTTGAACGATTACCTCAACTCCAACCACCGAAAGAAGGTGGATATCATTACCCGTGCTTTTAATATGGCGAAAGAGGCGCACAAAGGGGCGCGTCGCCGTTCGGGGGAACCCTACATCATGCACCCGCTGGCGGTGGCTCGGATCGTCTCGAGCGAGATGGGCTTGGGTTCGACCTCTATCTCCGCCTCTTTGCTGCACGACGTGGTGGAGGATACCGACTTCACCGTGGAAGATATTCGTGCCCTGTTTGGCGAAAAGATTGCCCAAATTGTGGATGGGCTGACCAAAATTTCGAGCGGCATGTTTGGTGAGGATGTTTCGGCACAAGCGGAAAATTTCCGTAAGTTATTGCTCACCATGTCCGACGATATCCGGGTGATCCTTATTAAGATAGCGGATCGTCTTCACAATATGCGCACCCTCTCCTCCATGGCCCCCGCGAAGCAGTTTAAGATCACCGGAGAGACCCTCTATATATATGCCCCGCTGGCGCACCGTCTGGGACTCTTCGCCATCAAGACCGAACTGGAAGAGCTCTGTTTCAAGTATGAACATCCCGATGCGTACGCCGATCTTACGCGCAAGATAGAGAAGAGCGCCCCTGAGCGAAACAAGGTCTATGAAAACTTTGCTGTTCCCGTTGTGAAATCGCTTGATAAGATGGGCATTGATTACGAGATGCGCGCCCGAGTGAAATCGGTCTACTCTATCTGGAACAAGATGCAGACCAAGGGAATTGAGTTTCATGAGGTGTACGATCTCTTTGCGGTGCGAATCATCTTTGAACTTCATCCCGGGATCGACGAGAAAAAGCAGTGCTGGGATATCTATTCCGCCATTACCGATATATACAAGCTCCGGCCCGACCGAATACGGGACTGGGTAAGTCATCCCAAAGCCAATGGTTATCAGGCACTCCATCTCACGGTGATGGGTCCCGATGGCAAATGGATCGAGATACAGATCCGCAGCCGGCGCATGGACGATATTGCCGAAAAGGGGTTCGCTGCGCATTGGAAGTATAAGGAGAGCCGCATCGAAGAGGATAACGAACTCGATAAGTGGCTGAAGACCATTCAGGAAGTGCTGGCCAACCCCAATCCCAACGCCATTGATTTCCTGGATACGGTAAAGATGAATCTTTTCTCGTCGGAGATATTCGTTTTCACACCTAAAGGGGAAATAAAAACGCTTCCCCAAGGGGCTACCGCGCTCGATTTTGCTTATACCATCCACACCCGGGTGGGCGATCACTGCTTGGGTGCCAAGGTGAACCACACATTGGTGCCGCTGAGTCAAAAATTAAGAAGCGGCGATCAAGTGGAAATACTCACCTCCCAATCGGTACAGCCTCAGCCGGAATGGATCAATTTTGTGACCACTGCCAAAGCTCGGACCAAGATCGAAGCATCGCTGCGGCGTCAACGACGGCGTGTTGCCGAGAAAGGAAAGAAAATGCTTGACGAACTCTTTGATAACGAGCCCATAGAAAATACCGTTTTTAATAAAATTCTTTATTGGTATAAAGCCGAAAATAAAGAGGACCTCTATTACCTGATAGGGAGCAACGAGGTGATTCTCCCGGTTAACAAATCAGCATTTCAGAAAATGAAACCGGCCGAGCCCGACAAGCAGGATAATCTATTTGTACGGTACGTGAAGCAGGCCATGAACGCGATCAAAAAAGGGCCGGATAGTAAAAACGGAAAAGAACCTGAAAAAAGTGATCCCGTTCCCGCTACCCCTCCGGTGGCGCTCTCTCCCAGGGTGGCTTCCATCCACAACAGGATTGATCGGAAAGCAATTTACGCGTTAACGGAATCCAACTTTCGGAAAAACTTTGTCGTTCCCATGTGCTGTAATCCCTTGCCTGGGGATGATGTGTTTGGTTACGTTACCGACAAAGAAGAGGTGGAGGTACATAAACGTGCTTGCCAGACGGGACTGAAGTTGAAGTCCAATTTTGGTGACCGCGTGATTGAGGTAGCATGGGGCGATTACCGGCAGTATTCCTTCTTGGCATCGATAGTTTTTACCGGTATCGATCGGATCGGTATCCTGAGTAGCATCCTGTCGAAACTAACAGAGGGAATGATGGTCAATATTCAAAGCGTGAATGTGTCAACTAAAGATGGTATATTCGAGGGGGGTTTTAACCTACACGTTCATAGTGCAGAAGAGGTGAACCAACTATGTGCCAAGATAGCAAAAGTGGACGGTGTAAGTACCGTCCACCGTTCCCCGGTTTAAACTGGGTGTGAATTGCTTTATTTTTATTGCCCTTTTTTCTTTTTTCTAAATACAAATGAAGTTACCTTTTTTGCTGCAAATGCTAAAAGCGCGGGTTTGGTTACTTTCCAAGTCAATGATCCAATAAGTGGTAAGTTGGACATGATAATATTCACTGCTGCATTATTTAACCAAGGGTTTACTCTCTTCGTAACGAACGGGGTCACAGCGGTAGAGCCGCTTGACAGGTTGTCGACTGTTTCCGAAAATTTTGTCTTGATAGAAGAAGTTACCCCTTTGGTGAGCATCGTTCCCCAGTTATCATTTAGATACTGTAATTGATAGGAGAGGCGTTGGCTCACGATAGTACGCTGCTCATTGTATCGTTTTTTTTCCAAACGTAACTCTTCTAATGGAGATAGCTTATATGTACTCATCTTTTGTTGTTTTTGTCGTCTTTGTCATCTTGAGCCATCAGAAATCGCACCACGTTGTTGGTGCACTTTTTCTTGAGCGGTTTCTTAACCATGAGCAAGATAAGCAATACTAGGAATGCGAATGCCGACACGAGGGCGAATCCCATCCACGAGCTTTGGAGTAGTTCGTTCAAGTAGAGCGCGGCTGTGATAAGAATAAACAGGAATGTTATGAGCCCCACACCCGAAAGAAGTAAACCATAGGTAACGATAGATGTGCCTAAACTAATTTTTTCGTAGATTTCCAGTTTTCCTAGTTCGAGTGTACTGGTGATATAGTTACCTATATCGTCCCGTATCTCCTCGAACCACGTACTTACTTTTTTTTCTTCCATCATAGGGTAGCTTAACCTGTTTTGTTACTGTTTTGCCAATTCTTTCTTCGCGATTTCGGCAATATCGTCGATATCCTCTTTAAGATCTTGTACTTCGCTTTTCCCTTTATACACGGCCGATTTAACATTAGCCCTCACTTTGTCAGCAAACTCATTGGCTTGCTCTAGCCACTCTTCTCTTTTATCGGTTCCCATGATGTAACCTACTGCTGCACCAAGCGCGATGCCAATTCCGAGTCCTAATAATAATTTTGCTTCTGATTTCATAATTTCTGTGTTTAATAGTTTTTGGTCTGTTTTTTTGGTCTTTTTTGTTTCATTTATCGTTGGAGTCTTCACCACTCAAGCGGTCAGTGTCCTATATTGAATAAAACGCTTTATCCTCTAAATTGTTTATGTAACACGTTACATTGTGAGGGGATCTGGGTTATTCAACTACCGGTTCACCCAGTAACGTGGCCGATGTGAAACCGGTAACCTTTACTTTCACGTATTGCCCGATGCGGTGATTATTTTTGTCGAAGATAATTACCTTGTTTTGCTCATTGCGACCGAATAGTTGCTCACGTGATTTTTTGGAAACCCCTTCTACCAGCACCACGAACTCCTTGCCTAAGTCTCTTTCGTTGCTCTGACGAGATAGCTCCAGCTGCAAGTCGATAATTTCTTGTAACCTTCTACCCTTTACATCCTCAGGGACATCGTCTTGAAGTTTTTTTGCAGCGTAGGTACCGGGCCTTTCCGAGTACTTGAACATGAAGGCCGAGTCGAATCCTACTTCTTGCATCAAGGAAAGTGTCTCTTGGTGATCTTCCTCCGTCTCGGAATGAAAGCCACACATGATGTCGGTCGACAAGCCACAGTCCGGGATGATTCGTTTGATCGCGGCGATACGATCCATGTACCACTCTCGGTCGTACTTTCGGTTCATCAGCTTCATCATCCGTGAGCTTCCCGATTGTACTGGTAAATGAATGTAATTGCAAAGGTTATCGTATTTCGCGATGGTTTCCAACGTCTCGTCGTTCATGTCCCTCGGGTGAGACGTTGTAAAACGGATGCGCATCTCGGGAGCAGCTTCGGCCACCATGGCTAATAGAGCGGAGAAATCGATGGTGATCTCTCCC
Source organism: uncultured Proteiniphilum sp. (assembly GCA_964344275.1). Taxonomy (GTDB): domain Bacteria; phylum Bacteroidota; class Bacteroidia; order Bacteroidales; family Dysgonomonadaceae; genus Proteiniphilum. Next base: position 6,922 of record CAYFMZ010000074.1, read on the forward strand.
TCCTTGAAGCGGTAGGAGTTCACGTTTTGTCCTAACAAGGTAACCTCCCTGAACCCTTTTTCGCGTAGGTCGTTCAGTTCATTAAGAATGCTTTCAGGCTCACGGCTTCGTTCCCTGCCGCGAGTAAAGGGCACAATACAATAAGTGCAAAATTTATCGCATCCTCTCGTGATCGAGATAAAACCTGAGATATTGCTGCCCGCTATTTTTAGCGGGATTACATCCTTGTAGGTCTCGGTCTTGGAAAGCTCTATATTCATTGCTTTCTCGCCTTGTTCCGCGGCACCTACCAGGTTGGGTAGGTCAAGGTACGCGTCAGGGCCCACCACTATGTCCACGTTGTGATGATCTATCAGGTCCGATTTGGCACGTTCGGCCATACATCCTAGCACCCCGAGGATAAGAGGCTCTCTTCTCTTTCTCCTGAACGAGTTAAAGTACTCCAATCGCTTCACTACACGTTGTTCCGCGGTCTCCCGGATGGAGCAAGTGTTCACGAAAATGGCATCGGCATCCCGGTCGTTGTCCGTTAGTGTATACCCGTCCATTTCCATGATGGAGGCAACTACCTCGGTGTCTGCCACGTTCATTTGGCAGCCATACGTTTCAATAAATAGCTTCTTATCTTTAATTATTTCTTTGTTCATCGCCTTATTAATTATAAACTGTGATCTTTACAAGACAGGAAAAGTTAAAATCATTATTATTCACGGGGAAAAGTTGCATAATAACCTTTCTTGTGCTATTTTTGTGACGAGGAAAAATAAAAAATTTTTTCATAGTTAAGGTTTTGGTTAAATGTTCGAGAGTAGCTGTGAAGTTGCTCTCGATTTTTTTTGTCCAAATACCTGTTAATACGCGAAAAAACATTACTTTTGTTACGTCTCACTAATAGTTCACGCGCAAAATTAATCAAAATATGGAGTTTGGGGACATTATTTATTTCATTCTGCTGGTGTTTTTCATGATATTGGGTTTTTTTAATGATTCCCGGAAGAAGAAAAAACAGCAACAACAACTCGAGGAAGAAGAGACCGTTTCGCCTTACTCCGAGAGAGAGCATACGGAAATGCCTCCTCGTCCTCCCCGCCATTTACCTCCATCAGCAAAGCCTGTTGCAAAGAACAGAGAGAGGCCGGTGTTCCAATCTTCATTGGATCAAGTAGAAGACTACAGAAAATATGACACCGGAGATAGCATTGAATTTGATTACGATGCAGGATCTATTGATGATGATTCCGAACTAAGTCCATCCCTGCGACTCCAGTCAGCCAGCTTTAGTGCTCCCAGTGTTCCTACCAAACCCGACAGCCCCTCTGTTCCGGTTAGCAGGAGGACCTCCGATGGGAAAAATCGAGGAGGAGTACACCCCCTCGTGGCAGGTCTACACGGGAGCGATGGCATCGAATCATTAAAAAAGGGGATTATATACAGCGAGATATTGCAACGTCGATATTGACCGACAGCTACACTGAGAATACAAAACATAATATATTACAGTTGAAATGGCATTACAATTTATTAGTGCTGAAGAGGCAGCGTTGATCGTGAAAAACGGCGATAATGTTGGCTTCAGCGGGTTCACTCATGCCGGTTGCCCAAAGGTTGTACCGGTAGAAATTGCCAAGCGGGCCGAAGCTGAGCACGCGAAAGGCAATCCGTTTAAGATTGGTGTTTTCACGGGAGCATCTACCGGCGATTCAATCGATGGTGCCCTCACGAGAGCGAACGCGATCAAGTTCCGTACCCCCTATCAGACCAACCGGGATACCCGGGAAGCACTTAACAAGGGCGAGTTCGATTTCTTTGACCTCCACCTATCGCAGCTGGCCCAGGAGATCCGTTACGGTTTTTACGGTAAGATCAACGTGGCAATCGTGGAGGCGTGCGATGTGACCGAAAGCGGTGAAATAGTTCCTACCACCGGGGTAGGCATCACACCCACCATCTGTAGGATGGCTGATGTGGTGATCGTGGAACTGAATAAAAAGGTTCCCTCTAAATTGAGAGGAATACATGATATTTATGAACTCCAAGATCCTCCTAAACGTCGGGAGATTCCTATCTATGAAATACAGAATAGGGTAGGGCTTGAGTACGTGAAGGTGGATCCACGCAAGATTCGCGTGGTTGAAACCGAACGCGACGGTGAAGGAAGCGGGTTTGCACCGGTGGATGAATTAACCACACGGATAGGCGAGAACGTGGCCAATTTTTTTGTTGCCGAGATGAACGCGAAACGCATTCCTCCTCATTTCCTGCCGATACAGTCAGGTGTGGGGAATATCGCGAACGCGGTGTTGTCGGCCATGGGGGAGCATCCTGACATCCCCCGTTTTGAGGTCTATACCGAAGTAATCCAAGACGCGGTGATTGATATGATGCAAAAAGGCAATATCTCCTTCGCGAGCGGCTGTTCACTCACCGTGAGCAACGAGGTATTAGAAAAGTTTTACGCCGACCTCGATTTTTTCAAAAACAAACTGGTGCTTCGCCCTACCGAGATTTCGAATAACCCTGGTCTGGCTCGTAGGCTGGGTATCATTTCTCTGAATACCGCCATTGAGGTAGATATGTTTGGTAGCGTGAACTCTACCCACGTGAACGGTACCAAGATGATGAACGGGATTGGCGGCTCGGGCGATTTCACCCGTAATGCCTATCTATCGGTCTTCCTGACTCCCTCCACGGCCAAGAACGGTGCCATCAGCTGTATCGT
>CAYFMZ010000075.1:0-9508 GCA_964344275.1 uncultured Proteiniphilum sp.
TGATGTTGCGGTCGGCCGAACAAGACACCCCCATCCCCACGGGGCAGGAGGCACCGTGTCGAGACAAGCGGATTACTCGTATATCGTGCGCGAAGTATTTTCCACCAAACTGTGCCCCCAAACCCAACTCTTCGGAGGCTTTCTTTAAGCGGTTTTCCAATTCGATGTCACGGAAAGCCCGTCCCAGCTCATTCCCTTCGACTGGCAAGTTATCGTAGTATTTCGCGGTCGCGAGCTTCAGTGTTTTCAAGTTTGTCTCCACCGAAGTACCGCCAATAACGAATGCCAAGTGATAAGGAGGGCAAGCGGCTGTGCCGAGCGATTTCATTTTGTCAATCAAAAACGCCTCCAGCTTACCCGGTGTAAGCAATGCCTTGGTTTCTTGGTAAAGGTAGGTTTTGTTAGCAGAGCCTCCCCCTTTGGCAATACAGAGAAAGTTGTACTCTGCCCCGTCCGTCGCGTAAAGATCGATCTGAGCGGGCAGATTCGTGCCCGTGTTTACCTCATCATACATGTTCAACGCGGCGTTTTGTGAATAGCGCAGGTTTTCGTTTACATACGTGTTGTAAACCCCACGAGAGAGTGCTTCTTCATCGTTCCCCTCCGTCCACACCTGCTGTCCTTTTTTTCCCATGATAATAGCCGTTCCGGTATCTTGGCAAAAAGGGAGAATCCCTTTTGCTGATATTTCGGCGTTGCGCAGGAAAGTAAGTGCCACGAACTTATCGTTATCACTTGCTTCGGGGTCCGTGAGAATACTTGCCACCTGCTCCTGATGTTCGGGCCGTAGCAGAAATTGTACATCTCGAAATGCGGTTTGCGCTAATAGAGTTAATCCTTCTTTTGATACCTTCAGGATCTCTTTCCCTTCAAAAGATGATATAGACACATGCTCCTTCGTGAGGAGGTAGTAGGAGGTTTTATCTTCCGACATGGGAAAAGGCTCCTGGTAAATGAACGGTTTTGTTGCCATAAATGATTGTAATTATCGGGAGGTATTCACCCGGTTTTGCATGAAGAGACAAAAATACAAAGAAAAAGCGGCATCGTAAAACGACACCGCTCAAATACTATTGTTAAATCAATTCATCGGGCCCGTCATATCTTCTGGACGTACCCATTTTTCGAACTCCTCTGCGGTCACGTACCCCAGCCGGATCGCTTCCTCTTTTAAAGTCGTCCCGTTAGCGTGCGCCGCGTTCGCGATCTCTGCTGCCTTGTAGTAACCGATCTTGGTATTGAGTGCGGTGACCAGCATTAGCGAGTTGTCAAGTAATTCCTTGATACGGGGCTTATTGGGCTCGATCCCCGATACACAATGGATATCGAACGACACCGCGGCGTCACCCAGTAGCTGGGCACTCTCCAAAAAATTGGCTGCCATCAGGGGCTTAAACACATTCAGTTCAAAATGTCCTTGCATACCCCCGACAGAGATGGCTACGTCGTTGCCCATCACCTGCGCGCATACCATGGTGAGCGCTTCTGACTGGGTAGGATTCACCTTACCCGGCATGATGGACGACCCCGGTTCGTTGGCAGGGATATTGATTTCCCCGATTCCACTCCTCGGGCCAGATGCCAGCAACCGAATATCGTTGGCGATCTTATTAAGGGCGACCGCCACCTGCTTCAACGCACCGTGGGTCTCCACGATAGCGTCGTGCGCCGCCAATGCCTCGAACTTGTTTCTCGCCGTCACGAACGGAAGGCCCGTGAACTTGGCAATATAGCGAGCCACCGTCACGTCGTAACCCTTCGGAGTATTTAATCCGGTTCCCACCGCGGTACCACCCAAAGCAAGCTCAGCGAGGTGCGGCAGGGTGTTCTCTATCGCTTTGATGCCATGTTCCAGTTGTGCCACGTAGCCGCTAAACTCCTGCCCTAACGTGAGGGGGGTCGCGTCCATCAGGTGGGTTCTGCCAATCTTCACCACGTCGCCCATCTCTTTCGATTTTGCCTCTAACGACGCGTGCAGCTGCCGCAAGCCGGGGAGGGTAACCTCCACTACCTTCTTGTAACAGGCAATATGCATTCCCGTGGGGAAGGTGTCATTCGACGATTGTGACTTATTCACGTCGTCATTGGGCTGCACCACCTTATCCCCCTCGCCAACGACCTTCCCGGCTAATTGTTGCGCACGGTTCGAGATCACCTCGTTGACGTTCATATTGCTCTGTGTGCCCGACCCGGTTTGCCAAATTACCAAAGGGAACTGATCGTCGTGTTTCCCCTCCAGAATCTCGTCGCATACCTGCGCGATCAAGTTCCGCTTCTCCACGGACAAGGCACCTAACTCATGATTGGCATAAGCAGCACCCTTCTTTAAGTAAGCGAACCCATAGATAATCTCTAACGGCATGGAAGCGGGTCGTCCAATCTTGAAGTTATTGCGCGACCGTTCGGTTTGGGCACCCCATAACTTATCGGCGGGTACTTTCACCTCGCCCAGCGTATCTTTTTCTATCCTGTAACTCATAATTATTTACTGTTTCGCGTATCAATGATTGCAAAAATAGAAAAAAAACAGTAATTTTGATGAATTATAAATCATTATTCCAATGAAAAGTAACATCTTACTTATCGCCATGCTCACGCTCTTCATGGCATCCTGTACAGGGTCAGGACAAAAACAAGAGACCCATGCATCCGGTACCGATACGTTTGTTTTTGATGCAGACACTCTTTATTCGGTTGCCGAATCTTATGTTGATCAACCCATCACGGTAAAAGGGCTTATAACCCATGCATGCAGCCATTCGGGGAGACGCTGCTTTATCACGGGGGAGGGACAAAAATACTCAATCCGGGTAGAAGCGTTAGATGAAATTGGCAGGTTCGATCAAGAGCAGGTAGGCACTTTGGTGGCAATAGACGGCATCCTTCGTGAACGCCGCTTAACTCGGATCGAAATTGCAGAAATGGAGGAGGATGTGAATAAGAGAATAATAGAAGAAGAGGGTGAGGCAGAGAGTTGCGAAGCCGAGTTAGCGAATATCAATGAAATGAAAGAGTGGATGGAAGCTCAAGGTAAGGATTTCTATTCGATCTATTATATTGACGGGTTAAAATACCGTGACTCAACAAACTAAGCGCAACACCCCACAATGTACTATGTAAAACAGACACCGAAATTATGAGTAGACTAATCAGTCCCAAGGCAAGAAGATGGATACGTATCCTTCATCGAGACCTTGGTTACATCATGGTAGGCTTATCCTTAGTGTACGCGATTTCGGGTATCTACCTCAACCGCATTCACAAGGGCGATCCTTCCTATAAGATTGAACGACGAACAACGATTTTCGAAAAAGGGCTCTCTCCAGACGAACTGAAAAACGCTTGGAATCCCGAATCCGGCCCTCATCCCGAACTCAACAGCGTAGGTAAGATGGGGAGCAAATACCGCTTGCTCTTGCAAGGCGGTATTGGTGAATACGACCCGGCTACGGGAACCGTTGAATATGAAACAAGCAAGCGAAAACCATTTGCTTATTGGGTAAACCGACTACATTGCAACCGGGTAAATGGGTGGTCGCTGATGGCCGACCTGTTTGCCGTGGCACTCATTTTCTTGGCAGTATCGGGGCTTTTCATGGTCAAGGGGAAGCACGGTATTTCAGGGAGGGGCAAGTGGTACCTACTCATCGGCCTCCTTATCCCGTTTCTCTATATATTATCGGCACTATTCTGACAGGTGAGTAAAAAACAACGCCTTCCCCGTTTTTATCACTGATAAATAACCAGATAGAAGACGACGAGAACAACTTATTTAAATTGGTTATAAATAATAGGTTCAATTGATTTATCTTTGTAACCTTATTTCATGGTGTAAATACAATTCATGCGACTGTCGGAATTACAGACCGGGCAAAAGGGATATATAGCAAAAGTATATGGCAGTGGTGCTTTTCGGAAACGCTTACTCGAAATGGGATTCGTACGCGGCGAGGAGGTTAAATCGATCCTGAACGCCCCGCTCAAGGACCCCATAAAGTACGAGATCATGGAGTACGAGGTATCATTACGCCGTAGCGAGGCGGTAATGATAGAGATCTCGATGCTAGAATCGGAGGCATTGAGGGTCGCTCCCACCACCGAGGAGCACTCCGTGTATAATTTTTCCGGGAACGGTACCGGGACATCGATTTCCCAAGCAAATCTCACGAGTGAAGAAACAAATCAGGCCACCAACAAAGGACTCCATCATCCCGAAAAGAGAATAAAATTAGCATTGGTAGGCAACCCCAACTCTGGGAAGACCTCCATCTTTAATTTGGCATCGGGTGCACACGAACGGGTGGGCAATTACAGCGGAGTCACCGTGAACTCCAAGGAGGGTCACCTTAAGCACGGGGGGTACTTCTTCACATTGGTGGATCTTCCCGGAACGTATTCGCTTTCGGCCTACACCCCGGAAGAGCTATTCGTCAGGAAAACACTGCTTGAAGAGGCACCCGACGTGATCATTAACGTGGTATCGGCATCGTCATTAGAGAGAAATCTCTACCTTACCACGGAGCTGATCGACCTCCAAGTTCCCATGGTAATTGCCTTGAACATGTACGATGAGCTGGAGCAGTCGGGCCGCACGTTTGATCATGAAACATTTTCATCACTCATTAACGTACCGATAGTACCCACGGTAGGGAAACGAGGCGAGGGGATTTCCCAGTTGTTGGAGCAGGCCATCGCTATCCACAAAGCTAAGGAACAGGTGCATGTCCAGATCCCTTACGGGAGGGTATTAGAGAAATCGATTAACAATCTCCAAAAAGAGATAACGGAGAACAGCATAACCGGATGGAATATACCCTTGCGGTATCTCTGCGCCAAGTTGCTCGAGGGCGATAAAGAGATAGAAAAGCGGGTGGAGAGCCTCCCAAATAGTGTTCAAATCTTTGCCCGACGCGATAGGGATAGAGCCTACATCGAACGGCTGCTCCGCGAAGACCCTGAGTCGGCCTTCACCAACGCCCGGTATGGCTTTATCGCCGGAGGATTAAAGGAGACACTCACCGAAAAAACCCATAAAGATGAAAACACAAGGTTGCTGGATGCCATCCTTACGAACAAATACATAGGATTCCCCCTCTTCTTCCTATTCCTCTGGATCATGTTCGAGGCCACCTTCCGGTTGGGCAACTACCCGATGGAATGGATCGAGGCTGGCGTGGCCTACTTGGGGAATATAGTTCGGGGCAGCATGGCCGAGGGCCCGTTGAAAGACCTACTCGTCGACGGCATCATTGGTGGCGTGGGGGGCGTGATCGTTTTCCTTCCCAACATCGTGATCCTCTACCTCTTTATCTCCTTCATGGAAGATTCGGGTTACATGGCACGCGCGGCCTTCATAATGGACAAGCTGATGCAAAAGATCGGGCTGCACGGCAAGTCGTTCATCCCTCTTATCATGGGATTCGGATGCAACGTCCCTGCCATCATGTCCACCCGCACCATCGAGAGCCGAAGCAGCCGCATGATCACCATGTTTATAGTGCCCTTTATGTCGTGCAGTGCCCGTCTGCCCGTTTATATTCTATTCGTGACCGCGTTTATCCCATCGCGTGGAAGTCTGGTGCTACTCGGACTCTACGTGCTGGGCATTATCATCGCCTCTCTCACCGCGTTTGTCTTCCGCAAGACACTGTTCAAGGAAGAAGACACCCCCTTCGTGATGGAGCTCCCTCCCTACCGCATGCCCACCGCGAAGTCGGTGCTTATTCATATGTGGGATCGCTCTCGCCAGTACCTTCAGAAGATGGGAGGCCCTATCTTGGTAGCCTCCATCACCATCTGGTTCTTGGGATACTTCCCTCTCAACAGCGAACGAGAGGCAGTCTTCGACAAAAAAGTGGAAACAGTTGAGACACGATACGCTCAACAAGAGATGAGTAACGAAGAGCGTGAAGTGGTATTGGCCGGAATCGCTTACAATCGCAACACGGAGCATCAGGAAAACTCCTATATAGGAAGGCTCGGGCGATTCATCGAACCGGTGATGCGCCCGTTAGGTTTCGATTGGAAGATATCGATCAGCTTACTGTCAGGCATGGCAGCCAAGGAGATCGTGATTAGTACAATGGGGGTGCTTTATACTGGTGACAGCGAAGATCAGCAGTCGCTACAAGAAAGGCTACAAACCGAAGCCTATGCTGACGGCACTCCCGTCTTTACCCCTCTTGTGGTAGCGGGCTTTCTCCTGTTTGTGCTTATCTACTTCCCGTGCGTCGCCACCATCGTGGCAATCAAGGAGGAGTCGCATTCGTGGAAATGGGCCCTGTTCAGCCTTTTCTACTCCACCGGGTTGGCATGGCTTGTCGCTTTCATGGTATACCAACTGGGAAGCCTGTTTTTCTAATGTTTTAAATGTAACCCGCTGGCATCAAAACATTTCGGCTATCATTTTGTTTTATAAATAAAAGATGCACATGGATATACAGCTCCTTATTGTTATCATCATAGGAATCACCGTAGGCACCATCCTTCTACGAGGGATCTATCGATTTTTCTTCACGAAAAAGGATGCTTCCTATTGCGGGGGATGTACAATGTGCGAGCTATCAAACGCACCCCCTAAAAAGAAAATGGAAGCAAAGCGTCCCCATTGAAATAGGGCACAACTACTTCCTTTAGTGAACTTTGGGCATCGGCCAATTACTCTTTTACAATTACGACATTGACCGCGTTCAAGCCTTTATCTCCTCGTTCCAGTTCATAGGTAACCAAATCCCCTTCGTCGATATCTGCCGGGGCGTTGCTTATATGGAAAAAGTACTCGTTTCGACCTGATAGCTCTTTAATAAAGCCAAAACCCCTGCTTGAGTTAAAGTGCCTCACGTGCCCTTTGAGCTCCTCTTCTTCCGTCACCTCCATTTTGGGAGTAGAAATTTCGATATTCTCTAACTCAATTTCTTCTGTCTCATCGAGCGGCTCCGGTGGTGTATCGGTGATCATGCCAAACTCGTCCACGTAGGCAATCATATCTTCGAACGAGTCCGCCCCGCTCTCCCTACGCTCTTCCCTGCGTTGTTGTTTCTCTTTTCTTTTCTGTGCTTTCTTTTTTTCTATTTCTCTTTTGCTAAATGAATTTGATTTTGCCATTTATGTTATTTATAATTTAGTTTGTTCAGGCCGATAAAACAGTATTCAGTTTTTTACCGGTTAATTTTTGAATATCATTCACCATCACTCTTTCTTCCGGAGTACAGAACGAGAGCGCGGTGCCACTTTTCCCCGCACGGCCTGTCCGGCCTATGCGATGCACGTACGTTTCAGCCACGTCCGGCAAGTCATAATTGATCACCATCTCAAGGTCGGCGATATCAATTCCGCGTGCCGCTATATCTGTCGCGATAATCACTCTCGTTTTCCCTGATTTAAAGTTCGTAAGCGCACGTTGCCTGGCTCCTTGCGATTTATTACCGTGGATCGCCTCGCATCCAATCCCCTTCTTATTCAGGTTACGCGCAATTCTATCTGCCCCATGCTTAGTGCGCGAGAAAACCAGTACAGATTTACTTTTCGCTTTTTCCAATACCGTGAAAAGCAGGTTGCTTTTTTGGGGTTTCTCCACGAAATAGAGATGCTGCTCAACCGTATCTACCGCGGAAGAAGCCGGTGTAACCTCTACTCTTACGGGCTTATACAATATCGACTTTGAAAGATTCGTGATCGCCGAAGGCATCGTTGCTGAAAAGAACAGCGTCTGCTTCCGCTTGGGCAGCAACGGCAACAGCCGCTTGATATCGTGGATAAATCCCATATCGAGCATTCGGTCGGCTTCGTCCAAGACAAAGTGACGAACTTGATCGAGTGAAATATACTTTTGCGCGATCAGGTCGAGCAACCTCCCTGGAGTAGCCGTGAGTATATCCACTCCCCTCTTCAATTGTTCCACTTGAGGCCGTTGATTCACACCACCGAAAATCACGGCATGACGCACATCAGCATACTGGGAATAATCTCCAAAACACTCGTCGATCTGTATCGCCAGTTCGCGCGTGGGCGTCAATATCAATGCTTTAATTTCCCGCCCTTGCCCTTTCTTTCGGAGCTTTCGGGGCGGACCAAACGTTTGATGCGGCTGACTTAATTTCTGAATAATTGGAATAGCGAAGGCAGCGGTCTTCCCCGTTCCTGTTTGAGCCATTCCCAATAAATCTCTCCCCGCAAGGGCTACTGGGATCGCCTGTTCTTGTATGGGAGTCGGTATTTCGTATCCTTTTTGTTCCAGGGCTTTCAATATAGGCTCTGAAATATGCAATTCTTTAAATGTCATATAGTGTATGGCCGCGCTCATGCACAACCCTTTTTAATTTAGTAAATCGCGGTAAGAAAACGTGGAAGAAGCAGGACCATGGTGTCCACACGAGATATTATCACGCGGTGAAAGGTGCAGTGCATCACGACGGCATGTGCGCCACTCGCCCTCAATCTGAACCTTGTGGTTCAAAGTGCAAAGATACAAAAATTTATTGAGAAAAGTCCGATTACCGATACGGTCGTTTTCTAACACGATTGTTTCATGGAGAAGAAAAGAATTTCACTCTTTCCCTTTGGTATAATGATTACAAAAACACGACTTTAGAGCTTAACATCCTGTATGTCGGGATCCTTGGCAAAGACTCTCACCGCGAAGGGGCATAACGGGATAATTTTAATCTCTTGCTTCCGGGCAAACTCCACCGCCTTCATCACCAGCTGCTTTCCATAACCCTTACCTCCAAAAGCTTCATTTACTTCGGTATGGTCAATAATAAATTTAGAATCTCGGGGAGGCATTGAATGTTCATCGAGCCAAGCGGATCCTCTAAAAATGCAAAACATGCGGCACAAAACATTTAGCAGCAGATTACAAAGACATTACAATCAACTGTAACAGCAGTATCTACCATAGTTTCACGCAACATCGTATTGGCAAAATAGCGGTTAAATACAGCATCCACGTTGCTTCCGGTTCTTGCGAAACCAAAGTGCTGGGCTGTTACACGCGATAAATCTTTCGTGGGAATACTTATCTGTGATTCCAATATCAATCTTGTACCCGGACGAGCCTATCTCCGTATGTACATAGTGCCCCTTTTTCCTCAACTCCTCGGCGATCACATGCGCAATAGAAGATTTTTTAGCTGAAATAGAATCTCTTTCCCTGCTTATCCGCCCTCCTTTTTCGTCAAACTCCAGGAAGCGCTTCAGCCCGCTTACCCCCGTAGCGGAAGTACGATTCAAATCTACCTGATCGGAACGGAGCGTGGAGAAAACAATCATCTCGTAACGTGCCCTGGAAACGGCCACGTTAAGACGCCTAAGACTTATTTTTCCTCAGCGGCAAGGGTGGCGTAGCGATCTCTGGGGTTGATGTTTAAAAAAAATGTCTGTAGACAGTTATAAAAACCTTCTACAGACATCTACTGTTTACAACTCGCTGCTTTACAGCTCATTATGTTTTATTGTGCGGCCGAAGGGACTCGAACCCCCACGCCTCTCGGCACTAGATCCTAAGTCT
>CAYFMZ010000076.1:0-9416 GCA_964344275.1 uncultured Proteiniphilum sp.
AAGATGAAGAAACAAGACTACAATACCCGTTCAGTAAGTACAATTTTGATATCATTTACAAATCATACGATGAAATCCCAGGTAACCTAATCGACCGATCTACCGGGAATAACGGGAGTAACAATATCGTTCTGTATGGCCCTGACGCTTGGGCTCAATTCTCCGACACGGAAAGAATCGCGGCCAACGGGAATGCCCGTATTTTACCTATCCAGCCCGGCGATGTGAAGTGGAAAGACGTGAATGGAGACGGTGTGATTGATCAATTCGACCGAGTAAAAATTGGCAATACTCGCCCACGCTGGACGGGAGGGTTCAACTCTACTGTTTCGTACAAGAACTTGACGCTTAGCGCACGAATGGATTACGGCTTAGGGTTCCATATTGCTGACTGGCGGACTCCCTGGATACTCGGGAATATGCAAGGGACATTTAACATGTTGACGGATGTAAAGAACACCTAGACCCCGGATAATCCAAGTGCTTCCCTTCCCCGTTTCACCTGGGCAGACCAGTTGAACAAGAGAAACTAGGCGCGTGAAACATCCATGTTCATGTATAAAGGGAACTATCTATCGTTCCGCGAAATTTACCTTGGCTACACACTGCCGGACCAAATGACACAAGCGCTAAAGATGAGTCGACTGGAACTATCGGTAACCGCTCAAAACTTGGGCTACCTAACACAAGGGAAAAACTTGTACAGCCCTGAAGAGAGTTCATTTGGCGGATACCCTCTCCCCCGGACGGTACTGTTTGGATTAAATATCACGTTTTAAGAAATGAAGCTTACAGTTATGAGAAAGACAATATATTATTTATCAATCGCTATCTGCTTAATTATAGCAAACGGGTGTGATTCGTTAGAACTCGCCCCGGAAGATTACTATGCCAGTGGAAATTTCTGGCAAAATGAATCGCAAGTAGATGGTTTTGTCCTCGGGTTGCACGACAACCTTCGGGCATCGTACGGCAACATGATGTTCCTGCTTGGGGAAGCCAGGGGAGGAACACAGAAAACAGGGACCGGCTCGCAAGGATCCAGCTTGGACTACAGCTCGCCGATCAAAAACAATGCTTTCACAAAAGAGACCACCGGAATCAGTAACTGGTTAGGCCTATACACTAGCATCCTGCAGACAAACTTACTTATTCAGGAGCTTACCGAAGGTACAGCGTTTCTCTCTGCCGAAAAACGAAATTACTACTTGGGACAAGCTCACGGGTTAAGGGCATTTTACTACTTCTACCTATATCGTACATATGGTGGAGTCCCTATTATTAAGGAAGTAAAGGTGAGTCGGGAAGAGTGGAAGCAAAAGACCTATACCAAGCGAGAGCTTCCGCGAAGGAAACACTTGATTTTATCAAGGATGACATCAATATATCCGAAACATCTTTTGGGAATCAAACCCAAATGAAAAATAGGAAAGCAATCTGGTCGTACTACGCGACTAAAATGCTGAAAGCAGAGGTCTACCTCTGGTCAGCCAAAGTCACAACAGGAAACCAATCCCCTGCCGCATCGGACCTGGCTGAGGCCGAAGCCGCGCTTAATGATGTGATCAACGCACCCAATTTCGAGCTACTTCCTTCATACAATGACGTATTTGATTACAACGAGAAAGGCAACAACGAGGTGATTTTCTCTATTCGGTTCGCCGATGGAGAAGCGTCAAACTTCGTTCATTTTTTCTCTTATCAAATTCCAATTCTCGTCAACAGTTTTTACGACAGGGAAGGTGAATTGATAAGTACCGATATTCTGGATATAAAATCAACCGTGGTTCAACGGCATGAGTATAAAGCGGGTCTCTTCCAGTCGTATGACGATGCGGATGAGAGGAAAAGGAGTATTTTCCTGGATTATTACTTAGCCGATGGAGCTTTGGCCGGCACCGTTTTGAAGAAATATAACGGCATACTGAACGCGCAAGGAAACCGTTCGTGGTCAGATGACCTCGTGGTGTACAGGTACGCTGATGCCTTATTGATGATGGCGGAGGTGAAAAATATGCAAGACGCTTCGGTGGAAGAATATATTAACGAAGTCCGAGAAAGAGCGTACGGGGAAAATTATGATCCTGCATTACACGCCTACACCGATAGCGACTTCTCTACTAACGAGCTGGCTATACTTCACGAGCGAGACAAGGAGTTCGTACTTGAAGGCAAACGTTGGTTTGATATTCGTAGAATGCAACAAACGAAAGGTGGACAACCATTGGCATTCTCAGCGGCAGCTAACTACGATGACTCCAATCCGGTTATCAATCCAAGTAGCCCTCACTTATTATTGTGGCCAGTGGATATAAACACGCTAAACAACGACCCCGAATTAACACAGACCGAAGGATACGATACTGAATAATTAATTTCTCACGAGAACATCTCACGTGAAGACGAGTTCTTTATCAAAAGGGATGCGTTTCTTGAAAATTGGGGTAAATTTGTTTACGGGTATCATTGTAATAACTCCGAGGGTACATATCTTTTGTACTCTCGGATTATACTCATTAATAACATAGTTAATGAAGTGTTTTATTATTGCTGTAATAGCATGCTTTTCAACTGGAATTGCCGCGACACTCTTCGCCGCTACACCTGTAAAAGTGGCTTGTGTTGGCAATTCAGTAACCTTTGGCGCGGGCATCGAAAACCCGCGAGAAAAATATCCTGCCCAACTGCAAGCGATGTTGGGCGAAGGATACATGGTGGATAATTTCGGCCGCAGCGGAGCCACACTGTTAAAAAACGGACATCGCCCCTATTTCGATCTTCCTGAATTCAAAGACGCGATCGCTTTTCAACCCGACATCGTCATAATCCATCTGGGGTTGAACGACACCGATCCACGGAACTGGCCAAAGTACAGGGATCAATTCGTACGAGATTATACCCAATTGATCGATACGTTCCGGGCAGTGAATCCGGATGCCGTGGTGAAAATATGCCGGATGACTCCCATCTTTACCGGGCACCGACGGTTTGCCTCAAGCACCCGCGATTGGTATTGGCAGATACAGGGAGCCATCGAAACGGTGGCGAAAGTCAATAACACGGAGCTTATCGACCTGCACACACCGTTGCACCGAAGGCCGGACCTGTTCCCTGACGCGCTTCATCCCACGGGAGAAGGGGCTAGCATCATCGCGGAAACCGTGTACGGGGCGATCACCGGCCAGCACGGGGGACTGAATGTAGCCCCGGTATTTAGTAGCCGAATGGTGTTACAACGCGAGCAACCGATCCGGTTGTGGGGAACCGCGGACAGGGACGATGAAATTACGGTAGCACTAGATGGGCAACTCGTATCAGTACAAGCTGGGTATGATGGGTATTGGGAGGTTGTTTTTCCTGCCATGCAGGCGGGAGGACCATACACCATCGCCATCGAGAACGAAAAACAACGCATCCTACTTACTGATATTCTCATCGGGGACTTATGGCTCTGCTCGGGACAATCGAACATGGAGTTTCGACTGCGTCATGCTGCCACGGCCTCCGAGGACATTCCTGCCGCAAATTATCCCGGTATACGGTTTTTCAATATGCAACCGATCGCTTATACCAACAACGAGGCTTGGGAAGATGAGGTTTTGAGAAGAATCAATGGACTGGACTATTTCCAAGAGACAGAATGGCAACATTGTACCCCCGAATCGGCGGAGGATTTCTCGGCCGTGGCGTACCATTTCGGCCGAGCGGTGCAACTCGAAACCGGTATTCCCGTGGGGTTGATACTTAACGCGGTGGGAGGGTCGCCCACGGAGGCATGGATCGACCGTTATACGTTGGAACACCATCCGCGCCTGCTCTATATGTTTTCGGATTGGAACAACAACGATTATATAAATGGGTGGTGCCGAGAACGAGCCAAAAAAAACACCGAACAGGGCGAAAACCCGATGCAACGCCACCCCTACCACCCCGCGTACTTGTTCGAATCGGGGATTGACGGAATCACTCGCCTCCCCATTGCGGGAGTGATCTGGTACCAGGGGGAATCGAACGAGCAGAACGTGGAACTGCACGAGGTGCTCTTCCCTACCCTCGTTGAAAGCTGGAGAGAGGCGTGGAAAATAGACCTTCCATTCTACTACGTGCAGCTATCGAGCATGGCGGTGGGCCGAGAGACGTGGGGGCACTTTAGAGATAGCCAACGGCGACTGCAGTCGATGATTCCCAATAGTGGCATGGCGGTTTCGTCCGACTTGGGCGATAGCACCGACGTGCACCCCAGAGAAAAAAAACAGGTCGGCGAGCGACTCGCGCGGTTAGCACTCCATCACACCTATGGTATGAAGTCTATCGTACCTTCGGGCCCCCTTTTCAGGGAGGTATGTTTTGAAGAGGATACGGCATTCGTCTCGTTTGATCATGCCGATGGATTAAGCCCATCCGATAGGGGTCCGCTTCGGTCATTCGAACTGGCCGAACATCCGGGACTCTTCTACCCCGCAACGGCCGAAATAACGGGCGAGGGGATCCGTGTTTACTCAACGAAAGTGAAAAATCCACGGTTCGTCCGATACGGATGGTCCTCCTACTCCGACGGCAACCTGGTCAACGGAGAAGGATTGCCCGCGTCTACATTTAGCACGGAGTTTAACCGTACGCCAGCTCTTACCCCGGAACCCCGATAAAAACAAAAACAGCATGCCAAGATATTGTCGATATACGTTTATCCTCCTTTCAATGTTCATTCTTTCTTGTACAACAGAGAAAGGCGGCAAATCGTTAAACCTCCTTCCCATGCCGCAAGAGGTGACTATCCACGAACAAGGAAAGCATCTGCTCCCTTCCGGATCGATCAATGAATCGTTCGTATTAAAAAAGATAGTGGATTCCATCCCCGAAGCCAGCATTCACCAGGAAGAGGCCTACCGGTTGAAGATCACATCCGATAGTATCCTAATTGAAGCTGTGACAGAAAGGGGAATTTACTGGTCCGTACAAACACTGAAACAATTGATGGTGGAGGATGCAAACGGGAGGGCATACCTACCCTTGGTGGAAATTATCGATTGGCCGGCTTTCCGAGTACGGGGATTTATGCACGACGTGGGAAGGAGTTACATCTCGGTAGAGGAGTTGAAGGAACAGATCGCGCTCCTCTCCCGATACAAGATCAACGTGTTCCACTGGCATTTGACGGAGAACCAGGGGTGGCGGCTCGAAAGCAAGCGCTTCCCGGAACTAAACGACAGCGTTTACTTTGAACGATTGCCGGGACAATATTACACCATCGAGGAGGCAAGGGAGATCGCCGACTGGTGTAAACAACATCAAATGTTGCTGATTCCCGAGGTGGATATGCCGGGCCATAGTGCCGCTTTTGTGCGTGCAACGGGTGCGGAGATGCAATCTCCGCGAGGGATGGAGATTCTAAAAGAACTGATGGAAGAGATTGCTACAGAGGTGTTCCCCGACCTACCCTACATTCACATAGGAACCGATGAGGTGCAATTTACCCGTCCCGATTTCGTGCCGGAGATGGTCGCCCATATCCGCTCGTTCGGCAAAAAAGTGATCTCGTGGAACCCAGGCTGGGAATACGCTCCAGGGGAGATCGACGCGACCCAATTATGGAGTTACCGTGGAAAGGCACAACCGGGTATCCCGGCCATCGATTCGCGTTTTCATTACATCAATCATTTCGACGCGTTCGGGGATATCGTGGCATTGTACAACAGTCGGGTGTACGACGCGGAAGAGGGGAACGACGACCTGGCGGGAGCCATTCTGGCAGTGTGGAACGATCGCCTGCTTCCCGATGAAGAACAAATTTTGATGCAGAACCATTTTTATCCCAATATGCTGGCTTTTGCCGAGCGCACGTGGCGGGGCGGCGGTTCGGAGTATTTTGATGATAACGGGCCGATCCTGCCAAGCAACCCCGAGAACCCCATTTTTCAATCGTTCGCTGATTTCGAACGACGGATGCTGTGGCACAAAGAGCAGCATTTCCAAGAAAAACCTTTTCCTTACGTGAAACAGACCGATATCCGTTGGCATATTACCGATCCGTTCCCGAATGAAGGGGAGCTGACGCGATCATTCCCACCTGAGGAGGGATTGGCCAATAGCTACGAATACAAAGGAAAGCAGTATCGCGCGCACGATGCCGTGGGGGCAGCGATCTACCTTCGCCACGTGTGGGATATCGTGCCCGGCTTTTACGAGGATCCGAAAGAAAACCATACCGCCTACGCGTATACATGGGTCTGGTCGCCCAAGCAACAAGAAGCGGGACTCTGGGTATCTACTCAGGATTATAGCCGCTCTGAAAGCGACTTGCCTCCTCCACCGGGCAAATGGGATTTCCGGGAGAGCCGTATTTTCATCAACGACAAACCGCTGGATCCTCCCGTTTGGGAAAACAACCATACGGTTCGAAGCCACGAGATCACGCTCAAGAACGAGAACTTAACGGCACGTCCACCCCTTCTTGTACAGCTCGAAAAGGGCTGGAACAAGGTGTTACTCAAGCTTCCCATCGGCCAATTTTCGACTCCGGAGGTGCGATTGCAAAAATGGATGTTTACATTTGTGTTTGTCACCCCGGACGGAAGGGAGCGGATACCCGATCTGGTATATAACCCGTATAAAACAACAAGTAACGAGGAAGATAACAGGTGAAAATCATGAGAATAAAGGATAGAACCATAAACAGAGTTGCTTTCGTGTTAATCGCTATCGTCTTGCTTTTCTCGTGTAATAAGCCTCTTAACAAAGGAGATGACTACTACCGCTTCAACACGGAATGCCGCATCTTCGACACAAAGACTGGGGAGTGGAGTATCGTCGACCGAACGTCCAACGCGGCACGAGCCGGGGGCACGCTGGTATGGAACGGAACCACATTCTACACGGTGCAAGGTGAGCTGAAACCAGGACTGCGGTAGCCAGAAACATGGAAAGGGGTAATTATTGATTCGGTGATGTGATGATGTGAATAATGTGTCAATGAGAATAGTATGCTAATGAGACTAATGCGGTGATGTGGTGATTTAACAATGTGAAGCAATAACGAAAATACAAACAATTAATCATATGAGAAATAGTAAGTATTATCCCTGGATTGTCGTCGGACTGCTCTGGTTCGTCGCCCTGCTTAACTACCTTGACCGGCAGATGCTCTCCACCATGCAATCATCCATGCAGATGGACATCAAGGAGCTGGCCATCGCCGAGAATTTTGGACGTGTGATGGGCATCTTCCTGCTTATCTACGGGTTAATGAGCCCCGTCGCGGGCATTATTGCCGATAGGGTAAACCGTAAATGGCTGATCGTGGGAAGCCTCTTTGTCTGGTCCGCCGTCACCTACGGCATGGGGCACGCGCAGACCTTCCAGCAGGTCTACTGGTTGCGCGCACTCATGGGGGTAAGCGAGGCGCTTTACCTGCCGACCGGATTGGCCATGATCGCCGACTACCATAGTTCAAAGACCCGCTCCCTCGCGATCGGCATCCACATGTCGGGCCTCTACACGGGACAAGCCCTCGGGGGGTTCGGGGCGACCATCGCGGCTAACTACTCGTGGCACACCGTCTTCCATTGGTTCGGGATCGTAGGCATCATTTACGCCGTTTTGCTGGTCTTCCTGTTGCACGACAAGGAGGGACATGCAGGCACTAGGACAGCGAAACTGGAACCGAAACCACAAACGGGGGTGAAAAAAGAGTCAGTCCTCAGTTCGCTGGGGGTGATATTGGGCACCTTCTCTTTCTGGATCCTGCTCTTTTACTTTATGGCACCCAGCTTCCCGGGATGGGCCACTAAAAACTGGCTCCCCACCCTCTTTGCCGAGAACTTGGGCATCGAGATGGCGAAGGCGGGACCCATGGCGACCATCTCCATCGCTATCGCGTCGTTCATCGGCGTACTGATAGGGGGGCCGCTGTCCGACCGGTGGGTACAGAAGAATATACGGGGAAGAATATACACCAGCGTGATCGGACTAAGCCTCACCATCCCTTCCCTGATCTTGTTGGGACTTGGGCACACGTACGTGGGACTGATCGGTGCGGCCATGCTCTTCGGAATTGGCTTTGGCATGTTCGACACCAATAACATGCCGATACTCTGCCAGATTATCCCGCAGCGTTACCGGGCAACCGCCTACGGCATCATGAACATGATGGGGGTCTTCGCGGGATACGCGGTCACCCTGATGCTGGGAAGTTCTACCGACGCGGGCAACTTGGGGGCCGACTTCAGCAAACTCTCCATCGTGGTATTGGCGGCAGTGATTCTCATGTTGGCTTTCGTGAAACCAAAGCATGAACTGACCTATCCGGAAGAGGAAATTAAGAAGGTGTAAAAGGTGTAAATTGCAAAACAAACATAAATAAATCATACGCATAACACCGTGTGATCAACTGGATGAATACACGGTGTTCGCGTTTAAATTTCCTACGATATGAAACAATTTGATAAGATCAAGGGGTTGATTGTCGCGCCTTTCACCCCGTTCGACAAAAAAGGCGAAGTAGACTTAGGACCCATTTCGGATTACGCAAGCATGCTGCAGAAAAACGGACTCATTGGCGTGTTTATCAACGGGTCATCGGGCGAAGGATACATGCTCACAGTGGAAGAGCGATTGAAGCTGGCCGAGAAATGGATATCGGTCGCCCCCGAAGGATTCAAGGTGATCGTGCACGTGGGTGCCACCTGCATCAAAGACAGCTTCAAAATGGCGCAACACGCCCAAGCGATCGGTGCGTTCGGCACGGGTGCCATGGCGTCGCCCTTCCCAAAAGCCGGACGCGTGGAAGAGCTCGTGAAATACTGCGAGGAGATCGCGTGTGGCGCGCCCGACTTGCCCTTTTACTTTTATCATATTCCCGCTTTGAACGGTGTATTCCTTCCCATGCTGCCCTTCTTGAAGGCGGCAGATGGCCGAATCCCCAACTTGGCAGGCATCAAGTACACCTTCGAAAGCCTGTACGAGTACAACCAATGTATGCTGTATGAGAACGGCAAGTTCGATATGCTGCACGGGCAGGACGAAACGATCCTTTCGGCCCTCGTGATGGGCGGCGCGCAAGGAGGCATCAGCGGTACCGGAAGCTATATTGGAAATGCGCTGGTGGGGGTCATCGACGAATACAACCAAGGCAACCTGGAAAAGGCGGTGGATCATCAAAACTTCGCACAGGAGGTGATCAACGTGATCGCCCGTTACCGGGGCAATATCGTGGCCGGGAAACGCATCATGAAGCTACTCGGACTGGACCTGGGCATCAACCGCACCCCTTTCCAGAATATCAGCGATTCCGAAGAGGCTTTAATTAAGAGCGAGCTGGATGCGATCGACTTCTTCACCCGTTGCAATACGTTGTGATAATTCCTCACAACCTTTCGTGAAGGATCTCCTCCACGATCTCTGGGTTAACCAGCGTGGTG
>CAYFMZ010000077.1:0-9391 GCA_964344275.1 uncultured Proteiniphilum sp.
TGGTGACCATGACGGCCGATCACAATCCTCAATGGTCTGCTGTTTCTGAACTTGCAGAGATGCTTAATAGGATATATGTGTATGTTCGTGATTAGAGACTTTTAAAAAACGTTAGCTGTAATACTACGACAATATTGACGTAGTGGTAAATAACTCTTATGACGACATCCTTTCAGTTGCTATTTGAAAAGTCTCTCTTTCGATTTTGATCAATTCTTCAAATAGCCTTATGGTCTTTATCATTGCACATTTTTTTTCATTTCTGATATGAATGGTCACGTTGTGAATTGAAGACTTTTCAGTTTTTTCATGTAAAAAGTTGTTGTCGCAGTCCAAAATGGCTTTCTCATTAAAATCTTTTATTGCTTTTGCCGAAACCCCAAGTGCCTCTGCTACTTGTTTTAATCTTTTACTGTTGATTTGTTCAGTTTGTTCCATCTTGGAGACTGCTTGCTTGGTGATACCCAACTGCTGTCCTAGATCGGCTTGAGTCACTCCTAATATTCGACGTAGTTTTTCTATTTTTTTCCCAATGTGTACTGGTTTTGTGGTGGTTGTGGTTTTTTTAATGTTAATTTGCATAGTGATGATTTTGTTGCTATTGATTGATAGTATTTTTCAATAATTCTATTTTTTCTCTTTCACTGTTCAGTAACCGTTCATATAGTTCAACAATTTTATCTATGGGATCAACATGGATAACACGCGTGTTCTCAAACTCAGGATTCGAATTACCCGTGTGGCTGTAATTGATGTTGGCTATTGCTAATTCGACATTGAAGTTTTTAATAATCTCAGGAGATACATTCAGTGCTCTAGCTATTTCAGACAATGTGCTTTCTTCGATGTCTTCTTGTTGCTCTATTTTTGAGTATTCTTGCTGGCTGATGCCAAGTTCCGATGCCAGAGCTTCTTGTTTAATACCGAAGTACTTTCGGATTAATTGAACTTTAGTACCGATCTTAGTACTATTTGAGCGGTTTGTAAGTTTAAAATTCATAATGTTATTGTTCTTTACAGTAGTCGATTAATGCAAATATAGTAAAAATCAAACAATAAAGAGTAAATGTCAACAGTTTTTACTTTTATTGATCATGTGCAAATTTTATTTTTGTAATATTATAAAATATCGAGTGTTGTAGAATTGGCATGTGAGTAGTGTCATTAATGTCTAGTGAAGTTTAAAACTGTTTACTCACCTTGATTAGAAGTAGCTTGTTTTTCAATTAACTGGAATATGTAGAGTTGTTATAGAATGAGAGAATGACTATTAATCTTGAGTGTCCGATTTCTGTATTGTCGACCTATTCAGGCTTCTCATTGTCAATAAATATGACTGCAACTTAATCTTTACTCTTAGATTCTTTTTTTAACAGAAGGATCGCTTTTATGAAAATTGGTTCACGTATTAATAAATCTAAACGAAAAAAAAGCGCAAAATCACTAATAACATTGAAATGAAAATGATTAAAAACATTAAAGAAAGGATTGGCTGGTTGCAACTTATCGCAATTGTAATATTAGCCAGCCTTTTAGCTAGTTGTAGCGAAGAGGGTGGTTATTTGGGTCCCAAGCCAACAGAATCTTCAGATCCCTCACAACCCGTGGTATTTAATGATTTTTGGCCAAAGGAAGGTCCGGTGAGAACATTGGTTTTTATTGAAGGGTCTAATTTTGGCACTGAAATTTCGAATATCGAAGTGTTGATAGGAGGAGTGTCAGCCCCGGTCATTGGTTCATCCGGTAAAAAAATATGTGTAATGGCACCACGCCTTTCAATGAGAGGGGATGTTGTTGTGAGAATTTTGGATGATAGTGGTAAATTGATTAAAGAACATGAATTTGAAGATCTTTTTATGCTTGAGTCCACTTTAGTTGTAAATACACTTGCAGGTAAAGTGGATCCTGCAACTAATACAAGTAGCATAATCGATGGTTCGTTCGAAGAGGCAGAATTTCAATCACCTTGGTGGTTGGAATTTGATATCGACGAGGATGGGAACAAGATTCTTTATTGTATAGATGAGGAGAATTTAGCCGCTTTAAGAAGAATAAATCTCACCACTGAAGAGGTGTCGACAGTTTTTATGAAAGGTCAAGCAGGTGTGCATCAGGTAAAATCGATGCTTTTTGATACTCCCACAAGAGATACCTTATTTTTGGTGGATGATAACGGACGCGGTAACTGGAACGATAGACATCAAATGCCGAACATGTATTACGCGTTACGGAACGAAGGGTTTAGAAAAGTTTATCCTTACCTATATGCTCAATGTTCATATTCAGCCGTCTCGATGAAGGATGGAACAATATTTTATAATACTTGGGAATCTTCTGAGGTGTATAAAGCCCGTCAAGTATTTAATGAAGAGGCTCAAATGTGGGATGGAAAGCCTCTGTTTAGCGTTCGAGCGAATGCAAGCGACCATGTGTTTATGTTCCGTCATCCCGATGATCTTTACGTGTATATGACTGGATTTAACGGAGTGTACAGATGCGCGTACGATAGAGAAAAGAAGGAGTTGGTATCCTCCGTGCTTCATGTCGGCTCCCAGGGTGGAAGTGCCGGCTATGCCGATGCTCCGGGTAGTTCTGCACTCTTCAATCGACCGAGACAAGGGGTTTTTGTTAAGAACGATGAGTATGTGGAAGAAGGTAAAGAGGATGTGTACGATTTCTATGTATGCGATCATAATAATAACGCTATTCGAAAAATTACACCCGAAGGGGAGGTCAGCACGTTCGCGGGCCGCGGTAGCGTGGGGATAGATGGAAGAGTGTGGGGCTGGATCGACGGAGAGGCGCGAGAGACTGCTCGTTTCAGAGAACCATGCGGCATTGCATACGACGAAGAGGACAAAATATTTTATGTCGCGGATCGTGAAAATAAACGTATACGTACTATTTCGATCGAGTAAGTCAAAGAAATAAACACACAATTGAAATGAAGAAATATATATTATCTGTTTTTATCTCCTTGATATTTGTAATGGCCACGTATGGTCAAAGGACTACTGTTGAAGTTAGCGGTACAATATACGACGAGGAGGGACTGCCAATGATTGGTGCAACCGTGATAGTAAAAGATAGACCCGGTTTGGGAGTTGCCTCCGATATTGATGGGAACTATAGAATTGAAGTTGAATCATTCCAATATTTGGTATTCTCGTACCTGGGTTACGAAACACAAGAACATCTGGTAAAAGATGAGAATATGGTGCTTGATGTGAATATGGTAGAGTCAAAAGCAACCGCACTGGATGAAGTAACCATTACCGGTATGGGACCGCAGAAAAAAGTAACGGTCACCGGTGCGATCACGACCGTGGATGTAGGAACTTTAAGAACGCCTGTTTCTAGCATAACAAATGCATTGGCAGGTAATGTTGCCGGTGTTATGGCAATGCAACGTTCGGGTCAACCGGGATCAAATACTTCTGAATTTTGGATCCGAGGAATATCTACTTTCGGAGGAAGCTCCAGTGCTTTGGTTTTGGTTGATGGATTTGAACGTAGTATGGATGAGCTCAATATTGAAGATATTGAATCTTTCTCCGTATTAAAAGATGCTTCCGCGACCGCGATTTATGGGTCTCGCGGTGCAAACGGTGTGATCTTGATTAATACTAAAAGGGGGAATGAGGGAAAAGTTGAAGTGACAGCAAAATCTGAATATACTTGGACTACCCGTACACGTACGCCTAAATTCGTTGATGGGATGACGTATGCAGCTATGGCTAACGAAGCACGGACGACACGTAATCAGAAGTCGATCTATAGTGATCAGGAGCTTATGATGATTAACGAGCAGCTAGACCCTGACATTTATCCAAACGTGGACTGGATGGATCTACTTTTGAAAGATGGTGCTCCTACTTACCGAGCCTCAGCAAGTGTTAGGGGCGGAGGGTCTAGGGCACGCTATTATTTATCCGGGAGCTTACTTGATGAAGGAGGGATGTACCATGTCGACAAAAACATGAAAGATTACGATACAAATGCAAATTATCAACGATATAACTATCGACTTAACATAGACATGAACATCACCTCGTCTACACTTGTACAAGTTGGTATCGGAGGAGCTTTGGAGAAAACAAATCGATCGGGGGCCGTGAGTACGGACGATATCTGGTATTCCATTTTTGGTTATAACCCTATCACCTTGCCCGTGATGTATTCTAACGGATATGTCCCCATTATGCAACCCGAGGACGATGAGTCATGGGAAAGGAAATACAACCCTTGGACAGCAGCAACGCAAACGGGATATTCCGAGATTTGGGAAAATACCATAAACTCGAATATTACTTTGGAGCAGAAGTTGGATTTTATAACTGAAGGACTGACATTTGTTGGTCGCTTTGGTTACGATACATACAATTATAATTATATTCAGCGTCGTAAGAATCCCGAGATGTGGAGAGCTGAACGGCAACGTAATTCAGACGGTGAAATTGTTTTCAATCGGATTGTTCCGGAGAGACTACTATCGCAAGGATCGTCCGCTACAGGTGATAGAAAAGAGTTTTTAGAAGCCGAGGTCTCCTATCGCAGAAACTTTTCGGGTCATAATTTTGGCAGTGTAGTAAAATATACCCATGATAATTATGTGAACACCTCAGCTTTCGGAAGCGATATTATGCAGGGTATTGCTCGCCGTCACCAAGGAGTGGCAGGGAATGTTGCTTACGGATACTTGGGACGTTATTTCTTGGACTTCAACTTTGGATATAACGGTTCAGAAAATTTTGCAAAAGGACACCAATTCGGATTTTTCCCGTCATTTTCAGTTGCATGGAATATTGCTGATGAAAACTTCGTGAAAGATAACATCGATTGGCTAGAACTGTTTAAGCTTCGCTACTCGTATGGAGAAGTAGGAACGGATAACTCCACATTGAGATTTCCGTACCTCGCCAATTTTGGCAATTACGATGTACAAACGGGAGCCGGATCACAGTCCATCAGCTATAACTGGGGCGACTTAAACAGTCCCTTTGCTTATCCTGGATTAACGTACACACGTGTATCGTCAAACAATGTAACTTGGGAGATTGCTAAAAAACACGACTTGGGACTGGACTTGTATCTTTGGGGAGATAAGTTTGGGTTGACCGTCGATTATTTTCACGAGAATCGCGACGGAATCTACATGACAAGACATTTTTTACCCGATATTGTTGGTATTCAGGGATCCAGCCCATCTGCTAACGTGGGAAGTGTTGAGACAAGAGGATTTGACGGGAATTTCAAACTGGATCAGTCAATCGGAGATGTAAGTCTGCAGTTGAGAGGAAATTTCACTTACAGCAAGAACGAAATCACCGAAGCGGATGAGATGGTGAATCGATATCCATACCTTCGTCGCACAGGCTATCGTGTTGATCAAGCAAAGGGATTGATCGCGTTAGGATTGTTTGAAGATTATGAGGACATTCGGAATAGCCCGCGTCAGGATTTCGCGGATCAACGAGATGTGATGCCTGGAGACATCAAATACAAAGATATTAACGGGGATGGAATAATTAATAACGATGATGTCGTTCCAATTGGTGCGACAACTCGTCCGAACCTTATTTATGGATTGGGGTTGTCTGCTAACTGGAAGGGGTTTGACTTTAACCTACACTTTCAAGGAGCTGGAAAATCACACTTCTTCATTGATGGGTTTACCGTTTATCCATTCGTGAACGGAGAGTGGGGGAATATCCTTGAAGAGATGGCCGCTTCAAATCGGTGGATCCTAGGGGTTAATGAGGATCCAAACGCGGAATATCCGCGATTGAGCTATGGCGGAAACTCGAATAATTATCGCCCGTCAACCTATTGGCTTCGCGATGGATCGTATCTGCGACTGAAAACATTAGAAATGGGATACACGCTTCCTAAAACCATCACAAACCGATTCTATATGAATAATGTGCGTGTTCATTTAGTGGGACAGAACCTGCTAACATTCTCAAAGTTCAAGCTATGGGATCCTGAAATGGGAAGCTCAAATGGGATGAAGTATCCTCTGGGGAAAACGGTAACTATTGGCCTGACGATAAATATTTAATGTTCGACAAAATAGTAGATTAACATTATGAAAAAAAATTATATCCTTGTGATAGCACTAATTTGCCTGGGGACTACCTTCCCTGCATGTTCAGATTACTTGAGCGTGGAGCGTTATTTTAGCGACAGGCAAGACTTGGAAAGAATATTCAATAGCAGAGATTATACAGAACAGTGGCTGGCGAACGCGTACTATCAGCTTCTATCCTTTAATCTGGAGATAGGACATGTGCGTTTCACTCTCACAAACTACTCGGATGATATGATTTTTACCGAGGGGGGAGCAGGTATTTCTTTTTCAAACTACAAGTTTGGTCAATACGGACCACAATACGGAGGAAATGTGTACGATCTGATCGCTCGACCATGGAGCCAGTCATATGATGGTATTCGACAAGCTTCAATCTTTCTGGAAAATGTTCATCCGAACAGTGAAATTTCAGAAGAGATGTATCTCGACCTAAAAGGACAAGCCTATTTTATTCGAGGTTATCTCTATTGGCTGTTGTTAAGGAAGTATGGTCCCGTGCCGATCCTTCCGGATGAAGGTCTTGATTATGAGGCTGCCTATCCTGATTTGGCGAGATCAAGGAATACGTATGATGAATGCGCCGAATATATATCTGAACAAATGCTGCTTGCAGCAAAATACCTCGAGAGCGACAGGATATCACGTGGAGCATCTCGACCCACTAAAGGGGCAGCATTAGCCGTGCGAGCTAAAGCATACCTGTATGCCGCCAGCCCATTGATGAATGGAAACCTTGAAATGGCTTCTTTTGTAGATGATGAGGGAAATCATCTTATTTCCCAAGAGTATGATGAAGAGAAATGGGCTAAAGCAGCGGCAGCTGCACTCGATGTGATAAAACTGGGAAAATATCAGATTTATGTAGCCCCAAAAAGGAGCAGCGGTGGATTGTGGGGTGCTTATCCTAAAACGATAGATCCTCCGTATCATCCGGTCTATTCTGAGAAAACATGGGAAGAAGGGGGTTGGAAAGATATCGATCCTTTGGACTCCTACCGAGCTATTTTTAATGGAGATTTATATGTAGGAGAAAATCCTGAGCTTATTTTCTCAAGAGGTGATAATCAATTGAACGATGAATACGGTATCGAGTCGATGTCGCGTCACCAAATGCCTGTAAGTAAAGGGGGAGGGTGGAATTGCCACGGGATCACCGGCAAACAATGCGATGCTTATGCAATGAATGACGGTCAACCATTCGACAGGAACACCAGTTTAAAAGGGTTCACGCAATTTGATGGTGAATATCCCTACCTGAGAAAAGATGTATGGCTGGAATACGCGAATCGAGAGCCTCGATTTTATGCCTCTGTCGCATTTAATGGAGCCAACTGGTCGAATACAAGCGCGAGGGATCCAAATAACCGGGATTTTCAGACATTCTATTATTATGGAGAGGATGACGGGCGCAAAATTGTGAGTACGGACGACCGCTGGATTCCCACAGGTATAGGGATGATGAAGTTCGTGAACCCTAAAGAAAGCTATATGGACGGCATAGTCTACCCTAAAGTGGATCCTGCCATTCGTTACGCCGATATCTTATTAATGTACGCTGAAGCATTGAACGAGCTAACAGGTTCCTATTCGATAGCTTCATGGGATGGATCGGAAACTTACGCTATTTCCCGTGATATAACTGAGATGAAAGAGGCTGTTCTTCCGGTTCGATTACGCGCGGGCTTACCGAATTACGATGACCTAGGTCAAGGCGACCCTTATACGAACACCGATGAATTAAGAGAAGCATTAAAACGCGAGAGACAAGTGGAATTCCTAGGAGAGAATCAACGTTATTACGACCTTAGACGCTGGAAAGATGCACCGGAGGAGGAGAGTCAGATGATTTATGGGTGCAATACGACCGTACCGAAAGAGAATCGTGAGTTTTTTTATGAGCAAGTGGTAGTACCGAGTGTACAAACATCTTGGTCAATGAAAAAATATTTTTGGCCGGTTTCTTATGATGAGTTGAAAAGAAATGCAAGGTTAACTCAAGCTCCGGGGTGGCCATCATTTGATTGATTTACGTAAAAAAAATATCGTATGAAAAATAAATATCTATATTTTGCTGTTTTAATGGCCGCTTTATTATTCGTTACGGCATGTAATGATGAATGGGAGGACGAGTTATATACACGGATGTTATCCCTGAAAGCACCTATCAATCGAGACGATGTGTCTGTTATTTATCTGAAGTACAAGCCAGAAAATGAAATGGTTAATTTTAAATTACCCGTTATCGTCAGTGGATCGAGAAACAACGACCAAGATTACAATGTGCGAATCGATGTGGATAATGACACGTTGAATTATTTAAACTACGACCGATATACGGAGCGTTCCGATTTGTATTATAAGCAGTTGCCCGAGAATTTTTATGAATTTCCATCAAAAACATGCCATATATCCAGCGGAGAGGATGTTGCATATTTTGATATAAACTTTAAGCTTTCGGGTTTGGACCTTGTTGATAAATGGGTGTTACCTCTTACCATTCTTCCAGATGCCTCGTATACGTTAAACACGTACAAAGGGAGACAGAAAGCCCTTCTTTGGGTGATGCCCTTTAACGATTACTCGGGAAATTATAACGCGGGAAGTATGTATGTTTACTTTGGTGACAACACCACCAAGTATATGACGGCAAGCACACGAGAAGCGCGCGTTGTAGACGAGAACACCATTTTCTTTTATGCAGGTATCACAGAAGAACTTGCAGAGAATCGAGGTGATTTCAAGGTTAAGTGTGAGTTTTTGGAACCGGATGAAATCACGGAAATCGAAAACACAGAAGGTGAGATACCTCTTTATTCGAAAAAAGGTAAACTATTACTTAGTGCAGAAAATCCAGAACTTGCTTTTGAGGTTATTGGTCAGCCCACGTACGAAATTAGGGAAGAGATTGATATTGATCGACCTCATATAATCAAACGTTTCTTTACTTTAACGCTTGAATATAAATATGAAGACAGGGCTTCTAGTGAGAATATGATCTTTCCATATAGATGCAAAGGGACAATGTTAATGCAGAGAAACGTAAGCACATTGATACCCGATGAAGATCAAGCTGTTTTTTGGTAAAAGTAATTGAAGAACTCGTTAGAACCTCCAAGGTGTTATCCAAAATCAAGAGAACATCTTGGAGTTCTTTTTTATTCGATGCATTTCAATTGTTGTAATTTATTAATCAATTGATAACTTTGAATACTTCATAAATGTAAGTCATATTATTTACTAATCGAAATAAAATGAAACACTCGATGATCTCGCTTTTGTTTGCCCTTCTTTTCGGGGCAC
>CAYFMZ010000078.1:0-9175 GCA_964344275.1 uncultured Proteiniphilum sp.
AAGATAAACTCCCTGATGGTAGTATCCATCAAATAGCCACGGAGTTGAAGATGAAACCCGAAACCGTAAGGAACTATTTTGGTGGATACAATTACAAAGAAGGCAAGAGCGTAGGAATACACATCGAGCCCGGTCCCAATGGTGGTATTGTTGTTTTAGACGATACCACTATTTTTGATAAGGCATTGAAGATTCTCGGGCTAAGTGACTACCCGGAACCTGTCCCCGTTGAAGTGGAAACGGAGGAAGTGGAAACGGAGGAAGAGTAAGGGAAATAAACAAAATTGAAACCCAATTGTTGATCATTTATAAGGTCTCAATTGGGTTTTTTTAATACCGCATCTAGTAGTCGTGATCCTATGGATGCTCAAACAGATATTACTATGAAACAAGAAGAAGGAAAAAAAGACTCTTCGCACGATGACAAGTTGGTAACAGTGGCTATTCACACGTACGAGAAAGCGCATATTTTGAAATCGATCTTAGAGTCGGAAGGCATTCCCGCTGCCATCCACGGAATAAAAATGATAGAACCCGTGATTCCCGGCAATGTCCGTGTGCGTATTAGGGAGAGCGATCTCCCTGATGCACTACGTGTAATTGAGCAAGTAGATTTCTCCTCAGTTACCGATGAAAAGGATCTAATAGAGCCTATCCGCGAGGTACTTGTTCCCGTGGATTTTTCCGACTACTCGTTTATGGCATGCGAGTTTGGTTTTAGGCTCGCGAGTGACTTGGATTGCAGTGTGAAGTTAATGCATGCTTTCTTCACTCCGTTCTATCCGGCTTCCATACCTTTTGGGGATTCATTCACGCTGCAGGCAACCGATAAAGATATTTACCAAGATGTCAGGGCCAAGATGGAACAGGAGATGGATCAACTGGCAGAAAAAATTGAAAAAAAAATTGCCATTGGACAAATACCTGACGTTCCTTATAAAACCGTGCTAGTGGAAGGCTTACCGGAAGAAGAAGTAATCAATTACTCGAAGAAGATACACCCGGCAGCCATCGTGATGGGAACGAGAGGGAGAAACGCGAAAGAACTCGACCTGATTGGAAGCGTTACAGCCGAAGTAATGGAGGGCTCGAAGACACCCGTTTTCGCGATCCCGGAAGGAGCTAAAGTGAAGAACCTCTCCGAAATGAAGCATATCGTTTTTCTTACTAACTTTAGAGAACGAGAGTTCAAAGCGTTTGAAATCATAATGAAGTTCTTATCACCTTATCCTATCAAGGTCTTCCTCGCGCATATTGCAAAGAAAGAGGATGTCTGGAACGAGATTAAATTATCGGGTATCCAAAAGTATCTTGCCGAACGTTACCCTCAGTTGCAGACAGAGTATAGACTGATCGACCAAAACGTGGGATTAGAAGAAGCATTGGAAACCTTCGTGTTAGAGAATAAAATCGATATGATTTCTCTTTCAAGTTCACGTCGGAATATTTTTGCGCGGATGTTTAACCCGGGAATCGCACGGAGAATGTTGTTTCATTCGGATACTCCACTACTGGTAATAAAAGGAATGTAATGGCTGCAAATAAAAGGGAGGTTATCTCAGTTTTGAGAGTACCTCCCTTTGACTTTTTACACCCTTTTTACACCTTTACCTTTTACAGCGCGAGGGTGGCTTCATCCACTGTATGAATTACAGTCCTAACTTCGTTTTAACCAAAGCGGTAATATCAGTGGCTGTTGGGCTCACGTACACGATGGGTGATTGCATAGTGGCCACATCAAATACAAACGTGTAACTATTTTCGTCCCCTACTGCTTTAATGGCATCTGCTATTTTCTTGTTTATCGGCTCAAGCAGCTGTTGTTGAAGCTGGGTTAACTCTTGCTGACTGTTTTGTTGGTACACTTGAAACCTTTCCTGAATTTGAGCCAGTTGTTTTTGCTGGTCCTGTTGCAGAGCTTCGGAAGCCGCGGGGTTATTTTCAAACTCCTCCAGTTTTTTATTAAATTCATCAATTAACGCTTGTCCGTTCTTGTTGATCTCTTCTTGCTTGGTACTTAGTTGGGTTTCAATACCGGACAGTTCGGGCATGGCCGTGAATATCTCCTGTGTGTTGATATATGCAATCTTCACATCTTGGGCAACGGCCGCTAGAGGAGCCAGCGCGATACATACGATTAGTAATTTCTTTAACATGATTTCTGTTCGTAATTTAAATTTATAATTTCTTTAAAATGGGATACAAAGATAAACCATTTATTTTTAATACCCTAACCTTGAGAGTACTTGATCACTGATGTCTATACTGGGTGAAGCAAAAATAATGGACGTGGCCGATGCCCTGTCTACAACTACCGTGTAGCCTGAGGCAGTGGCAATCTCTTTGACCGCTTCATAGATATTGTCTTGAATGGGCTTGATAAGATTTTCACGGCGTTTGAATAATTCGCCTTGCGCACCAAAGTATTGATTGCGAAGTTCTTGAATCTCATTCTCTTTTGCAACGATTTCGTTCTCACGTTTTGTTTTTTCCTCACCTACCAAAGAAGCTAAGTCGGCCTGGTATTTTTTATACATCGCGTCCACGATTTCCACCTCTTTATCCACTTCGCTCTGCCATTGCCGCGAGAGTGATTCAAGCTGCTTGTTCGCGTTTTCGTATCCGGGGATTCGATTAAGGATATATTCCATATCAATCAAGGCGTATTGTTGGGCCTTAGTGCTACTAAGTGCGAACACCATGAATAAACTGATAAAAAACAATGTTTTCTTCATATTGATGCTGTTATTAATTTAATAATAGGAGACCGGAATCAGAGGTGTGGATAAATCTTTTGACTTATTCCCTCCGCGTTGGCCAGTCTGTAATAGACAACACGAGTCAAGATTCGTTTACAAGAGGTGCAATAAATAATGTTAAATGTTTGTTAGTACTCCTATTGCTTATCCTGACATGTTAGAATTCCTGACCGATGATAAAGTGAAACTGGCTACCACCTCGTTCTCTACTTCCTCTACCGTATACCGTGTCGAACCCGTAGGCCCAATCAATCCCCATGAGCCCGATCATAGGGAGAAATATACGTGCTCCCACACCTGCCGACCGTTTTAGATCGAATGGGTTGAGGTCTTTTATCTCCCACCACGCGTTTCCTGCTTCCAAGAAGGCAACTCCGTAAATCGTGGAACTCGGCTCAAGTATAAAGGGATATCGCACCTCCAGTCCCAGTCTAGTGTAGGCACGTGCTTGGGTGGCAATGCCATTATTCTCATACCCTCTCAGCGCGATATTTTCGGTTGCGAACGTACTGGTATAACCTGTCATACCATCTCCTCCCACGTCGAACGTTTCAAATGGGGTTAGTTTGTGGTTGTTGTAATGGCCGAGTATCCCAAACTCTACACGGGTGGCCATCACAGGCGTTCGTTTTACTGTTAGGGGGGCAAGTGGAGTATATGTCCGCATCTTCAGCTTCCATTTATGGTATTCATTCCATTTGTATTTAGCGGGATCGTTATATGCCATGTTCTCGTAGTTATTCCCATCCCATAGCGAAAAGGGAGGTGTAGCGTTGACGCTGAGCGTAAACTCCGACCCAGTTCTCGTGTAAAGGGGATTGTCCGTTGATATACGAGACAGGGTCAATCCTAGCGTGATACTGTTGCTTACACCCGTATGGAAGGGGAATTGGTTGTAAGTCCAGTTTTTCAACCCGTAACGCTGGAATCCCAGTGAGGCCATGATCTGAAAATAGTCGTCCGGCCACTCGAGGCGTTTACCGTAACCCAGAGATACCCCGAAAATATTGAATACCTGATTTGGGTCGTACGCGTACTCTGCCATATTTTGATACCCATACCCACCGTATCCGCCATATCCACCATACCCGTACCCACCGTAGCCACCGTACCCGCCATACCCAGGATATCCGTATCCATACCCATACATGTAGGGATCGTAATAACTGTTTTGAGAGTAATAGTTAGTGTTAAGCCCCGTGTACCGGGAGTAATAAGCGTTCACCGAAAAATGATTCGGACGTTTTCCACCGAACCAAGGTTCGATGAATTGAAACTGGTATGATTGGTAGTAATTCCCGTTTGTTTGCGCACTCAATACCAGTGTTTGCCCTTCCCCTTGAGGGATAATACCGCGGTGCATGGATGGGTTTAAAAGGTTTTTCAGTGAGAAGTTATTGAGCTTGAGGCTAAGTCTTCCTACTAGACCGGTCACGCCCCATCCGGCCGAGAATTCAATCTGGTCGTTTCCCTTTGAGGTGAGCGGGTAGGTGATATCCACTGTCCCATCCTCTGGATTGGGGTTAATTCCTCCTCCAATATCCGCTGAAAGTGCTTCGGGATCAAAGTGTCCTGTCTGGGCTATTTCACGAACAGATCGTAACAAGTCGTCTTTACTAAATACCGCACCCGGCTTAGTTCGTAGTTCGCGACGGATAATGTCTTCATAGAGACGGTCGTTTCCTTGAATGATAACCCGCTTGATGGTAGCTTTAGGTCCTTCCAAAACGCGTAGTTCCAAATCTACAGAGTCGTTCTCAATATTAATCTCCACCGGATCGATATTGGAAAAGAGATAACCATTATTTTGGTACAGGTTCACGGCCGCATCTTCATCAGTGATTAATCTTTCATGTAATTTTTTCTGATTATAAATGTCTCCTGGAGACATATTGAGCAATTGCGCCAGTTGGGCAGACGGGTATTGAGTATTGCCAACCCAGTTGATGGAACGAATGTGATAGAGTGGTCCTTCTTCGAGCGTGATCTCTATGTCAACCGTTTTTTCATCGTGTTTGTAGACAGTATCGCGCAATATCTCGGCGTCACGGTATCCCTCTTCGTGGTACTTATTGATGATATTTCTCTTGTCTTCCGCGTAGAGATCTTCGACAAACTTCTTGGGACGGAAGAGATTGAGCAACTTACCGCGTTCGTTGG
Organism: uncultured Proteiniphilum sp.; assembly: GCA_964344275.1. Taxonomy (GTDB): domain Bacteria; phylum Bacteroidota; class Bacteroidia; order Bacteroidales; family Dysgonomonadaceae; genus Proteiniphilum. The sequence goes on from CAYFMZ010000078.1 coordinate 4,920, forward strand.
TTTTCTTCATTGACCTTTTAACTTGTCGATCCGAAAGAGCTTCGTTTCCCGTCAGCGTGATGCTGTTTACCTTGAGTTTTTCCTTCTTGTCTACTGCTATCTCTAGTACAACTTGGTTCAAACCTGTAGTATCAGGATGTTGAAGGACTCGAACTTCTGCATCGCCAAACCCCTTTTCGTCGAAATAGCTTTTGATCATCAGCTCGGCACGGTCGATTTGGGGTGGCGTGATTTGATTCCCTTTCACGAAACCGATTTTCTCTTCTATATCATCCTGTTCGCCTTTTCTCATACCGGAATAATGAATATCCGTAACCCTTGGTCGGTCGGTGAGGCGAATCTCCAACCATACGCTGTCACCTTCTACTTTGGTTTGTAATATTTTTACATCAGAGAAAAGACCTTGTCGCCAAAATCGTTTCAGGGCATTTGAAATATCATCCCCAGGAATTTGTATTTCCTGTCCTTTAGATAATCCTGCAAAATTCACGAGGACAAACTCTTGATCCGCGTACATAGTTCCTTCAACGCCGGTTACATCAACATCGGCAATGTAGTACCGTTTGGGTGGAACCGTATAATTCACGATAAGCTCATCCGGGATAGCGTGAGGGATGCTGTCGTTGACCTGTCCCAAAGATACCACACCGGATAGCATGGTGAATAGTAGAAGCAAATGGAATGTCCTCTTCAACATTGTGATCAATTTCTTTTTCCCAACTGTTTTAAATTCAGCGTGGTTGTTTAATTATTTAACGTTCTGTCCTATCTGCCACGGGGTGAGAATCTACTTGCTCACTTGTCTGGCCGAACCTTCTTTCACGTCCCTGAAAATCAAGTATGGCCATATAAAAATCTTCTTCTCCGAAATCGGGCCAAAAGATGTCAGTGAAATAAAGTTCAGCGTAGGCGCATTGCCATAGTAAAAAATTACTTATACGCTGCTCGCCACCTGTCCGGACTAACAGGTCTGGGTCGGGCATCCCTTTTGTGGTGAGGTAGTTGCTTAGTGTCCCTTCATTTATATCACTCTGTTGAAGTACCCCTTTTGCCACATCGCCCGCGATTTTACGAGCCGCTTCAGTGAGTTCCCATTTCGATGAATAACTCAGCGCGATGTTTAACGTGAGGCCAGTGCCATTCTCCGTGTCTCTTATACATCTTTCCAACGTGGTACGTGCATGATTCGGTAGGCGGCTCATATCGCCAATACAGCGAATTCTCACGTTATTTTTTTTCAGGTCGTCGGTCTCTTCCGTGATCGCGTAAACCATTAAATCCATCAGCCCGTTGACCTCTTCTTCTGGCCGGTTCCAGTTCTCCGTGGAAAAAGCATAAAGGGTAAGGTAGGGAATAGCCACTTTTGATGCAGCCTCTACCACTTTCCGGATAGAGGCAATCCCTTCCTTATGCCCTTCCCCTCTTCCTAACCCCCTGGCTTGTGCCCAGCGCCCGTTGCCATCCATAATGATGGCCACGTGGGCGGGAAGGTTACTATGATCGATATTGTCAATTAACGACATCTTTATTCGGCTACATGTTAAAGTCAGTGACAGGGATCTTCTCGTAATCCGAAATCCCATGTCAAGTAAATCATTGCAAATGAATACCAGTCCTGATTTTTCAGAAAACTACTCTCAATCCCGAAAGGAGCATCTAAGCTCCATCCCTGGGTCTGTTTCGTCACGTCGAAATTGTCTCTAAATAGTTTTCGTGTTGAAATCTCTGCCCCGATATTTATCCTGTTCTTTAGTTTATATTTAAACCCGATACCAATCGGCATATTTACCCCATAGAAAGAATTTTTTCCTGCTGCAACTGTACCTCCCATCCCTATAAATAGATAAGGAGTATAGGGTCTTGTTCCCAAGTACCCGTACTCGCTGCTGTATCGGAAAAAATGGAACTCTATCTGCGAGCCAATATCCGCGAAGGAGCGTTGAAACGTCTCTTTTTGTTCCATGGGAAACCGATTGCCGGAGTAGGCTGTATTGGCTGAAATGGATCCTCCTAGGATATTTGCCTTTATTGCCCATTGCAGGTTGATATTGTACCTGAACAGGGCACCTCCAGCTATCTTCGGATGAAGGAAGAGCCGCGTTCTATTGGCATCGCCCATGTAAGACGAGATACCCGTTGCGGCACCTATCTCGTATTTGTACTCTTGCGAGAAAAGTTTGGTTACGACCGGTAAAAAGAGCAATGACAGTACGATGCTACAAATACGCATCCATTTTACTTGAACATCCATTCCTTTATTGAATTGATTTAGCCTCTTTACTTTAACGTGAAATCAGTTCATAAAGTATAAATCAACCCCGAATGTTAGTTCATTGCAAACTTGTTAAGCCTTCCTCTCCACGTGTCTATAAGTTGCACTTGATCCAAGGATATTCCGCCGAATATCCATATATTGTTATCCTCGTCGGCCAGAACAGACCCTTTCGTTCGTGGGGTGAATTCTGATGGAAACGACTGATTATCTTCCGCTTCGATCCAATCCAGCCCGAAATTGTCTGAAAGCAAAAACGAATTTTCCCCTCCTGTGAGAATCATCAGGTAGAGGCGTTTGTCGTAATAAAATAGACTACTCCCTGCTACTGAAGCATTGGTTACCTTGGAGATATTTGTGATCTCTTCATCCTTCTCTTGCAAGATCCAGATGGCTTCGTTACGCGTGTTGTCCTTTTTAATCCCGTCCGTCAGCACGATATACTTGGTTGCGTAAGAATCGGGGTTCTCTACGCTTGTGGAAGTGAAATCCAACAGCGGCATATCGTCCGGTATATTGTTCATAAGTTGTATTTCGGAAAAATCATCGGTTACCGCGAACCGTAGGGCATCATTATGATTGACTGCTACCAAGATGCTCTCGCCGGTAGCAGAAGGCAAGATGCCATAGATTGCTTCCACGTTGTAAGGCGCGAGAACCCTGCTCCAGGTGGTACCGGTCTCGTCCGAGGCATATACTTCGCCTCCCTCATCCAGCGCGTACGCTGCATTTTCACGTTGTAGTAGTGACTTTACTTGGGTGGTTGGAGGAAGCCCTGTCAATTCATCCACATTATCCCATTCGATGCCATCAGTAGAAGAAGCCGCTCCAACGGTTGTTTCAGTGGTGTAGTAGGTGATAAACCGTCCATTAAGCATGATTGTTTTTTGATCAGAGGGCGGGACGGCTAGGTAGTCGCCCCCCCTTTCCCACGTGAGGACATAGGGGTCTTCCTGAAATATATTTAATTGAAAATCATATTGCTTTGTGGTTTCTCCATCCGGTGCTGTAGTAGTAATTTGTAATAACTGGTTGATGGCAACCGAATCGGATGCACTCCAAAAGTGTGGATTATCCGACTCATCGGATAGGGTGAGGATTACTTGAGAAAAAGGGTTAAAGGTGCCTGAGCTAGATATGCTCAATACCACACTATCTACATGAAATAGGTAGGGCAATGGCTCCTTATTGAAGATCTTTCCGTTTACCTGGTCAATCGTGAAAATCGTTGTGTTCAGCAAGTTGAGGGTGTCACCTCGAGAAGACATCGAAAATGAGTAAATTTGAGCATCGGGTGAATATTCAAAATTGTCATCAGATGAACCAAGGCAAGAGGTAAATAGCAATATGTTCAAGGCAACCACTAATGATCGGAGGAAATATTTAGATATCATTTGTTTCAAAAATATTGTACACCACTTTAAGTTATGCAAAAGTAGGAAGATTTTTCACTTTAACCATATTAAAATGAATATTTAAAGAAATTTTCGAGTTATTTTATTCTTTAAATGGAGCTGGACGGAATTCAGATATCTCTTTGTGTCTATCACATAGCCGTGTATATCAGGTGATATCATGCCAGATGAGAGGGTTTTACTCGAGGACTCCACGTAGGCTTCATCCCACATTCCTTTCTCTATAAATGAGGATAATAATTGCCTGCCTCCTTCTACAAGGAGAGAGTAGATATTCTCTTTATATAAAGAGCATAATATCTGTTGGTTAGTGTCTCTATCAAAGTCTATCTCGATCTGTTTTAGTTGCTCTATACCCTGTCTGTTTGTGGAGGTGATCTCAGTGAAAACGATGGTAGGAACTGATCCGTCGAAAAGAGCAGAATTCTCCGGTATTTTGTTTGTTCGATCAATTACGATTCTAGTAGGGTGATCACCAAACCAATTTCGGGAAGTTAACCTTGGGTTATCCATGAGTGCCGTGTTGGTACCTACTAAAATCCCCTGCACTTGAGTTCGGAATTTATGAA